>DUUL01000010.1 GCA_012841575.1 Candidatus Moraniibacteriota bacterium | reverse complement strand
CAAAAAAGGGATATGCCAACGGATTTACCGTTGATCATATCCTGACATTCTCTTTACCAAATAAAATAATTTTGTTTATTAAAATCCCATTTTGCGACAACTTCTTCCGCAGCTTCCATTTGCTCTTTGGTGTAATCTTCATCGCCAACATGAACTAAATCACCATTCTCGACATCTTCTAATTGCAAATCTTGCTTAATCTGCTTAAAAAGACCCCCATAACTAATTTGGCGTGTCCCAGCTAAAGCATATTCCAAATCTTTAATAACGGCTAAATTCTGCTCATCATCAGCGGTCATATAATCAGCAGATTTTACCTCATACTTAGCGGTTTCTTCGGCACTGGCTTGTAAAGAATTAGAGCCTTGGCGCTTGTTAGGTTTCACGGCTTGCACATGCACCATGGGCTCGTAATCAACTTTCAGGGCTTTTTGCCATAATTTTGCCCATTCTGCTTGCTTAATATAATTCACATTATTGCCAACAAAATAACTTGATTTCACGAATAATAAGACATGCAAGTGTTGATTATATGACCCATCTTGTTCATTAACGGTAATTTCCGTTGAACGTAAATAACCCAATAAATTTTTAGTCACTTTTTTATAGCGAGTTAGCTTATTAAAGGCTTTAGTCAAAGCTCTTAAAGACACTTTTAACTCCTCTGCTGAATGAGCGTTTTTAACGGTTAAAGTTAAAAACAAAAACCGTCCTTTAGGCTCTCTTGCAACTGCTTCCGCAATAATTTGTTTTAATTGGCTCGAATTTTTCATACTCTTTCTCCAATTGCACAACGGACACAAACGCTTATGACAAAACCACGTTTGATAAAGCTTTAAATGATCACCAATCTTGCGAAAACGCAAAACTTCGCCACAACCCCGTATATCATGTGCCCGTTTAAATTCTAAGATTGCCAAATATTCGGCATAACGGACATTTTCAATCTTCCGTTCTCGCCAAGGTCTAACTTTGCCATTATCTGTAATATCTTCAAAAATTTCTGACATAAAAAGCTCCTCCCGCTTACCACGTGAAGGAGCTAACTATCATTTTTAATAAGGTTAAAGCCTTGACATTAAAGGGTTTTCTCCTTAAACTATAACTACAAATTATGAATGATAATTAACTCACGTGCTCGGACGACCAAATCAGAGATATCACGTGGGTTTTTTATTTTATATTAATTTTATAAACTCATAATATCACAAAACACTGTAATATCAAGGGATATAAGCCTAATCAAGCTTGATTTTAAAAAACTAGTTGTTGCTAATAGTATCAAGATAAGAAGAAAACGCCAAAAATTGGCGTTTTTAAACCCCAAAAAGCAGATCAGCAAAAACCGCTGAACTGCTTTTTTTAAACCGTGGCTTTCAGCCACACTGACCAGCTGAACCAGCTGGATCGTAACGCTTGCCGCCGCTGGGCTCGGGAAAACAAGGGCTTGTTTTCCAAGACGTCAGGCTTTTGGTATTGTCTAGTCTATCAACTCCTTAAAGCCTCCAAGAGGGGCTAATATCGCCTGTAAGGCTCAATAAGCCCCTCTAAGTCGATTTACCGTTGACAGACAGTTAGATAGCTAACTGTTAGCTAAAATCGCTTAGAACGCAAATGAGAGCCTTTAAAATTAACGTTCAAAAATAAAAAAGTTCGAAGGAGCTAGCGACTGAACTTATTTATTTTTGAATGTTCCAAACTGACGCAAGTCAGTTTTGTTTGAGCAAAGCGAAATCTAATACAGGTTTTGATGGGTTTAGCACAACACAACTTCATGTTGTGTGTAAGTGCGCCCTTGGACCCTTGGACAATGAAAAATAAAAAATCTTAATTAAATAGAGTTTAACTAAGATAGTCACGAAATTTATTATGTTTAAAAATCCGTATTATTTCAGATGTTTAGAATTAAGGTATTGAATATGGTGTGAATGAAAGCAAAGGATAATAATTATTTATTCATTGCTTGATTAGGTTTTTATTCGAAGGATAGGTACATACATAATTTAAGCACGCATTTATGCCGAGAAAATTTATTGATGTTGAGAAGAACCCTTAACTAAACTTGCAGACGAATGTCGGCATAGCGTGAGCTATTAAGCCGACCATTCGGCAAGTTTTGGGATCGTTAAGGGTTCGGAGGCTCAACGTCAATAAAGCAATTGGAATAAAGAAATTAAGTTATTGATTTTAAATTTTTTATATCAAAATGGTCTTTTTCTGTTAATTCATAACCGGAATGAAAAAGAAGTTGAGCTTCTTTGGAAATGCATGGTATTTTTCGACCTTTATAATTAGTTTCTGAAAACCATTCATTTTGAAAGATGTAATTGCCACCTTCTGGGTTTACTTGAGTAATGGAACCATCATCATTTAAATTTATAGGATGAATATCTAAATATCCATATTCTTTATGTTTAAGTTCCATACGTGAAGGCATCCAATCAACTTCTATTTTGTATCCTATATCTTCTAATTTTTTTATAACTTTTTGAGTGTGTTGAGCGTCAAAATCTATATCTATATCTCTGTGTTCTCTTTGTTGTTTTCCAGTTAATACATCTACGCCCCAGCCTCCATCTAACCAATGAATTACTTCCATTTTTTCAAATAAGTCTAAAATATAAAATAAATCCTTTTCTGTTACATTATTAATTTTCATTTTATCCCTCCTAATTTAGGAATTTGAAACGAGTTGAAAACGAGTTTCTTCTTGTCTTGATATTTGCGTTTTAAGAAACATATATAAATATAGAGTTTGCTCTAAATACCCCCTTAAAATGCAAAATAAGCATATTGGATTATAACACGCAATTTTCGGTTTTAGCACGACACCTTTTTAGGAGTATAAGTGCGCATTATCATGAAATGCGCACTTACACTCCAAATAAATTGGAGCAATGCTAAAACCTGTATCAGAAGTCAGCAAGCTGACAACAAAAAAGGGATATGCCAACGGATTTACCGTTGATCATATCCTGACATTCTCTTTACCAAATAAAATAATTTTGTTTATTAAAATCCCATTTTGCGACAACTTCTTCCGCAGCTTCCATTTGCTCTT
>DUUL01000075.1 GCA_012841575.1 Candidatus Moraniibacteriota bacterium | reverse complement strand
GCCCTGATATGCGGTCTCGTAAGCGATCCCGGCAGCCTCCAGGGTATCAACCACCCTTCCGCCGCTGACAGTAATGCCTTCCTTCTTGAAGATGATCCTTCCGCTGCGGCCGACGATGGCGAGGTCTGCCGAAATTCCAACGGGCGACTCCTCGCGGGGCAGCTCCCCGGAAGAGGCGGCCTCCGGGGCAGAGCTCCCCGGGGAAGGTTTTTCGCCGGGGAAGCTACGGTCCGGCTGCTTCCCGGCTGCAGAACCGGCCGCCGGCTGGGGCTGCTGTTCGGACAATGGTTTGCGGTCCCCCGAAGATGCTGCGGCATCCTTCTCCCCGGGAAAAACGCGGCCCGCTTTTTCACCACCGGGGGCAGGCCGCTCCGGTGACTCGCTGCCAGGCTGCTCTGTTATCTTCTCCCGGGGAGGGCTTTCAGGAGCCTGCTCCTGACTTTGAACCTGTCTCCCCTGCATCGAGTGCCACAACGGAACCGCCAATCCCACCATAAGCAGCAGCAGCAGCGGTATCAAGTAGCCCCGTTTCATCACGATCCCTCCTTCAACGTTTGCCGGCAGGGGCGCCTTTTCGGCAGCCAGGTTTGGCTGCGGAGCCGCCCGCTCAACCGACATATTTTTAATGCGGGGCGGGTGAAGGGATGGCTCGCCCGCCCCCAGGCATCGTTGGATTCAATCGCGATTTTTGGAACACCGATCCGCCAGGCGGATCGATTCAAAAAAACGATCAGCGAAAACTGCTGCTCTTTCTGCAGCCCAAAAGAAGTCCGAGACAGATAAGCACCAACCCGAGGCCGATAAAAAGTCCCCGAGCCCCAGTTGTAGCCGGCAGATCGCCTGTTTCTTGCTGCGGTTCCCGCTCGGCCGGTTCGGGGTCCGGATCAGAGCCGGGTCCGGGATCCGGTTCCGGAATGGAATGATTCTCCCGGTAAAATACTGCCAGCCTCTCGAAAAGATTCCCCGAGAGCAGATCGCCCGCTGCGATCAGCGCCTGGGCTGTGGCCATCCCATCGCTGGAATCACCGGGCAGATGGCTGAACGATCCATCTTCCAGCTGATAGGCAACAAGGGCATGGATGATGCTGCGGCTCCCGTCAGTCCAGGGGGCAGCTGCAGGATCCTCGCCGCAGGCCAGCAGCGCCCGGATCACTATCGCCGCCGACTCGGCATTTTCACCCCAGGAGGAAAAACCGCCGCCCGGAAGCTGCAGATCACGCAGACAGGCCAGCGCTGCTGCGATCACCTCATCTGTACCCGGCAGATCGCGGTGGGCTGCCAGGACGATGAGCGCTGTGGCAGTCATATCGGAATCGCTCGATTCGCCGAAGAGGGTAAATCCACCATCAGATTTCTGCTGATCGACCAGAAAGGCGATCGCTCCTGCAGAATCATATGATGCCCCCGCTGTATCCAGGGCGATGACGGACCAGAAATGCTGATTAAGCCAGCCCTCCCCGAAACTCCCGTCAGCATTCTGCCTGGCGGCCAGCTCGGCGATCAGGTTCCTGCCGCCGCTGCGGGCGGGATCTTCGCCGACAGCGATCATTCCCAGGATGGCAGAAGCATAACCGGTCACCGGCGCCCCGTCGTCCAGTTGATCGATCTCCCAGTCAGGCAGCTGCCAGGGGGCCTTCCCCGGATCAGCACCGGCGCCCCACAGCGCGAGCACCTCCTCCCAACCGAGTACACTGCAGCAATCCCGGTAGTAGGCCACGATCGTATCGAGCGTCACCTGCAGATCAACAGGCTCCAGGGGAATCTGTTCATCCAGCTCGGTCCACTTCGGTGCCGGCGTTCCAAAAGTGGGGCTGTAGTACCAGATCACGGTATCCCCTTCCACCACCTCGCAGCTGTCCGCTCCCCTACCCGGGGAAAGATCATTCAAGGTGTACATCCATCCG
>DUUL01000009.1 GCA_012841575.1 Candidatus Moraniibacteriota bacterium | reverse complement strand
GGATAGTAATAGTAGGCTTGAATGTTTTTTAAATAACGACCAACGAAATTAAAACTTGCAAAATGAACACCACCCTGTGGCATATTCACCGTCTGATTGGAACTGCTAATCATTGTTCGCGTAATCCAATCACTACTATGAAAACGTAAATCCACACTCCCCACCCCATTCACCTCCATCTGCACTGTATCCAAAGAAACATTATTCTTTTTGCTTTCTGCTTGGATTCCATTGGGAAAGTTTTTAGGACCATAGTAGACATTTTCATCCACAGTAAGTTTAATAGGAATTTCTATTGCTTCACAATTAGAGGTAAGGTTGTAAGTTAAAGTGCCATTGTAAGAAGGATAATAGCTTTGTTTGGGAGGAGTGATGATGCTTTCAACGAAGCTGCTTAGGACACTACCTTGATCATCATATTCTGGTGTGTCAGCAACAGGACTACGGTTAACTGGATAAGCAACAAAACGCATCCCTTCTGGTAGGGTGATTGA
Source organism: Candidatus Moraniibacteriota bacterium (assembly GCA_012841575.1). Taxonomy (GTDB): domain Bacteria; phylum Patescibacteriota; class Minisyncoccia; order Moranbacterales; family DUUL01; genus DUUL01. The sequence continues at coordinate 4,122 of DUUL01000009.1, read as the reverse complement.
GACACTTTTTTGTGGACTGGTGCTATCTTGAAAATTAGCAGTGATGGTAGCGTCATAAATAGCGTCAGCAGACCATCCTGTTGCAGCGTCATACCCTGGAACGTTGATAGAGAGATCTCCAGACTGTACTAATTCAGCTTGAGTTAAATTAGGAAAGAAAAAATTAGAAAAAAGAAAGAGCAAGAAAAAAAGAAGAAGATTTCTTCCGTTTAAACTAAAAAGATTGCTTTTAGTAAACATTTATTCATTTTAGATTTTAATTTTTCTCAGTATATCACAAAAAACACTTTGGGGAAACATCTTTTTCTTTCAAAAATAGCTTGAATAGCTATCAACAAGATAATTAGATTAGCTCTACTCCGCCTTTCCTTAACGAAGCCTTGATTCTAGAACGAGCATTAGCAGTTTTCACAAATTCTAGCCAATCCCTTGAGGGTAGCTTTTTATCTTTAGTGAGAATTATTTCCACTAAGTCTCCGTTATGAATTGGAGTGTCTAGAGCGCTCATCTTTCTGTTAATCAAAGCTCCTTGGGCTTGATCACCCACTTCTGAATGAATTGCGTAGGCAAAGTCAATTGGCGTCCCTCCCTCTGGCAGTTCAATCACATCACCCTGGGGAGTAAAAGCAAAAATATGATTTTTAAAAAAATCAATTCGAAGTGATTGCCAAAATTCATCTGGTGCTTTTTGTGTTTCTTCATTCCAATCTTTTAATTGACGCACCCAAGTCAACTCATCTTCTGGCACCTTGTGACTATGGTCCCGCCCAAAAAGAGCCTGCCGCCAATCTGGCAACCAACTCTTATTTTCCTTGCGATAAGCATAGATCCAATGAGCAGCAATTCCATATTCCGCCTCATTATGCATCCGCTCTGAGCGAATTTGCACTTCCATAATTTTCCCCTTGGGACCAAAAACTGTCGTGTGAATTGAACGATAGCCATTAGGCTTGGGTAAGGAAATATAATCTTTAATCCTTCCAATCATCGGGCGATACTTTTGATGGACAATCCCTAAAGCCTCGTAGCAAGAACTAATACTAGGCACAATGATTCGAATTGCCACCAAATCATAAATGTCCTCAATTCGCATTTCATGTGCTTTTAACTTCAAAAAAAGACTGTAATAGCGCTTTGCTCTGCCATGAATATCCACCACAGGAACCCTCTTTTTTTTCAATTCTTTCTTCAACTCAATAATTGCCAAGTTAACATACTGTTCACGCTCTCGATAAAGATCTTCCTCTAACTTTTCAACTAATTGATAATTTTTAGGATCTAAATATTTAAAACAAAGATCCTCTAACTCACCTCTAAGCTCACCAATTCCAAAACGATTAGCGATTGGCACATAAATTTCCATCGTCTCCTTAGCAATTCTTTGTTGTTTTTCTGGCGGATGAAATTGTAAGGTGCGCATGTTGTGCAAACGATCCGCCAATCTAATTAAAACTACTCTGATGTCTTGCGCCATTGCCAAAAACATTTTCCTTAAATTTTCTAAATAATACTCTTCATCACTTCCTTTTAATTGAACTTTTCCTAATTTGGTCACGCCCTCTACAATAAAAGCCACTTCTTTTCCAAATTCTTTTCTAATTTCATCTAAAGTCACTTCTGTGTCCTCATAAACATCATGCAGTAAAGCTGCCGTAATGGTAATCGAACCCATTCCCATGCGTGATAAAATGGCCGCTGTTTCAACCGGGTGAACAAAGTAGGGTTCGCCACTTTTACGCAATTGTCCTTTATGCGCCTCCTGAGCAAAAGCAAAAGCCTTAGTAATTCGCATGGTTTGCTCCTTATCAAATGGATTGGGATGTAATGATAATAATTCTTTTAGAGTCATTGTTTTGTAATTTATCCTCTTGTTTTGGACAGCTTGACTCACCAACTTCCGCCTCCTCCACCTCCTCCGCCGCCACCCGAGCTACCACTTCCACCAGAGCCAGAATAAGATGAAGTGCTATCTCCAACGCTACTCACCACTTTACTGAAAGAATCGTCAAAACTCTTGAAATCAAATGAGTCTAGGTTACCGCCAATATACCACACTGGCAATTGATTAGAAAGACCTTCTTCTCCGTAAATATCTTTCATTCGTTTAATCCAAAGATCAGTAATTCCAAAAAAAATCGCATAGGGTAAAAACTTTTCAAAAATATTCTCTTTTTCATAAAACCTAGCTCGTTCCTTATCTACTGTTTTCATGAAAAGTTTAAAATTATCTAGTTGATAATTGACTTCAGCTCCCTTTTCCGTAATCTTCGGCATTATAAACATAAAAATTAAAAATACAACTCCCGTCAATATCAGAGCAATAGCTGGTAAAAGCCAGCCTTCAGACAACAACCAAAAAGCTAACAATATTAACACAACTCCTGTAATCGCAAAAACTGCCTGATATTCTTGACCTTTTATTTCCAAGTATCCATTTTTCTCCAAGTCACTCAACACATCTTTCTTAACCTCGGAAACTACTTCATGGAAATTATTTTTCAACTCAGAAATTTTTTTAGTCGAACCAGTTTTGAAAATATTATTTACTATTTTCTGCTCAGCACTCGTTAAACTCTTTTCCGCCTCTTTATTCTTCAAGCGCGTTAATTCATAATCTTTCTTTTTGAAAGAAAGTTTACCATTTTCAACTTCTCGAATTGTTAAAATTCCCTTTGTCGCAAAATAAATAATCTCAGCTGTAAATAAATTATTTTTAAAATAGCCATCCCTCAAACGCCCTAGTTCTAAAATAGAAAGTCCTTGAGGCGGTTCATATTCAGCAATTCTCGCTTTTTTGATTTTGAGATCTTTGCCATATCTTTGCCAAAGCTGAAAACAGAAAATTAATCCTGCAAGAGGAATCAAAAAGAAGAGATATTGCCAATTTTTTTCCCACCAAGGAAGTGGACGATAAGTTAAAATTCCTTTAGGAAAAGATACTGAAATGGTAACACCTTGTTTTTCAGGAAGTGTTTGGTTTGTTTTTACTTCTAATATATTAGCCTCAGTCCAAGTATAATCAGCAAATTGATTTTCCCTTTCACCTTTAGCTCCGCTGTACAGCCAAACTGCACTATTTTCTTTGTTTATTTCTTTAGGAAAAATAATCTTAACCCGCACTTGATCCATCTCCATCTCCCAAAAATTACCTGTCAAATTCCAATAAAATTCATCAAAGTTTTTATTCCAAAAACGCAACGTGTTTTTCACTTGATATTGAATAATGTAAACATTCTCTCCCGTAACTGTTTTTTCTGGATCACCAATTTTCCAAAAAATAGTGTTTCCCAAAAAATTCCTTTCGGTTGAATATTTATACTTCCTGCCAGTCTGATCTTCAATACTGATTAACTTTATTGGCATTTCCACCAACCCCCGCTCTTCCACTTTTATTTTAGTTGGCAAGACTCGAAAAATTCCGTGCTTATTAGGTAAATCGCCACAATCTACAACAATTTTTTCAGTAATTAATAAACTCCCGTCCTGATTCACCGTAATTTCTGAATCAAAACTTTTTATATAACAATCAGCAATATTCTCTCTTGCAAAAACTGGACTAGCGAAAAATATAAAACTCAAAAACAACAACATTAAAACTTCCCTACTCGATCCTTGTTTTAATGGTATGCGTTTTCTCATCTTTATTTCAATTCTAATAACTTACTTATTTAATTTAGTAGACAAGCTATCTTCAACTGAATCAAAGCCACCAGAACTCCAAGGATGACAACGACTAATTCTTTTCATCCCCCACCAAACACCCTTAATTGATCCGAATTTCTCAATCGCCTCGATTGTATATTGGGAACAAGTTGGGTGAAACTTGCAAACACGTCTACCACCAGTAAACCAACTTAGCCATCCAGTATCAAAAGATAATGTTTTTTGATAAATTTTGATTAAACCAATCAGGATTTTTTTCATAAAATCAAACGCTAAATCAATTCAACTGAATCAAAACTAAGCCTTCTTTGATTAAAATCAGCTTTAAGTGAGACTTAATCTTTTTTCTTTTTCTTTCTAGTTAGCCAAAAAACTAAACCTGCAATAAAAACTAAAAACAGAATTAAAAATAGTACGTTGTGAACAATTTTAGAAACAATAATCATCAACAAAGAAAGT
>DUUL01000003.1 GCA_012841575.1 Candidatus Moraniibacteriota bacterium | reverse complement strand
TGGAATTTGTTGGGATGGATTGATTGGGATGAATTGGTTGGGATGGAACATGCCATGGCATGTTCCCACAATAGGGTTCTCACAATATGGCATGTTCCATTCAAGACCTCAAAAGATTGTTTTTATAGGTTTTAAAATATATGATAGTTAAAAGATATAAGGACAAAAAACAATATCGTTATCGCAATTATGATTATTCACAGGCGGGTTATTATTTTGTTACAATATGTGTTAAGGATAAGAGGCAGTATTTTGGCAAAATTGAAAATAGTAAAATGAAATTGTCACCAATTGGAAAGATTGCAGAAAGATTTTGGCAAGAAATTCCTAAAAGATTTGTCATTGCAGAATTGGATCAATTTGTGATTATGCCAGATCATTTGCATGGAATTGTTATTATTAATGATGATGGTATAGATAGGAATACAGATAGGAACACAGATAGGAACGCGCCACGGCGCGTTCCCACTCCCACAAATCCCACAAATCCCACAAATCCCACAAATCCCACAAATCCCACAAATCCCAGAATTCCCATCGGAATTCAACCATTAGTAAAAAATTCATTGTCATCGATTATTAATCATTTTAAGGGGAATGTGAAAAGGTGCTGTAATAAAACCGGATACGGATTTTTTTTCTGGCAATCACGATTTCATGATCGCATTGTTAGGAATGAAAAAGAATTACATAGAATTAGAGAGTATATTATTAACAATCCATTAAATTGGGAATTGGAAAAAAACAATAAGAATAATTTATTTATTTGATATAGGCATATGAAATTTAACGAACAATACACTGTCGAAAATCACATCATCAAGTTTCTTGTAGAAAAACTGGATTATGACTATATTTCGCCAGAGGAGTTTGCCAAATTGCGACGCTTTGAAAGCGAACATCTTATTGTGTCGCATCTTACGGAGGCGATTAAAAGAATCAATAACGTTGATGAGGAGATGGCGCAAAATGTGGTGCGAGAAGTGAAAAAGTTGGATACTAATGAAGATTTTTTGCGTGTGATGCGCGAGGGTGTGAACCTGAAAGATGTTAAAACTGGAAAGAAGCGTGATTTTTATATTATTGATTGGGCGCGGGTTAATGATGATGTGGATGAAGACAATAATCAGTTTGTTGTAACTAATCAATTTTATTTTGAGGGTGACACTGAGAACATCCGGTCCGATATTATGATTTTTGTAAATGGATTGCCATTGGTGGATATTGAAGCCAAAAGTCCAACAACATCACAGACGGTGACATTTGAAAGTGCCATTGATCAGATCAAGCGATATGAAAAAGTGGCACGTAAACTGTTTCTTCCCAATTGTTTTAATATTGCTAGTGATGGACTGAACACTGTATATGGAACAACTTATGCAACTAAGCAATATTTTTTGCGATGGCGCGACGAGGAGCTGGAAAAGGACTTGGGAGGGGAGCTGGAGATGACACTGTTTGCACTTTTAGAAAAGAAAAATTTTCTGGATATCGTGCAGAATTTCATTCTCTTTGAAAAAGAGAAAGAGAAAACGGTGAAAAAAATTGCACGCTACCAACAGTTTCGTGCGACCAATAAAATTATTGCTCGTGTTGTAAATAAGGAGAAGCAACAAGGCTTAATCTGGCACACCCAGGGATCAGGAAAAACTTTAACCATGTTTTTTACGGCCTGGAAGCTACGTTTTCATAAGGCCTTAAATAATCCCAAGATTTTTATTCTGGTTGATCGTATTGATCTGGATGATCAGATTTTTGAAACCTTTATTAATGTAGGAGGAAAAAATATTGAGCGTGTTATTTCACGTAAAGACTTAGAAGAAAAAATTCAATCACCAGAGCGGGGAATTTTCATTACAACCATTCAAAAGTTCTCTGAACTTCGAGCGTCAGTGCAAAGTTTGGATGAAAATATTATTGTTTTATCAGACGAGGCACATCGAGGTGATGAAGGAATTTCAGGAATTAATATGCGTTATGCCTTTCAAAAAGCTTTTTTCTTTGGTTTTACAGGGACCCCGATTGATGGGAAACACACGAACACTTTTAAAAACTATGAAGGAGAAGGGAAGCGCTACTTGGACTACTATTCCATTCAACAAGCAATTGATGATGGCGCAACAATTCCAGTGACATACGAAGCGCGACTTTCAAAATTTGCTATGGCGGAAGAAGATTTAGACAAGGAGTTTGAGAAAATTTCAGAAACTTTAAGTCAAGAGCAAAAAACTGATTTGATGAAAAAGCATGCCAGAAAAGCTGCTTTAGTTAAACTGCCAAAGAGGATGGAGGCGGTGGCTAGGGATATCGTTGAGCATTATAAGTTGTATGTCGAGCCTAATGGATTCAAGGCACAGATAGTGGCCTATGATCGCGAGGCGGTTGCAGGTTATAAGAGGTTGCTTGATAAGCTGATTCCACCTGATCAGTCAGCGGTAGTCTATTCTCCTGGTGACCCTAATAGCGACAGTGATGATTTAAAAGAATATAATACTAACAAGGCACAGCGGGAACAGATCATTGAAAAATTTAAGGATCCAGAATCTTCTTTAAAATTTCTCTTGGTGTGTGACATGCTGCTAACGGGGTTTGATGCGCCGATTGAACAGGTGATGTATTTAGATAAGCCGTTGCGTGATCACAATCTCTTGCAGGCGATTGCGCGCACAAATCGTGTCTATAAAAACAAAGAGGCGGGCAAAATTATTGATTATTATGGAATTACTCGTAATTTATATGCTGCTTTAAATTTTGATGAGGAAATTATTGATTCTGCGATGGTAGACTTGGAGAAAGTAAGGGTGAGTTTTGAGGAAACATTAGAAGAGACGATGAATATTTTTACTGGAATGAATATTGAAGACGCTTCAATGGAAAATTTACGACAGTGTTTAAAAATTTTTAACAATAGTCAGGAAAAGCAAAAACATTTTTTAGAAAAATATAAAAGACTAAAATCCTTATTTGAGTTTCTTTCTCCCGATCCATTTCTCAAGCAATACGTTCGACAGTTTGAATGGATAACAAGTTTTTATTTAGCTTTCTTAAAGGAGTTTAAAAGTGAAGGTGATCGTTATTTATTGGAAGAGTATGGGGAAAAAATCAAAAAATTAATTCGGGAAAGTTCGATTATTGACTATGA
>DUUL01000057.1 GCA_012841575.1 Candidatus Moraniibacteriota bacterium | reverse complement strand
TTCGGCGAACCAGTTTGATAATTAATCAAGGATTTCAACCACAAAACGGTATTCCTGGTCGAGTGATCGCAGACATTATTACCGCTTCAGAAACGGCGCCAATTGAAATGATTTCTAGAGCCACTTCCACCGAACAAGTGCAAACAAATCTATCAACCTCAATGCTTTCTACTTTTTTGAGAACTGGCTATGAAGCATTCTCATTGCCAGGGGCAAATCAGATGGAAAACGTTCGAAAGAGGAACACTGACATTCAGAGACTGATTTACGAGGGCCAGACAAAAGACATTGCAACAGAAGATTAAAAATAAAGAGCTATTTAATAATAGATGTTAAAAAAAAGAACAATTAAATTTAAAATAGCCATTGCCTTTTTAGGTGTTTTTTTGAGTTTAGTTTTATTTTTTCCCGGAAGGACTGTTTATGCGAATAGTGTAGATATAACTACTCTAGCTGGTAAGGCGCTTAGAACTACAGCCAGTGTTGCAGCTGGAACTTTTTTACTTCCTTTCATTGATTTCTTAAGGTTAGTTTTTGCTGGACTTTTAAATTTAGCAGTTAGTTTTTTTTCCTTTATAATCAGCCCTGATCTTGCGAAAGAAGTTTTTTTTGGAGATCAAAGTAAAAAAGCAATAATAACTGGATGGACTCTTGTGAGGGATTTTCTAAACATGTTTTACTTGTTAATTTTAGTTTTTTTAGCGATTGCTACTATTTTAAGAGTTAATCGGTTTAGTGATAAAAAATTATTTATTTTTGTTTTATTCAGCGCCTTTTTAATTAATTTCTCTTTGCCAATCACCTTGGTGGTAATTGATGCTTCAAATTTAGCCATGTCATTTTTCTTTAATGGTTTTTGTGACGCAATGTCTACACAGCCACAAGCTAATGTCTCAGACTTAACTAAATTACAAAAAAGTTGTCCTGAAAGAATGTCAACTTATTTTTTAGATAGATCAAAAATTATTCAAGGATTTGTTTTAAAAGAGGGGTCAATTGCTCCTTATTTGGGTGCCTTCTTGGAAGCTTTAGTTTTAATGTTGATGGCCATCGCTTTTTTATTTTTAGCAATTTCTTTACTTGTCAGATATTTAGCTTTTTGGGTATTGTTGATTCTTTCTCCCTTTGCCTTTTTTAGTTTTGCTTGGCCTTCTAATTCGGGAATTGGAGCAGCTTGGGGTGATTGGTCAAAAAAGCTTTTTCACTATGCTGCCTATGGACCAGTCCTTCTATTTTTTTTGTTTTTAGTTGCTGTTTTGACGCGTGGCTTAGATGAGGGTATTTTTAATAATAAAAGCAATCCTTATGCAGCAACGAAGGCTGGAGAGATTGTCACATTTGCAGGAATTCTCTATCTATTTTTTTATGGTTACAATTTATCAAGATCAATTGCTAGTGGAGCGGGTGATGCTGTGACTAAAGTTTTAAACCAAGGACATTCTTGGGCATCAAGTAGTTTGCAAAAAATGAGCGGGTATAATATGGCAGTGAATTATGGCGGCGCCGCCTTAACGGGATTAAAGCAGCGAGCTGCTGACAAAATTCCCTTTGGTTCATTTTTGTTTGGGTCAAAAGAGGATGATCAAAGAAACAAAGAGCGGGTGAGATTGGCAGTTAGGGGCAATAAAGATGAAAAAGAAAAGTACCAAACAGAACAAGTAAACAAAATGACTAGGGAAGATAGGGAAAAAGGAGGAAAAAAACAAGAGGATTATGAAAAAGATTTAGAAAAAGGAGGAGTTAAAGCACAAGCAGCAGCAATTAGATTAGCAGAGGAGGGAATGGTTAATGCAATGAATCTTAATGATGTTTTAAGAGCGACTAAGGGAAACATTAGGTTGCAAAGAATGGTAGCGCAACAGGTACGGGATAATTTAAAGAAGAGTGCTAAGGATGGGAAATTAAATGATGCTGCAAAATTTCAAGAAGCAATGGCAGTTTTATCTGCTGGTTGGGATGGCAGCATTGATAATAGCGGAGCAGCGGCAGATATTAGGAGGGAGGTTATGCGAGAAAATGCAGACGTGGTGCTGGATAGCTACACTACTTCAGCTAGAGCAGCACTAAACAGCGGGGATGATAAAAAAATGAAGAGTGAACTTATGACAAACATGATTTTTCAAGATCAGTTGAGGGAGTGGGGGCAGTCTATTGATACAGATCAGGATAAGGCAGCTGCTATAACAAGACTAAGAGCGCATTATTCCAGACCCTCTCGTCATTCAGGAGAAGATATTCTAACCGAAGAGTCGTATCAGAGATTTGTTAAGAAAAAAGGAGTAACTGAATTAGTTAAGCAAAAAAACAAGGCCTTTTTTGAAAAGAAATCAGTTAAGGAAAAGATACATGATGAAAAACGAAGAGATCCAGATAACGTCGAAAGAATTATTACAGCGAATGCTAATGAGGAGGCAAAGACAGTTTTAGATACAATTTAAATCAATGAAAGATATTTTAATTAAACAAGCCAATCCCTACAAGACTAGTGTTAACTGGAATTTTGAAGATGACACGCAAGAACAGGTGGCAAAAATGTATGACAAAGTTGATAATAGCGTAACGATTGATGTTCGGCTGGCTTTAGCAAGCGCAAAGACAACTAGACTGGTTTTAGACATCACAGATAAATTTAACATTAAAGAGCCTGAACGAGTAGGGGAGACGGCACGGATTGTAAGAGATATTTTTGTTGATAAAATTAGCGGTCAAGAGGTAGTTAATCGAGTGGTTGGTAAGCTTAAAATTTCTCCAGCACAAAAAGATGATTTTTTAGCAGAAATCAGGCAAATTATTTTACAAATCAAAGAAATTGCTAAAGAAGAAAAGACAATTGTTTTTGATGAAATGGCAATTATTCCAGCAATTAATAAATATCGAGAAAAACTATCCAGTCAAGAAATCACCTTTGAGCGATTGAAAATTCCAGAGATAGATCCAGAGCAGGAGTTTGAGCCAACAATTAAAAACTGGATTGATGATTATATTCAGAAAAAGGGAGCTGAGACTCATCCGATTTTAGTGCGAAATGACTACTTGTTTAATTCTGAGAATGGTAAAAATTTGAACGAAGAGGAGCGAGAAAGGCTTTCTGAGATTTTAGAGTCTTATGATAATGATAAATTGCTTTTGATTTATAAGTTAGAAGGAGATCCAACGGTTTATTTTCAACAAAAAACTAGAAGGCAAGAAAAAAATGTTGCTGCTGAAAAAGAAGCGAGTGTACCGCAATTTGAAGTGAAAAAGGAACTACAAAAACCACAGCCAATGTCGATTAATTTGAAAAAGCCACAGCTTCCAGAAAAATTTTTCGAGAAAAGCAACCTTCCGAAAGAGTATCAAAAGAATAACTTGCCGGCAACTCAAGGAGTGCGTGATTTAGTGATTGAAAATTCTCAAGCAGTTGACTATGAAAAAGAAAATTCATCAAAACAAGGAAATTCATTAAAAACAGAAGACAGTCTTGACACAAAAAGTCTGAAAGAAAAGAGGAATTCGTCACAAAAAAAGAGCAAATTATTAATCTTAGAGAAAAAACCAAACAAAGAGGTTTCAGTCAATACTGTTAATTTAAAGAAGGTTTGAGGAAAATGATTGAATGAGTTAAGATGAGCAAGAAGGATTTTTTGGGTTATATTATTTAAAATGAAAGCATGATTTTCGGAGTGCCACAATATGTTGACATTGAAGACCGGATTGCTTTTCGCTTAACAGCAAAGCAGTTAGGTTGGTTTGGATTGGCAGGTTTAATTATGTTTGGTTTTTGGTATTTTTTTGAATTTTGGGTTTTTGTTGTAGCGTCAATAATTTGTATTACAGCGGCGACTTCCTTTGCCTTTTTTAGACCAGCGGGGCTGTCTCTAGCAGCTTTTATTGGAAGAGGAGTGGCCTTTCTTACTTCACGCAAAATTTTATGGTGGGACAAAGGGGTTGATCTGGATGAAAGTAGGGTTTTAGAAAAGAAAAACAAGGAATCCTCTACTGCTCGAATTCAATCGCGCGTTGGAATTCAAGAGAAAAGAAAAACAGTAAGTGAGTTGGAGTATATTGCACAGGCGCTAGACCGAAAAAGTGATTTGTAATTTTCCTAAAAAGAAAAAATAAAATGAGCAAAAAAAAATCAAAAAAACAATATCAAGTGGATAACATTCAAGAATATATTGAGATATCGGAAATTAAAGATGGTACGGTAGTCTTAAAAGACGGTTCTTTAAGAGCAGTTTTGGCAGTTTCTTCCATTAACTTTGACTTAAAAGACACCTCTGAGCAGGAAGCGATTGTTTATGCCTTTCAAAGATTTTTAAACACGCTAGACTTTCCTTTACAGATTGTAATTAGTACCAGAAAATATGACATTAAACCATACCTAAGTGGATTGGAAAGAAGGCGAGAGGTAGAAAGAAATCCGCTTTTGCGAGATCAGATTTTTGACTATATTGAATTTGTTAAAGAATTGGTGAATGTCTCTAATATTACATCTAAGACTTTCTATATTGTGGTGCCATTTTATGTTGTGGAATCAAGCAAGCAGGGCTGGTTAGAAAAAATAAGCATAGCGATTAATCCACGAAAGGCAATTTTTCAAAGAAGAGAATTCTTTGAAACTAATAAAAACCAATTATTTCAGCGGGTTTTGGAGGTGCAGGAGGCAATTAGTCCTACGGGAGTACGAGTTGTGCCTCTTTCTACCCAAGAGTTAATTGAGATGTATTACAACTTTTACAATCCAACAGAATTTGATCGAATTCATCTAGACTCAGTAGACAATCTTTTGTTAGATGATTATAGGAGCAGTGAGTTTAATCATATAAGAAGAGAAGCTTAAAAATAAGGCAATGCCAATTAAAAAAATATTCAAGAAAAAACAAAAAAATTCGGAAAAAGAGATCGATTTCAAGTTAGCTTTAGCAGAGGAACAAATGGACGTTTTGGATGAGGAAGAGGTTTATTTAAAAGGACTAGCTAGAGTGCTTGATCTCATTGCACCATCTGCAATGGGAATTCACCCATCTTACCTGCAAATTGGTAGTGTCTATTGTCGCACTTTATTCGTTGCAACTTATCCCAATTCTTTGGCGATGGGCTGGTTAAATCGAGTGATTGGAATGGAAATTCCGACAGATTTAGCCATGTTTGTTCACCCAGTTAGTACCGCTTCTGTTTTAAAAAAATTGCGCAAAAAAAGCACTCAGATTAAGTCAGAAATGAATATTCAATCAGAGCGTGGTATAACCAGAGATCCTGTTTTGGAAATGGCCTTTACTAACGTCGAACAATTACGAGATCGATTGCAAGAGGGGAGTGAAAAGTTTTTTGCCTTTGGTTTGTACCTCAACGTTTTTGGCCAAACATTAGATGAATTAGAGAAAAATAGTTCCTTATTAGAGTCTTTATTAAATACACGTTCAATTTATAGTAAAAAAGCAATATTTAGAGCAAGAGAAGGGTTTTTATCCTGCATTCCCTTAGGTAAGGATCAGCTTTTAAATACTACAGCATTAAACACCTCTCCTCTGTCAACTACCTTCCCCTTTGTTTCTGCTGATGTTACCTCTGGGCAGGGAATTTTATACGGGATTAACATGCATAATAATTCTTTGGTGCTGTTTGATCGATTTTCAATGGAAAATGCAAATATGGTTGTCTTTGCTAAATCTGGAGCAGGGAAAAGCTATGCAGTCAAATTAGAAATGCTACGAGCTTTAATGTTGGGAACGGGAGGGATTATTATTGATCCAGAAAATGAGTATGAGTATTTAGCCAAGGCGGTTGGAGGAAGTTTTATTAATATTTCATTAACTTCTCCGCAACATCTCAACCCCTTTGACTTGCCTTCTCGCAATGATTCGGGGATTGTCGATATTTTACGCAGCAATATTGCAGATTTAATCGGATTATTTAAGTTAATGCTGGGAATGATGACACCGGAGGAAGAATCAACTTTAGAAAATGCAATTCGTGAAGCCTATGCTGTTCGAGATATTAATGAAGACACCTTAGTGACAGATTTAGACAAAAAAACTTATCCCATAATGGATGATCTTTATGAGGTTTTACGCTCAATGAAGGGAGCGGAGGATCTAACCATTCGATTGGAAAAATACACCAAGGGAATTTTTTCTGGATTTTTAAATCAACAAACCAATGTTTCTTTGGATAATCAATTGATTGTTTTTAACATTAGAGATTTAGAGGAAGAGCTTCGGCCAGTTGCAATGTATATGGTCTTACACTATATCTGGAATCAAGTGCGTCGAGAAATGAAAAAAAGATTGTTGGTTGTGGATGAAGCCTGGGTGATGATGCAACACGAATCTGCTGCAGCCTTTATGTACTCAATTGCGAAGAGGATCAGAAAATACTATGGTGGTCTGACGACTATTACACAAGACATTGCTGACTTTATGTCATCTAAGCAAGGCAAAGCGATTGTATCCAACTCCTCTATTCAACTCTTAATGCGTCAGTCGCAGTCCTCTGCTGACGTTATTGCAGACACCTTTTACTTAACAGATCAAGAAAAATACCTCTTAATGAAGTGTAATGTAGGAGAAGGAATCTTTTTTGCTGGAGCTAAGCGAGCTGCGATTAGAGTGGAGGCTTCCTATAGTGAACACAAATTAGTCACTACTCAACCAGAAGAAGTCTTAGCACGTGAAGCTGAAAGGGAAAAAAATTTAGGAGGAGAATAGAATATTTGATATAGTATTACAATGATAACAGATAAGGAGCAATTTAATCGGGCTGCTAAGTTAGCCCAAGATAGAATGGCTAGTCCAGGTGGTGCACAAGAGGGCTTCAGAGGATTTGTTGGAAAAATGGAGCAAGCTCGGGTTGCAAGGGAAAGGGCGAGTCAAGGCATTTCTAAAAAAGGAAAATTTGGACCATTGGGCGACTCTAAAGACAAGACTAAGTCTCCGATGTCGATCGTAAGCAAGATGGGTTCTTTTATTCAAGAGATTGATATTGGGCAGGACGGTATTTACTTTGGGATTATTATGATTTCCATAATAGCAGATATTTTTACCATTTTCCCTGGGGAGGGGAATATTATGGCGATTTTTTTTGCAGTTTTAATTTGGATTCTATATACATTAACTGGAGATTTTTTCGGAGGCAAGAAAATTAACTTGAAACTAGGAACTAATTTGGGAACAGGATTTTTTGAAACTTTTGCTCCAGGATTGAATGCCTTGCCAGCTTTTACCGGGGCAGCTATTCTTAGTTATATTTTAGTTTTAGCAGAGAGAGCAGAGGAGAAGTTTAGACATGAAGAGGGAGATGGTAAGGGGGGCGGTGAAGAAAAGAAAAATTAAATACTATGAAGCAAAAAAATATTTTTATTGTGGAAGAAAAGAAGAAAGAGCTTTGGCTGGCACTGATTAATTTTGCAGTGCTTGCAACGGCAATGGTGTTGCTTTTGAA
>DUUL01000122.1 GCA_012841575.1 Candidatus Moraniibacteriota bacterium | reverse complement strand
GGGCGGGCTACGCTCTGGCCTATCTGTCCTGGTCGGTCCTTCCCCTGGGGCTCTATGTGGCCACGACCGGAATTTTGCAGGGCTTGGGCAAGACGGTGACCCCGGTGATCAATATGGCCCTTGGCGGGGTGCTCAAGGCGGTCCTGGCCTGGTATCTGACATCGATCCCTTCGCTGCATATCGGCGGGGCCGCTCTCGGTTCGGTGATCGGCACCGGGCTTGCCGCAGTGCTGAATCTTCATGCGGTGGCGCAGTTGACCGGATGGCGCTTCCGGGTGGGCGAGCTGGTGCTGCTGCCGGGCCTCTCAGCAGCGGCGATGACCGCGGCGGTCTCCCTGGGTTACCGGGTACTGTTCCGGGCAGCGGCTCCTGCTCTTTCTCCAGGGGCGGCCAACGGTTGCGCCACCCTCGGAGCGATCACTGCCGGGGCTGCCATCTACGGACTTGCCCTGCTATTGAGCGGCAGCCTGACCCGGGATGAACTTAACCTGATTCCCCGCTTCGGGCCGCATCTGGTGGAGCTGGCGGAGCGCTGGCGACTGCTGAGATAGGAGGAATACCAATGGGAACAATTATGATCATCGGTTTGGGGCCGGGGCCGACCCGCCATCTCACTGCGGCAGCGCGGGAGGCCCTGTGCCGCTGCCGGGGGGGGCTTTATTTCAGAACAGCCCGCCATCCGGCCGCCCGGCTGTGTCATGACCGGGGCATCCGGTTCATCTCGCTGGAGCGCCTGTTCAGGCGTTCGGCGCACCCCGGCCGGTCTGCCCGGGCTGCCGGCCGGATCCTGCTCACCGCACTCGAACAGCATCCCTATGTCGGCTACGCCGTACCCGGGGGTCCTCCCGGCACCGAGTTGACCGCCCTGTATCTGAAAAAGCAGGCGCCGCGCCGCGGCCACCGCGTCCGGACCATTCCCGGGGTCGGTCCCCGACCGGCGGGCGGGAGCAGCCCGCTCGGCAAGCTGGAAAGGATCATGACCGCGCTACGCTCTTCCCGGGGTTGCGCCTGGGATCGGCAGCAGACTCATCTCAGCCTGCGAAGCTGCCTGATCGAGGAGGCCTATGAGGTTGTCGCCGCTATCGAAAGGGCCGACCCGGCAGCCCTGGAAGAGGAGCTGGGTGATCTGCTGCTGCAGGTTGTTTTTCACAGCGAGATCGCCCGCGAAAAAGGCCGTTTTGATCTTGAAAAGGTGATCAATGGTATCTCAACGAAGCTGATCCGTCGCCACCCCCATGTTTTTGGAGCCGAGCGGGCCGCTACCGAGGCTCAGGCTGTCGGCCGCTGGGAACGGATCAAGGAGCAGGAAAGGAACGCTGTCGGCAGGGCCGCCATCCAGGTCGATCCCGGCCTGCCGGCGCTGCTGCGCGCTTACAAGATCCAGCAGCGGGCCGCAGGACTCGGTTTTGACTGGCCCTCTCTCGAGGGCGCCGTGGCGAAGCTGCGGGAAGAGGCGGCCGAGCTGAAGGATGCATACCGCCGGGGAGATCCGGGCAAGATAGAAGAAGAATTTGGCGATCTTTTATTCGCCGCTGTCAATGTGGCCCGTTTCATGAAGGTGAACCCGGAGCTGGCTTTGGGGAAGGCTTCACGTAAATTTCTGGATCGCTTTGCCTATATCGCTGCACAGGTATCCAGGCGAAATCGACCTTTCAGCAGCTATTCACTGGAGCAGCTGGATCACTGGTGGGAAGAGGCGAAAAAATATCAGGGAAAAAACAGC
>DUUL01000085.1 GCA_012841575.1 Candidatus Moraniibacteriota bacterium | reverse complement strand
GAATGAGGAAGGCCAGTCTTAAGGCAAAAGCCGCCAACACTCCATCCAGAAAGATGGAGAATAAAGCATAATTTGTCGAAAACCGTCTTAACATTTACACCCTCTCGACATGAAAATCTTGGTAGAGAATTAGTTTACCATCATCTTGGAATTTTCGCAGGATTTTTTAAGCGTATGGCTCAACAATACCTATGTTTTTCAAAAAAAACAGATGGTTTTTCATCTCCAAGTTATCCAATCTTTTTTGAATATTTATTATTTGGCCGGGTTGTTTGCTCATTTTATTTCTTATTTAGCAACTTAAAGAACAGAGATTCATAAGAATCTGTAATTGTCTCCCAAGAAAAATCGGTATTGGCTCGGTTCAAGGCACGTTCTTTATATTCCTCGATTAATTCAGGTTTTTCGATCAAATCTTCAAGCACTCTTTTTAAACTCGAATCACCCTGTTTTCCATCATAAGAAAGACCAGCGTCTGAAATTGTTTCGAGGTTTTGTGGCGTGTTATTAACAATCACACAATTTCCAAATCCCATTGCTTCAGTCAGGGCAGGGTGTGTTCCGCCCACGCCCGAAGTTTCGACAAAAATAAGAGCATTTGATCCTAACTCAAGGTAATCTTTACCGAAAGCGTATCCAGTAAAGACAATCCGGGCATCATCTTCAGCCAAGGCATGTAACTCGTTTATGTAATCGTCTGAATAAGAGGAAGAACCAACTATCACACATTTGAGATCGGTTTCAATGGCTTTGAAAGCCTTGATCAAGTGGTCAACACAATTCTCAGGGACTAAGCGGCCTACAAACAGGATGTATTTATTTGCTTCCAGACCAAATTTTGCTAATGTCTCTCCAGGTGGAAGAATTGAGACTTCAGATCCATAAGGTATGTAAGGCGGTTTGACCTTATATTGTTTCTCGTAATAATGCTGAACAACAGCGCAATCTGTAATGAACAGATCAGGCAATTTGGTTGCTAAAAACTCAGAGAGTTGAATATATTTTTTAGCCAGGAATGGCCACTTTTCTCGTTCCCAATCAAGCCCATCGACATTCAGCATGGTCTTGGTGCCAACAATGCGAGGAATCCATGTAACCGGACTGTTTCCTGCGATGAAATACAAGGCAATATCATAGCGGTGAAATAAGGCATGTATTGAGGAGATAAAAGAATGGACGATTGTATCAAGGTACTTGTTTCGAATGGTATCAAGCTTGACAAGTCTCATGCCCTTATAGACCGCCCCATCATATTTGATGTGATGTTTGCGGCAATAAACCGTAACGTCATGCCCCCGTTCAACCAGACGTAGTCCAAGTTGTTCCACGCAGGTTTCAAAACCACTATAACTGGAAGGCACACCTCGGGTACCAAGTAATGCTATTTTCATATAATTTCCTCACCTAATATTTCTTTATAGAGACTTACAATAGCCTCCTTGTTTTTATCTAATGTAAACTCCTCTTCGACTTTCCTTCTACCTTCCAGACCCATTTTTTTCCTTTTCTCAGGATCTTTAATCAAGGAGGCCAATTTTTTAGTCATTAGAGCTGCATTGTTTGGTTCGACCAAGTATCCCGTAGTGCCATCTTTGACAATTTCCATACAACCCCCATGTGCATTTGCAATAACAGGTTTTTTCATTGCCATTGCTTCAAGAACTACATTCCCAAACGGTTCTGGAAGCTTTGATGGT
>DUUL01000081.1 GCA_012841575.1 Candidatus Moraniibacteriota bacterium | reverse complement strand
TCGGCGGGGAAAATCCGGTGAACCCCGGCACCTGTTGCCGGAGCTCACCGACCAAATGAACCCTTCACTTCAGGGAATATTACTTTCCGGCTGCTGCGGTCTGAAACCGGTAGCGGCTCTCTTCCATGCTTACGGTGATGATATCCCCCGGGGTGATCTTGCCCTGGAGCATCTCCTCGGAGATATTATCCTCCAGCCGCTTCTGGATCACCCGGCGCAGCGGTCTCGCCCCGAAGGCCGGGTCAAAGCCCTCTTTCACCAGGGCGGCCCTGGCCTCCCCGGAAACCTCCACCCGGAGATCATATTCCGCCAACCGATTGTTGAATTCATCGAGCATGATCTCGACAATCCGGGCAATATGCGCCTCGTTGAGCGCATGGAAAACAATGATATCGTCAACCCGGTTCAGGAATTCCGGGCGGAAGGTCCGCTTCAGATCGGAAAGAATCCGCTCCTTCATCCTTTCGTGAGTGCTCTCCTCATCGGCCGCCCCGAAACCGAGCGATGTCCGGTGCAGGAAGGTCGCCCCAACGTTGGAGGTCATGATCACAACGGCATTGCGGAAATCAACAGTGCGTCCTTTTCCATCGGTCAGCCGGCCGTCCTCGAGAATCTGTAACAGCACATTGAACACATCGGGATGTGCTTTTTCGATCTCGTCGAAAAGCACCACCGAGTAGGGTTTACGGCGGACCTGCTCGGTAAGCTGACCGCCCTCATCGTAACCGACGTAGCCCGGAGGGGCCCCGATGAGGCGGGCAGCAGTGTGCTTCTCCATATATTCGGACATATCCAGCCTGATCATGGCCCGCTCGTCCCCGAACATGGCCTCGGCCAGAGCCCGGGCCAGCTCGGTCTTGCCGACCCCGGTCGGACCGAGAAAGATGAATGAACCTACCGGACGCCGGGGATCCTTCAGCCCGGCCCGCGCTCGCCGGATGGCCCGCGAGACCGATTCAACCGCCTCGTCCTGACCGATCACGCGCTGGTGAAGAATCTCCTCCAGGTTCAGCAGCCGGGCCGATTCCTCCTCGGCCAGTTTTTTCACTGGCACCCCGGTCCAGCTGGAGACAATATAGGCGACATCCTCATCGGTCACCAGGGAAAGATCGGCGGTGCCGATCTGCTGCTCCCACTCCTTCTTCAGTTCGGCCAGCTCCTCTTTGATCTTCCGCTCCTGATCCCGCAGAGCGGCTGCTTCCTCGAATTCCTGGTTGCGCACCGCCGCCTCCTTTTCGGTCCGCACCGTGGCCAGCTTCTCCTCGATCTGCTTCAGATCGGGGGGAGCAGTATAGCTGCGGATGCGGACCCGCGAAGCCGCTTCATCGATCAGATCGATGGCCTTGTCGGGGAGAAAACGGTCCGAAATATAGCGGTCCGAAAGTTTCACCGCCGCTTCAAGAGCTTCATCGGTGATCTTGACCTTGTGATGGGCCTCGTAGCGGTCGCGCAGCCCCTTCAGGATCGCCAGACTCTCCTCCTTATCCGGTTCCCCGACAACGATCGGTTGGAAGCGCCGCTCCAGCGCCGGATCTTTTTCGATATGCTTGCGGTACTCATCAAGCGTGGTCGCACCGATACACTGCATCTCACCGCGAGCCAACGCCGGCTTGAGAATGTTGGAGGCATCGATGGCACCCTCGGCCGCTCCCGCCCCGATGATCGTATGGAGTTCATCGATAAAGACCATCACGTTGCCGGCCTGGCGCAGCTCCATCATCAACTTGCGCAGCCTCTCCTCGAACTCACCGCGGTATTTTGTTCCCGCAACCACCGCTGCCAGCTCGATGGTAACCAATCTTTTGCCGCGGAGAATATCCGGAACATTGCTCTCCGTGATCCGCTGGGCCAGCCCCTCGGCGATGGCGGTCTTCCCCACCCCGGGCTCACCGATAAGGCAGGGGTTATTCTTGGTGCGGCGGCTGAGCACCTGGATAACCCGCTCGATCTCCTTATCCCGGCCGATGACCGGATCGAGTTTCCCCTC
>DUUL01000128.1 GCA_012841575.1 Candidatus Moraniibacteriota bacterium | reverse complement strand
CGGGGATTGAACAGGGTGGCCTCGTTAATTTCCGGCAGGCGGAAGACGGTTTTAATTTTTTTGAGCGGATAGCAGTCTGTACCGTACGCGGAAGCTTCGAGCTTGATCTCTTTTCCCGCCACCAGGTCTTCGATAACATGCCCTCCGCCGTAGGTGAACTCACCGGGATAATTGCGGTTGGCCGGATCTGCGGCAGGCAAGGCGGTTGCACCGAGATAGGCGTCCACCGCGGCCACGCCGGCATAGGCCGGTACACCGTTTAAATAGACTTCATTAATCTTTATTCTCGGTTTGGGATGTCCAAAATTTAAAAAAACTCCGGAGGAGCACATGGGGCCGAAAGTGCCGGTGGTGACCACGTCAACAGACGCTGCTGCCCCGGCTATCCCTTTCTGCTCGACCATGTCAAGTACCTCTTCCGCGGTCAGAACCACAGCCCGGCCGCTTTTGATTTTTTCATTAATCTCTTCATAAGTACGCTGGACGCTCATAGCGAAAGCCCCCTCCGTGAATTATTAGTGTAATTATAGCATAAAAAAGGAACCGCGGTTGAGCGCGGTTCCCGTTAAAAACCGGTAAATTTATCGCAGATCAGCTCATGTCACGGTTAGTTCTTCCAGGTAGTTTGCAAACAAATCGGTGTATTGTTCAGGGACGGTTAAGAATTCAAAAGCCCTGCTGTTTTCAAGGAATACGCGGTACAGAGGCAGTCCGGTAATCAGGTTCAGTTGGGGAACCTGTATGACCGGACAGCGCCGCAACGCAGGCACTGACCGGTAGCGCTTATTGACTACGAATTCAGGTCCTTCTTCGGTCTGTAATTCATAGTAGCCCCCGCCGGCCATTTGCCGGACCGGTTCGTAAACGGATGAAAAATCGCGGGCCACCCAGTTGCTCATGATCAGAAAATCTTCCCCGGGATTGATCGTGATGTGGCCGAAACCGGGAGGAATCAAGACCTTATCGCCCGGTTTGGCCGCTACAAGCAGCACGGTTTCCAAACTGTCGATATCTTCCGGATGCGGCCGCTGCAGTAAATAATGCGCCCGGCCGTGCAGGACCTCGTACACTTCAGGATAGGTTAAACCGGTACCCGGTTTCTCCGGATGATAGTGTCCCGCTGTTTTAATGTACTCCCGCTCCAGAGTACCCGGACAGATTACGGTAATGTCATAACGCAAACCCTTATTCTCAATGAGCGCTTCGTCTTTAGCATACGAGACCCCGCGGTACATATAGTACAATTCATCCTCACCCGACGCTTCCGGGTTATACAGGACATCTTTCATATCCTGGCGGCGGCGGATATCGGGCACCTTATTGACATTTTCCATGCCCTTTCCGAAAATAAGCCTCTTTTCATCCGGGTTCCACTTTACCGGCAAGCCGCTCTGCTTACTCAAATCAATCATCTTTTTAGCTCCTTCTCCGGGGTTTCCGGTCATCATCCCATTCCCTATGAACATGAACTGCTCCCCGTGATGGTGTGCTTCTTCCGCAAAAAGCTAGCCCATATCCGCAACCATATTCGTAAGATCTACCACCCGGCAGGAGTAGGCCCATTCATTGTCATACCAACCAAGGACACGGGCCAGGTTGCCGCCGACCACCATGGTGGAAAGGCCGTCAATGGTTGCCGAAAAGGGGTTGCCGCGATAATCGGCCGAAACAAGAGGTTCGTCGCTAAAAGCGAGGAACCGGGATCCCTGCGCCGCTTCTTTAAAAGCTTCATTAACCGCGGCCGCGGTGGTGCTTTTCTCCAGTTCGGCAACAAAATCAACCAGCGAGACGGAAGCGGTCGGCACGCGCACGGCGAAACCGTCAATTTTCCCCTTTAACTCCGGAATAACCTCGCCCACGGTTTTGGCGGCCCCGGTAGAGGTGGGAATCATTGACAGGGCCGCAGCACGGGCGCGCCGCAGGTCCGGATGGGGTAGATCCAGCAGTTGCTGATCATTGGTATAAGAGTGCGTCGTATTCATTAAGCCTTTACGGACGCCGAAATTTTCATGCAGCACCTTCACCAGCTGGGCGAGAGCATTGGTGGTACAGGAGGCGTT
>DUUL01000103.1 GCA_012841575.1 Candidatus Moraniibacteriota bacterium | reverse complement strand
GGTTGTATGTCCCGATCAGGATCAGTTCCGCATCGCGCAGCGGTTCGATCATCTCCTCGAGCTCGGCGGCGGAAGCCTGCAGCGGTAGCAGGTGAGGCTGAAGGAAGGACGATCTTTCGATCAGGGGAGCGAGGGCGCTTTTCAGCTCCGCGGGCCAGAGCAGCGGGATCATCCCGTGGGAAGAAAGCGGGATCACAGCAGCGCTGTCCCGAACCAGGGTGATGCTCTCCCGGGCGATACGGCGAGCTATATTCAGGTTCTCCGGCAGGGCCAGCCGGGACAGTTTTTCCCGGTAGGGCCCGGGATCGTCAAAAAGACCGTATTCTATCTTCGCAGCGAGGATCCGTTCAACCGACCGGTCGAGCTGCTCCAGGGGGATCGTTCCCTCCTCCACCGCCCCTTTCAAGGCCTCGAAGATCCGCCGGCGGTCACCGGGCGCGACGCCAGTCCAGGGTCCTAAAAGAAGCAGATCGACGCCGGCCTGGAAAGAGGTGACCACCGCTTCTTCCAGGCTCCACCTGTCGCTGATCGCCCCCATGCTCAGCGAATCGCTGATCACCAGGCCGTCAAAACCGATCTCTTCGCGAAGATAGTGCACCGCCTGCGGTGAGAGACTGGCCGGCAGCTCGTCCGAGCCGGTGAGGGCGGGTACCAGAATATGGGCCAGCATCACCGCGGGGACCCCGGCAGCGATCATCGCCCGGAAAGGAAGCAGCTCCAGCTCTTTCAAACGGGAAAGCCCCACCGGAATGAGGGGCAGTCTATAATGAGAATCGATTGCCGTATCGCCGTGCCCGGGGAAATGCTTGGCGGTGGCGATCACTTTTTCCCGGCGGTAGGGAGCCACCATCGCCCGTCCCAGGCGAGCCACCTGCCAGGGATCGGAGCCAAAAGAGCGCACTCCGATCACCGGATTGTCCGGATTACTGTTGACGTCGACCACCGGAGCGAAATTGAAATTTATTCCAAGGATACGCAGCTCCCGGGCGATCACCGCAGCGCTCAGGGCAGCCAGCTCTTCGCTACCGGCAGCCCCCAGGGCCATATTGCCGGGAAAGACGGTCACCCCTTCGGTGAGGCGGGCAACGGCACCGCCTTCCTGATCCACGGCGATAAAAAGAGGGATGACGCCGCTGTCGAGAGCGGCCTGCTGGATCTGCTCTGCCAGGGCGACCACCTGGGAGGGGCTTTCGATATTGCCGGCGCCGTCGAAAAGGATCACTCCCCCCAGGGGAAGCTCACGCAGCTCCCTTGCCGACGCGAATTCGGCTCCGGTGAAATAGGAAAGGATCACCTGGCCCACTTTCTCTTCCACGGACATCCTGCGCAGAAGCTCTACAGCCGTCAGTTCACTATTTTCCTGGCTCCCGTTGCTACCGCGGCCGTCTCTGAAATAGCCGATCGTTGGCAACGCTGCAGCCGCCAGGATAATCAGGAGCAGAAACAGCCAGCCGCGGGATCGTTGATCGCTCAATGGGGTTCTCCTTCCAGGGCGAGCCGATCTTTCAAAAGCCTTTTCTAATTATATGCAGATAGCGGTTTCTTCTTGCAGCATGAAAAAGGGCCGCTTTGTAGCGACCCTTTCAGCCTCTGTACG
Source organism: Candidatus Moraniibacteriota bacterium (assembly GCA_012841575.1). Lineage (GTDB taxonomy): Bacteria > Patescibacteriota > Minisyncoccia > Moranbacterales > DUUL01 > DUUL01. The sequence continues at coordinate 80 of DUUL01000103.1, read as the reverse complement.
ATACGCTGCTTGAAATATTATTGTGGTGTTCTTTATTTGCCCGCCGCCTCAACCCGCCGCAGGGCGGGTGCAACTTTTTC
>DUUL01000056.1 GCA_012841575.1 Candidatus Moraniibacteriota bacterium | reverse complement strand
GTGTTGCTTGGCACGCTAACCCTACGCAGACAGCTAATACTTTTCCCGTCTATCGCTTCTGGTCTAATGATAAGCAGGTACACTTCTACACCATTAGCAAAGAAGAAAAAGAACACATTCAACGCACCTATTCCACACATATCTGGAACTATGAAGGTATTGCGTATTATGCGCAGAGGTAAGTTCATATTTTTAATAAATTAATATAAAAAAACATGGAAATTTCGACAGGAGGCTATATAAAGTATCAATCAGAAAGAAGAGCGGTTAAACGACAAGAGGGAGTGGAGAAGCTATTAGATGGTAGCGCTTATACAGAAATATTAAAAACTTTAAATGAGGTGGAGGAATATGCTTTATCTGGCAAGGTGAAAATGGGAAATGAGGACAGTGGTGGAAAAAGTGTTAAGGACGATGAAGATCCGAAAAAAGAGTCTTTTGGTGATGTTCTTAAAAGGCAAGTTCAATTGTTGCGGCAGGAGCTGTTCAATGAAGTAGAAGACTCAGAGGAAGGGAAAACTTTTGAAGAATTTGAAAAAGAATCTTTTGTTAGAGTGAAGGAGTTTTTGAAAAAGAGATTTCATCTTTTAGTACAACAAGCAAAACTAGAAGATATGGTGACAAACTTGATCAAGCAAGTGCATGTAAAGGATGAATTACGAGAAAATCCTGTTATTTGGAAAAATATTACAACTTTGGAAAATAGGATTGCTGATATTGATTCTTTGGTTGAGCAAGAAGCGCAAACTTCACCAGAAGCATTTGTTATTAACGGTCTTTTGAAGCTGAGGAGAGGCAAGGATACTTTCAAGAAATTTGGCGTAGTTGATACGCCTGAAGTGAAAAAGATTTATGATAATATAAGAAAGGATGCTCGAAAGAAACTGGAAGGAAGAAACGGAGTTATTGTTTTGCAGGGACCAACTGGGACAGGCAAGACTGTTTTTGCCAGAAGATTGGCACAGGAGTTTTCTGCGAATGGAGAATATGAGTTTATTTCAGCACATAGCAAAATGGAACCGGATGATTTAATTTCTCGTTTAGGTATTGTAGCGGAAGCAATTGATCCCAAGGAGGTACCTGCTCAGATTGAAGAAGCATTAAGAAGTTACAAGAAAAATAATCCAGAGGTTAGCGAAGAGGAGATTTCAAAAAATGTCCGACCTCTTATTCAGAAAGTAATAGAAAGGCAAGCTGGACAGAAAGTTATGTCCACAGAGAAAATTTTGGAAGCGGTTGGTAGAGCGGCAAAAAATGGCACCAAAGTTATTATTGATGAGTTTAATTATTTGTCATCAGAAACAATTGGTGCACTTAATGATTTTATGGCAAAAGGCAATGCCATTGATGGATTTGGTATTATTATGACGGGAAATATTGGCGAAGAGTATTTGAAGCGAGGAGATCTAGATCCAGCTTTTATTAACGTATTTTAGAAGGATTAGTTAAGATTGGGTATCCTCCACAAGAACTGGATAAACCATTAAGTGATAGCGTTCTTAGCAGAAAAGACTATTTTGCAAACAAAAAGATTGTTTCGCGGGATTTATTCATTGCAGGGACAATTCAACTTTTGGACGACAAAGGAAACTTAATTGCCCCTCCCGATGCACAGGAAAAAATATGGGACTTAGCACAAGCGTTTACACTGATTCAAAAACTAGCTGCAGGGGAAAATATTAGAAATATTATTGATGATCAGCATATGCAAGTAATTGCAGAAACTAATTTTAAAAAAATATTTTTATCCTATCGTAACTTTAATAGCATTATTCGTTCTTGGAAAATGGACGGGTATGATAAGGATATCAATTACTATATTTTGAATAATCTTATTAGGCCAGCGAGCATTATTGCACCGCAAGAAGCAGCACAATTATTTTATTTCTTTCAACATAAAGGTTTTTTGTTGGGTGAAAACTGTGAAGAAATTAAAGTTGATAGTAGTTTATGGAAAATTTCTGGTGTGCCAACAGTTGTGGAGAGGGGAGATTTCGAGATAGAAAATCCTCAACTAGAGGTTCATTCAATCGATAATGTTGTGGAGAACTGTTACGGTGTTGCCACTCCTTCTTTTGCAGAAATGAAGGTTTCTGGGAAAGAAAGACAAGATCAGGCTTTTCTGGAAAAAAAGGAAGAATTTTCTATGGAAATGGAACAATATGCACAAAAAGAACAGAAGGATTTTTCATTAGAGGAGGATAGAGTACTAATCGTTTGTTCTTAAAATTAGCCTCATCCCAATGTCCCAAAACTGTCCCACTTACAAGCAAAACTTAGAAAATTGGAGAAGCTCTCTCCAAAAAATTCAAGCTCTTCAAAAACAATTCCTAGCAACCGGAGATCTCAAGCTCAAAGAACAATTCTACGAACTTAAAAAAGAATTAGAAGCCAACAAAAAACAATTTCTAGACTTTGCTTATGAAGAGATTGAGATGGTGGGATTCGACGAAACAAAACCAAGGATTCAACTTGATCTAGAAAATATTACAGAAAACTTAGATGAAAACACTCCTTGGGAAACAATAGAAAGACTTTCCAAAATACCAGGCATCACAAGTAATCTCACCAAAATCAAACAAGAATACAAAGATCGTATTACTCATTGGGCAGGAGACATTATTGACTACTCTCAAGATGTTTCCTATGAAAAGCTGGAAACCGTGGGAGGAGTCCTATATGCCCCAGAAGCCACCACCTTCTCCGCCAATGCCCTTGAAACGGTGGGATGGTCCTTATATGCCAACAGTGCCCAAACCTTCTCCGCCAATGCTCTTGAAACTGTAGGAGGATCCTTAGATGCCCAAAACGCCCAAACCTTCTCCGCCATTCAACTTGCCAATGTAAATGAAATTTATTTAACCAAAGAAAAATTCCAAGAATTCTGGGATGAAAATGGTAACTTTGATTGGCAAGCAGCTTTTAATGCAGGGAGACTAGTGATTGATGTATCAATGAGAGATAAGGTTGAGTGGCGGTAGATTTTCCCAGAGTGTTTTTGTTGAAAAATATTTTAAATGCTATAATAGGGTTAATTTAAAGTTAATTATTAAATTAAAATAATGAACAAAAAGATTTACAAGTGTTCAATTTGCGGAAACGTAACTGAGTTATTGTACGACGGTGGCGGTGAGTTGGTTTGCTGTGGGCAACCAATGGAATTGATGGAAGAAAAGGTGCAAGAGGAGGGGAACGAAAAACATTTACCAGTAATTGAAGAAATTGAAACAGGCTACAAAGTGAAAGTAGGTTCAGTTGAGCATCCGATGGAAGATAAGCACTATATTGAATGGATCGAATTAATAGTTGATGGCGTAAGTTCTAGAGTCTTTTTGCAGCCAGGCGAAAAGCCAGAAGCAGAATTTAAGGTGGCAAAAGGAGAGAGTGTTTCCGCACGAGAATATTGCAACATCCACGGACTTTGGAAGGCGGAGAAATAGATTTCAGTTTTAGCTTTATTTAAAAAGCCCTTGGTGCGCTCCAAGGGCTTTTGTTGAATTTTCTCAATTGTTTGTTAGAATAAATTAGCAGTAAATATTTTATGAAACCACTAGCTTATAACAAAAGAGCCAGGTTTGATTATGAATTCATTGAGCGGTATGAGGCTGGTTTGGTTTTGTTTGGGCATGAGGTGAAATCAATAAGAGCAGGGAGGATGTCGCTAAAGGGGGCTTTTGTTACTTTTCATAAAAACGAACTTTTTCTTACTAATGCTAGCATTCCACTTTATTCTTATGCTGGTAAAATTGAAAATTATGACCCGACTCGTCCACGTAAGCTTTTGATTCATCGGGCGGAAGCGAAGAGTTTGCGGGGAAAGATTGAGGTTAAGGGCTTGACAATGGTGCCAATTTCAGTGTATAATAAAAGAGGTAGGCTGAAGCTAGAATTTGCTCTAGCTAAGGGGAAAAAACAGTTTGATAAGCGAGAAACGATCAAAAAAAGGGAGGCAGAGCGGGATATGGGGAGGGCGATGAAGAAGGTGTGAGTAATAATTGTAACTTGATAATTGAAAATCATTGATTATAAGTATTTGTTTTTAGTCTGTTTTAAATCAAGCTATCAATAAACCAGTTAAAAAATCAGATAGATTGGGGATGCTAGGTTTCGACAGGTTAAAATTTGAAAGTTGGCAAGTCGAGTTGTTGAATCTCGTAAAACTTCAACAAAGATTTAAGTGCAAATCTATACAACAAAGCAAAGAGTGCAGTAGCTAACGCTTTTGCACCTCAATTTGCTGCTGCTGTTGCCTAAAGGCGACAGCCCGTTGATTTGATTGATTCTCAATAGATCAAAATCAGCGTCGTTTATTGAGATGCGGAAATTAGTTTTCTCTGAGCTAATTTTCTAAGTGCACCTCAGGGAAACAGTCAATTGTATTTTGCTTATTTTCCAACAATTGACTGAAATAAAAAATAAGCTAAACTTGTAGATGATTTTTGAAATTTAATTCTGGACATGGGTTCAAATCCCATCATCTCCACCAAGAAAGTGAAAGTCTAGAATGAAAAGCTAAAATAATTTTATTTTCTAATTTAAAATTGGATTTGAAGGGTGTGAGGGAGCGAACACCCAGGCCCGAAGGGAAATCCCATCATCTCCACCAAATAGTTAATTATAATAAATTTAACAACCAATAAACCAAACATGTATCGAGGATCTAAGAGGAATTTTTATCAACCAAAAAAGGAAATTAGTGCAAGAAGAAATCACATGATTAAAGTCTCACCAGTTCGTTTAATCGATGAGTTTGGTGAGCAAGTAGGGATTGTTGAGACGAGTGAGGCGTTACGCAGAGCTAATGAGGCTGGGTTGGATTTAGTGGAAATCTCACCCAAAGCGCAACCGCCAGTGTGTAAAATTATTGACTGGGGGAAATATCAATATCAGCAATCAAAGAAACAACAGGATAATAAGCTCAAGCAGAAGAAAGTTGAAGTTAAAGGAATTAGAATTAGAATGGCGACAGATAAAGGAGATTTAGCCGTGAAATTAAATCAGGCGGAGAAATTTTTACAAAAGGGCAATAAGCTTAAAATAGAAGTGATTTTAAGGGGAAGGGAAAAGGCGTTTTCTGATCAAGCCAAGCAGAAATTAGAGGAGTTTGTTGACAAAATTAAAATTCCGATTAAGATAGAACAACGGCTGCAAAAACAGTTTAACGGTTTTAATATTCTTGTTGCGCCAAAAAATTAATCTTTTTAAATCAGATGGCTAAGTTAAAAACTAGAAAAGCAGTTTCTAAGCGGTTTAAAATTACTGCGAATAAGAAGGTTTTGAAGCGAGCTGCTCGTCAAAATCATTTTAATGCTCGACAAGATTCCGACCACCGAAGAAATAAGCGGAGGGATTGTTTGGTTTTGGGAAGGCCTGCAAAAAATATTTTAGCAGAAGTTTAGTTTGTATAAAATAATTAATATCCGAAAGAAATAAGATGTCTAGAGTTAAACGAGGTGCCGCTGCATCCAAGCGTCGAAAAACTATTTTAAAATTAGCCAAGGGCTATAAGTGGCGTCGCAAATCTAATTTTCGCGCTGCTAAGGAAGCGGTCATTAAGGCAGGAAAATATGCCTATCGCGATCGAAGGACTAAAAAACGTACTTTTCGTCGTTTGTGGATTTTGCGTTTAAATAATGGATTAAAGGAGCTGGGCTATCGTTATTCTGATTTTATCAAAGCATTAAGAGATCAGAAAATTGACTTAGACCGTAAAGTTTTGTCTCAACTAGCGGTTGAGAATAATGCAGTTTTTGTTAAGTTGGTCGAGAAGGTGATGGGAGATGTGAAGAAGGTAGAAAAGAAGTAGTTTGCTACAAAAATTACCCTTGAATACATAAAAACAGCCAAGAGCTGTTTTTTTGTTTTTTCAAAAATCTTTAACTAGCTTGGGAGAGATCGTTTTAGATTTTTTTTGATTAAATTAGTAATTTTTTCAATGTTAAAATTGTGATCGCTTAATTTAATGTTTCTAGATTGTTTGCATTTTTCACAACAATGAACAAGGTGCCAAGTTTGGTTTTTAAAAAATATATCAATTGGTTTCATTAAACCACGACATTGGTTCAATCGATCTCCAGGGTTAATGTCCACATGTTTTGACCAAAGACATTCTGGGCAATGATTAGTATAGCCATCACCTTTAACTTTAGCGTTGCATTTTTCACAAACGAAATCCTCAATGGTGCGTTGAAATTTTTTCATTTTTGCAAGATTGGAAAGAGGAATTTAATAAATAGTATAGGTTAATTCATCCCATTTTTTACCCTCAGCTTTTTTCTGGGAATATTGCCAAATTAATTGTTGGCATTTTTCTATTAAGAATACTTTTTCTTTTTTTGATAAAGTTCTAATTGGTCGGATGAAGGCAGTGGGGCCGAGTTTATCTTGGCGTTTAATTAGAACATCGTCCTTTTCTTTCAATTTTTCTAGACGACAATTTTCTTCTTTGTTTCTACCAAGAATAATATGCACAGATTTTTTCCAATAGTGACGACCGAATTTAATCAACTCTAGGTCAGAGCTAGTCGGTTTTTTTGTTAATTCAAATAATTTTCTCAATTTAATGCCAAATTCTTTTTCGGTGAGCAGACAACCACCAGCGGGAGTGGGAAATTTTTGAATATTAAATTTAGTTGCTAATTCTAATTGGGTTTTACGACTGCGACCAGAGATGGCTAATAGTTTTTTGCGGTTGACTAATTCAGATTTTTCATAAACAGTTTCTGGGAGAAGTTGGGCAGAAAGCGGGCGGAGGATTTGATTTTTTAGATTAGTAATTTTTTCAATTTTCTTAAAGGCCTTAGAGTTTTGGGAAAAAGGACGTTGTCCTAAAATTTCACCAGTAGCAAGAATGTCGATTTTTTTCTCCAAAGCAATTTTTTTAGCCTCCATGAGCATTAAGGCATGACAGTCAATGCAAGGGTTCATTGCTTTTCCATAGCCATGATTGGGAGACTTTACTACCTTTAAATGAAGACGGGAGAAGTTTTTTTTAATCAAAGGCAGGTTTAGTTGAGCTGCAGATTTTTCTGCTTGCTGGGTATCAAAAAAATAGCTTTCAAAAGAAAGTAGATTAACCGTCAATCCTGCTTGTTGGAGAATTTTAGCAGCTAAAATCGAATCTAGTCCGCCGGAGAAAAGGAGGAGAGCAGTAGCATTTTTTTGCAGTGAATATTTTTTAGGCATAGCTTAAATAAATAGCAATATGTTTGACTATTTTGCCAGATAGTTTATGATTAGTCCAGACAAAAGCTAGGTTTTTGGAGGGAGTGTAAGCCGACAGGCTGTTTTTTGTCTGAATAACAAGTTGGATTAAGAAAGATAATTTAAGAATTAAGGGCTAGTTTGAGATGAAATTGATTTTGGAAAAACTGAAAACGACGGCACTAGGCAATTTACTTTGGCATGTGTGGAACTACTCCCCGAGTAAGAGGAAGTTAGTTTTAATTTTAACTCTTTCTTTTATTGGAGCAGTGCTTTTTAATTTGGAGCCGCTAGTGGTTGGAAAGGTATTTGATCTTGCGCAAACGGAGCTAGATAACCCCCTTTTAATGCAGTATATTTTTTGGGGACTTTTTTCTCTGCTTTTAATTGAAATTATTTCTTGGATTTTTCACGGAACTTCTAGAGTAATGGAACAGAAAAATGCTTTCTTGGTTAAGCGCTACTACTTAGGATATATGTTTAAGAAAACTCTAGACTTACCGATTGGTTGGCACAAAAAACATCATTCTGGAGATACCATTGATAAGATTAATAAGGCAGCAGAAAATTTAGGTCATTTTTCCAGAGAACTTTTTACTTTAGTGCAAAATGTTGTGCGGGTAGTAGTTTCATTGTCAGTATTAATTTTTTATGACTGGCGATTAATTATTTTTGTAATTCCAGGGGGAATAATTGCGGGATTAATAATATATAATTTTGATCGGATCTTAATTAAACTATATCAGAAAATTTTTAAAGCAGAAAATTTTTTGGCTTCAGGAGTTTATGACTACATCAGTAATATTGTTACAGTTTTGACTTTGCGTTTAAAGCCAAAGGCAATGAAAATTATTGAGACCAGAGCAATGAAAGCTTATAAGGATTTAAGTCGCAGTGCAAAACTTAATGAAATAAAATGGTTTTTGGTTAGTGTGATGATTGTGGCGATGACTTCTAGTGTTTTGATTATGAATGCTTACACTTCCTATAAAAGCAAAGGAATAATTATCATTGGAACCTTGTTTATTCTCTACCGTTATCTTAGTAATATTGGTAGTACTTTATATAATTTTGCTTGGCAGTACAGTGAGATGGTGCGAATGAATGAAAGTTTGAAAGCGGCAGCGGTTTTGCTAGAAGATTATCAAAAGTTGGTGGTGGAAAATAAGGGTAAGTTAGAGCCAAGTCGTGAATTAAAATCAGATTGGCGAGTGGTTAAGTTGACTGGCTTGTCCTTTGCCTACGAGGAGGAAACTAGAATGAAAAATAATCTGAGTAATTTATCAGGGGTTAATTTTTGTTTTGAGCGAGGTAATCGGATTGCATTAATCGGGGAAAGTGGCAGTGGGAAGAGTACAATGTTGTCGCTTTTACGTGGATTATATCAACCAGATAGCGGCAAGTGCTATATTGATGGCAAGAAAGACAAACTTGATGTTTTGCGTAAAAGAACTTTGCTAATTCCACAAGATCCAGAGTTATTTAATGATACGGTTAATGAAAATTTGACGATGGGACGGAAAAAATCAACTAGTCAAGAGATTAAAAAAGCTTTACAACTTGCCCGTTTTGAAAAAGTGGTTGAGCGGCTACCAAAAGGTTTAAAGACGAATGTTTTGGAAAGAGGAGTTTCACTTTCTGGAGGAGAAAAGCAGCGCTTAGCTTTGGCACGGGGGATTTTAGCGGCAGAGCATTTTGATTTAATTTTGTTGGATGAGCCGACTTCTAGCGTCGATAGTGAGAACGAGCTAGCAATTTATCAGGGAATTTTTCGAGAATTTCCAGAAAAAACTATTATCTCTGCGGTGCATCGCTTGCACCTTTTGAAAGAATTTGACTACATTTATTTTTTTCACCAAGGTAAAATTATTGCGGAAGGGACTTTCATGACAATGTTGCAAAATGAAGAATTTCAAAAATTGTGGCGGAGTTATGGCGGACAAGGAGAGGTGAGATAGAATTTTATTGTATGGTTGCTAAATATAGACGCTACTTGACAGTTATTTTTAATTATTGTAGGATGGTCAGTTCTCAATCACAGTGATTGAGAGCATTCTTTAATGTATTAATAATAAGAAAAAAAAGGGGGGGGATTGAATGTATCCTGAAAAACAATGTCCACATGGCAACTGTTTAAACCACTCACCTGAATTCAAGGAGGTTGGCCCTCTTGAGCTTAGGAGAAAAAAGCACCCAATTTGGGGGTGGAGATTCCTTTTCAAATACTGCTGTGGTAAGAGGATGAAGAGAGCAGAACTGGTGCTCCCAGTTAAATGCAATAAGTGCGGAAGATTGGACTACCAAGTCCAAGAATATTCCGTTGAATATTGTGAATGCTGTGGAAGAAAGAATGCAAATCATGAGGATGGAGGTGATGAGCTTACTTAAATAAATAGCAAAAGGGTTTTCTAGTTGTCATTAACAACTGGTTTTTTTATTAAGTACTTTATAGGAAAATTATAGAAATAGTAGATTTTTTTAAATAAATTCTTGTCTATCAAGCAAACTTTTGCTATTCTTTAGTTAAATATTATGAAAAAACTGATTCCACAACCAATTAAAAATATTTATCACTTAATCCGCTCAATTGGGGTGGCAATTTGGTTTGGCTTCCCAGCAAGAAAATTAAAAGTAGTGGGGATCACTGGAACCAATGGCAAGACAACGACAACACAAATGGTAGCTAAGATTTTGGAAGAAGCTGGGCATAAGGTGGCGGTGAGTTCCACGATTAATTTCAAGCTTGATAAGCGGGAATGGGTAAATGAGACCAAATATACCACCCGAGATGCTTGGCAAACGCAAAAGTTTATTCGACAGGCAGTTGAGGAAAAATGCGGTTATTTAGTTTTGGAAGTAGCCTCACACGCTTTGGATCAACATCGACTATGGGGTATTGAATTTGATGTGGCAGTGATTACTAATGCAACACGGGAACATTTAGATTATCACAAGACTATGGAGCAGTATCGAGCTGCTAAGATGAAATTATTTCAAATGCTAAAAGCTAATGGTGGAGCAGTGGTGAACTTAGAGATGGAAAAGTCAGGGGAGTTTATTAAAGCTAGTCGAAGTCAAAAGATTTTTGGTTATCAAATCAAGCAATCAAAATTAGAAGCTGAATTTAAAAATATAGAAATAGTAAAAGCGGAAAATTTAAAACTGGACTTAATGGGAAGTAGTTTTTCAATAGATGAGGAAGAGTTTAAGTTAAATCTAATTGGTGACTTTAATGTCGAAAATGCTTTAGCAGCAATTTGTGTGGGACTTTCGCAAAAGATAGATTTGACAATTTGCAGCCAAGCTTTAGCCAAGATTGAAAAAGTGCCAGGAAGAATGGATTATGTAGAGAATAATCGAGGGCTAAAAATTATCATTGATTATGCTCTAACGCCAGATTCAATGGAGAAATTGGGTAAGGTCGTGCGAGCTATGGTAGAAAGCGGAGGCAAAGGACAAAAAAATAAAGAAAAAGGAGACTTAGAAGTGAAATCAGACAACCAGATCATTTGGGTTTTTGGTTCATGCGGAGAGCGTGATCGAGGCAAGCGACCATTGATGGGAGAGATTGTTTCTCGTTACGCTGATTATGCGATTGTAACCAACGAAGATCCTTTTGGAGAAGACCCCAAACAGATTATTGATGAGGTTTTTGCAGGAATTAAAAATATGACAGAAGGAGAAAAGTCGTGGCGCGTAATGGAGCGAGAAGAGGCGATTAGAAAAGCTTTAAGCTTGGCAAAAAGAGGAGACATTGTTTTAGTTACTGGCAAGGGAGCTGAAGAAACAATGGCGATTGGTAAAAAACGAATTAGATGGAATGATAAGACTGTGATTTTAAATATCCTAGCGGAATAGCATGTGTTTGACTAGATTACCTAGTTTGTTAGAATTAAGGTGCTGAGTTGGTCTTTAGTTGAAATAAAAATAAAATGAAAAATTTTTTAAACAAGGGGGTTTTTTTGATAAGCTGTTTTTTTATTGGACAGTCTGGTTTTTTGTTAGCGGCAGAAAAAGAGCAACTTTTTTTGATGGATGATTCTTGTCAGCAAGTGTTAATTGGCCCAGTGGTGGATTTAGAAAAATTAGAAAAAGAAAAAATTGAGTCTTTAAAAGGGAATAATTTTTGCTTGAAAATTGTTTCAGGTGATGAAGCAAATGGGAAGAGTCATTTTGTTAATTTAAGCAAAAGTTGGTTGCTGGATAATCAAATTGTAGAAATGGGTGGAGGCAATTTGCTTACTGAAGTTAATAAAAATAGGCAGAATGTTGTTTTCTCCTCTGATGATGTGATGGGCCAACCTCTAGTTATGCAAGTTCAGCCACGAGAACAGAAGAGCGGTTCTCTTGCTAGGGATTTTTTTCAGGACAATCCGGTTACAACAGCTAGCAGTGTGACGATAGCAACAGTTTTCTCCTTTGCCACTATTGCCAATTTTCTTTTTGGTATTCAAGGAACAGAGCAGTTAAGAGGGCTGTTTGTTAATCTTTTGGGAGTTACTTTTCTTTGGCGCAAGAGACGAAGGGTGGCGGGTGTGGTTTATGATGGAATTACAGGTGGACCAATTAGCTTAGCAACAGTTTCTGTGGTGGACGAGAATGGAAAGATTAAAGAAACTAAGGTTACTGATCGTAACGGTGCTTACTTTTTCTTAGTAACTCCTGGCAAATATCAATTACGAGTTGCCAAAGAGGGCTACAGAATTATTAAGGAAGAAGAAGATAGTAAACTAGCGGTTAAATATCGTCCTGGATATTTTGAAGGAAAGACGCTTCAATTAAGTGGTGATGATTTAATTATCAAAGAAGCAATTGCTCTAATTAAGTCGGGACAAACCGTTTCATTGGGCGGAAGAGTTGCGTTGTTTTTTGAAAAGTTGTCGGGCAGTCTTTTTTGGGAAATACTTTTCTGGGTCGGCTTTATCTTTAGTTCAATTATTTTGTTTTTCAATCCAACGGCCTGGAATTTCTTGATTAATGCGATTTATTTAATTTCTTATCTGTTTCAGAAAGCAAACTTTCACAAAATTAGTTGGGGCACAGTTTTCAGTCGGGGAGGAAGTCCAGAGGCCTTTGCGATGATCAGAGTTTTCTCTGATGATAATGAAGATAACTTTATAGCACGTGTAATTGCAGATGAGAAGGGTCGTTACGCTTTAATTTTAGATGCAGGAAATTATATTTTAGAAGCCAATGACTCCCAGGGTAAGCAAGGAAAGAGAGGAAGACTTTTAGTTCGTCTAAACAAGCGAAAATTTGTCACGGAAAACATTGTCTTGAGCGAGTAGGAAAGAGGTAAATTCTTCTTATAATGGGAGAGCTTTTTTTGACACAATAGCTTTTTTGATGCTATTCTTTAGAGAGCTGGAGATCCGAGATGGAAGGTGTCATAATAATTAAATTAACTTACTTTTGTTTTCGTTAAAGAGTGTTTAACGGAACAGAGTTGGTGCGCTATAGTATGTTAAATTCTTTTGGCTCTGATTTTATTACTTTTGCTGCAGTGGACAGTGGAGTGCCTATTCAAACAATAGTGTT
>DUUL01000055.1 GCA_012841575.1 Candidatus Moraniibacteriota bacterium | reverse complement strand
GTGTTGCTTGGCACGCTAACCCTACGCAGACAGCTAATACTTTTCCCGTCTATCGCTTCTGGTCTAATGATAAGCAGGTACACTTCTACACCATTAGCAAAGAAGAAAAAGAACACATTCAACGCACGTACCCCACACATATCTGGAACTATGAGGGCATTGCGTATTATGCGCAGAGGTAGTGCTATATCTTGCAACAGATTGATCACTCAACACTCCTAAGGTAAGTCCTAGGGGTGTTTTGATTTACTAGTGATGATAGTGCGAGGGTTTTATGTATTACTGTATAGGGTGATGTTTGACCTTGTATAGTGAACGGGGTAAAATAGGGACAAGCAATTATTTAAAGAGTATACTATGAAAAAACTTTTCCGATTGTTTGCAGTTCTAGTCACGGTGTTTTTCTGGCAATCTATGGCGAACGTGGCACAGGCTGCGCCACTTTCCATGTTGGAAATTGAAGGAAAATTTCATACTCAGGAAGATCTTCTGACTAATCCATATGGAAGCGGTTGGTCATATGATCGAGACAGCAATACTGTAACTCTAAATAACTACAATTCTTCATATGTCTATGGTGGCTCTACCGGCTCTAATGATCTCGTCATAAAGCTTAAGGGCAATAACACTATTACGCTAAATACTACTGCGACAAATAATGAGAGTGCCATTTACTCTACTGGTAATACACGCATTACAGCAGATGACTCAAATGCTTCACTAACAGTTACCGCTACTGGTCCAAGAGGGAATACGCCACTAATTGGGGCTGGTGATACTTTAATAATTGATAATGGCAATATTCAAATAAGCCACACTTATGGAAACACTACTCCGGATGATGCGATGACTAGCTTGTTAAAGGCGAATAATGTTGAGATCATTGGTAATGCAAAAATTACAGCAACAGGCGAGGCAAATACTAGTTATTCAGCAGGAATTGGGCCTTCTAGGAGTGGGGGCTCTCTCAAAATTGTTACGGCGAGGGATGTGAGCATTAAGATGACGGCTGTAGAACCGGTCAATGCAAATAACATCTATGCTATTTACAACAATAATTTGTCAGACAAGGCACAGTTTGGCGGTAGTGGTACTTATACTTTTGAGGCGCCAAGTCGAGCACTAAATATTAGAAGCAGTTTAATCGATGGACAGATCATTACTATGCCTATGGGAGCATATTTTGATGGTAGCAGTATGTATGATGCAAATGGTAACATCGTCACTCCAGCCAAGGTGGTGATTGGGCAGGGCACAAGCCATAGATTGACAGTGTACTGTGGTAGTGGTGGTATATGCACGCCAAATACAGGAGATTACTTAGAAAATAATGCAATGGCATATACCTTTACTGCCAATAGTGGCTATGTTTTGGATCATTTTGAAATCACGCCACACGGTGTCAATTCATCGTACTCTGGAGCACCATCGGTCAGTGGTGCATTTAATTTCAACCAAGATACGACGATAAGAGTCAATTTCAAAGCGAAAAACTCAAACACTGACTACGCTATTACTGCAAAATCTAATGCTGGTGGCACTATTTCTGCTCCATCAAAATCCAAGGCCAATCAAACAGTGAACGTTACCGCTGAACCGAACGCCGGCTATAGACTAGTATCTGTACAGTGGTATAAAACCCATGAGCCAGCGACAAAGCACGATATTACAGAGGCAAAAAGTTTCACAATGCCCGACGCTGCTGTTGTTGTGGAGGCAGAATTTTTCCCTTTGCCACAATATGTTATCAACATTACGTGTGAATCAAACGGCATATGTACGAAAACTCCAGATCTGCCATTATATTATCCTGGTGATACGGTAACAGTAAAATTTGTTGCTAACCCTGGTTATGTGATTGAAAATATCCTCATGAATGGTTCTCCGGTTAGTGATTCAATTAATCAGACAAGTCGTTCAGTAACCCTTAACAATTTAAATAGTGGTCATACATTTAAAGCAACCTTTAAGCCGGCGCCAAGTTTTACTGTGAGTATTAATGAAACAGAAAATGGCTCAATTGCTGCTGATAAAACGACAGCAAAAATTGGCGAAACCGTAACTTTGACAGTTACACCGGCAGAGGGTTTTCGCTTAAAAGCTGATACGCTTAAGGTTATGAAAGGATCGGTTCGTGTGCCTGTTGTCGATAATGCGTTCATAATGCCTGATGGCAATGTAACGGTAAGCGCGATATTTGAGGGGATCCCACTTTACGACGCCATGTTTATGCAGTGTGATCCCAATAAGGGAGACTGTTCCATGGATCCGTCGAAACCATTTTATTATGAGGGGGAAACGGTGAATGTACAGGTTGTGCCAAAAGATGGTTTTGAGATTGATAAAATTACTATTAACACTCAAGGGCAGACATTGAACAGTCGGCTACGGTGGACATATACGACGACTGTCACTAAAAATACATATTTTGGAGCGCATTTTCGAGAGAGGGTACAGTACACAGTTCATAGTGCGTCATCTGCGAATGGGACTATTACTGCTGACAAGACGACGGCAGTTGAGGGGGAAAAGATAACGATAAATGTGAGACCAAACAGTGGTTACGCATTACAACCAAACACACTTAAGGTTATTGCCAATGGCACAACGGAAGTACCTCTTGTGGGTAATCAGTTTACGATGCCCGCCGGTAACGTTGTTATTCACGGGACATTTATTTCCGTCTCAGCTCCGATTCACCGCTTCTATTCTGAGCAGTTTCAATCCCATTTCTACACCATTTCTGAAGATGAGAAAAATCACATCATCGCTACCTATCCGCCACATACGTGGAATTATGAAGGAATTGCCTATAATGCTTTTCCTGCAAAAATAGGAGAGACTTCTCCCGTTTATCGCTTTTACTCTCTTACTAATCAAAAACATTTCTATACCATCTCTGAAGAAGAAAAGAATAGACTAATTGCTGGCGCGTATCCAGAAGCTAGATTTCAATATGAGGGAGTAGCCTGGTATGCTTCACGAAAACCGATCTCTGGGACTCGCCCGCTCCATCGTTTTTATTCTGAAAATAATGCTGCTCATTTCTACACCGCATCAGAAGAAGAGAAAAGACACCTTATCGCCACCTATCCACCTAAGGTTTGGAGTTACGAAGGAGTGGCGTGGCATGCATTGCGGTAGGTTGACTTTTGGTAAAAGTGTGTTACAATTAAAAACTGTCCGACAATTGAGCAATGCTTGGATAAAACCAAGAGGAAAGTCCGGACGCCATCCATTGTAAGTGGAAAAAATAGTCGGTAACACCGACCAGCTAATCGGTAACGGTTAGTTAGGGAAAGCGCCACAGAGACAATACTAGTCCCGCCCTTTTGATATTAGTTTAACTTTTCTTCTTAATGATTTAAAGAAAAAGGAAAAGTGAAGAATCGGCTTAATTAAGAGCGGAAATAGCGGATATAAGTAGTATCAAAAAGGCGGGATGAAAGGTGAAAAGTGCGCTTAGGTTATTTTTAGCCAGAGCGCTCACACTCAAGTGATTGAGTGATGTGGCAAGCCCTATTTGGCGCAAGAACGTAATTCGCATTTGTGAATTGATTCGCTAAAGTTTTTCGGCAACGGAAAACGCAGATAAATATTGCTCCTCGACAGAATCCGGCTTAGGATTGTCGGACAAATCAAAAAACTCTTCCTTGGGGAGGGGTTTTTGTTAAAGGCAAATTTTTTAAAGAAAATTTAGCTTGATATTGAAATTAATAGACTGAGTGTTATAATCAAAAGGCTGTTGTTTTGGGTATTTATTGCTAAGCAACTTTATTAATTTATGAAAAAATCAGAGTTATTTTTTAGTGCTTTGAGAGTGCCGGTTGACTACATCATGGTTTTTTTAGCTGGACTAATGGCTTATTATTTGCGTTTTTCCGATTTTGTGCAAGACATTAGACCAGTTTTACAAGAACAAGAGAGACAATTTCTTTTGCAGGGATTTGTGGAGTTGCTTTTGGTTGTTTCTGCTTTTGTCGTTTTGGTTTTTGCAATTGAAGGACTTTATGATATTCGCTCCACTAAGCGATTTTTTTTAGAATCCTTTCGAGTGCTTAAGGCGGTGGCGTTGAGTACAATGATTTTGATTATTTTAATTTTTCTTAATCCTGATTGGTTTGCTTCTCGTTTTGTAATTCTAACCGGTGCCGCTTTATCAATTGCTTTTGTGACTTCAGCTAGATTGGCACTTAGCTTATTACAAGAATATTTATTAATTTCTAGAGCAATTGGGACTTATCGGCTATTGTTAGTTGGCGTGGGGGGATTTTGTTCAGCGATTAAGAAGAACATCGAGTTTAATAAAAGAAGTGGCTATAAAATTGTTGGGCATATCAAAGAAGTAGATATTGAGCGAATTGAGCGAATTAAGAAAATGAGAGGAATTGATGAGATTATTCAGTGCTCTCCAGAAATTTCTCGTAATGAATTAGCAAAATTGAAGGATTACGCAATGCACAATCGGGTTGTTTTTAAATATGTACCGACGCTTTTGCAGACGGCTAATTTTGAAATGCAAATTTTTTTGGGTGAACCAGTAATTGAGATTAAAAATACTCCTTTGGATGGTTGGGGGAAAATCAATAAGAGAATTTTTGATATTATTGGTGCAACTGTAGGAATTACTCTTTTCAGTCCGATCATGTTGATTGCTGCTTTGGCTACTTGGCTTGATTCTGGTCGACCAGTGATTTTTCTTAATCGACGTGTGGGACATAAAAGAGAGTTTGATTTGTATAAGTTTCGTTACATGAAGAAAGAATATTGTCATGGCAAACAGTTTTCTAATGAACACAACCAAAAAGCTTTAAATTATTTGGCTGAATTGATTAAAAATCAATCAATTAAAAAGGGTCCGCTTTATAAAATTAAAGATGATCCGCGTAAAACTAAAGTAGGTGCTTTTTTGGAACGGTTTTCAATTGATGAATTGCCACAATTTTTTAATGTTTTGAAGGGGAATATGAGCTTGGTAGGACCACGACCGCATCAACCAATTGAAGTGGAAAAATACGCAGATTATCAGCGACGAGTTTTAACAATCAAGCCAGGAATAACAGGAATGGCGCAAGTTTCAGGGCGGAGTGATTTGAAATTTGAGGATGAAGTTCGTTTAGATATTTTCTATATTGAGAATTGGTCGCTTTGGGGTGATGTTAAAATTATCTTAAAAACTATTCCAGCCTTGTTGAAAAAAAGAAAAAACTGATTTGTGATTTTTAAATTCATGCAACAAATTAATCCAGAAGAGCTTAGAAAAATTTACTTCGTTGGTATCGAGGGTGCGGGAACTTCAGCGTTGGCAGTGATTTTGAAGAAATGGGGAAGAGAAGTGTCTGGAAGTGATGAAGGGGATCATTTTTATTTTGAGAACTTGAGTCAAGTTGGAATTTCAGTTAATCATTCTTTTAATCGAGTTAATTTGCCGATTGATAGTGACTTAGTAGTTTATTCTACTGCTTTTCATTCTGAGAACAATAAGGAGTTGCAGGCGGCTTTAGATAAAGATTTGTTAGTTTTAAGCTACCCAGAAGCTTTGGGTTTATTTTTTAATCAAAAATTAGGAATTGCGGTTTGTGGTACACATGGGAAAACCACCACCACCGCTTTAATTGGAGAGGTGTTAAAAATTGGCGGGGCTGATCCAACAGTGCTAGTGGGCGCAACGGTGAGAGATTGGAAAGGAAGTGTTTTGGTTGGTCAGTCGGACTATTTTATTTTGGAGGCAGATGAATATCAAAATAAATTTCAACACTATAATCCATTTGGAGTTGTTTTAACTTCAATTGATTATGATCATCCAGACTTTTTCCCAGATTTTGCTAGTTATAAAAAGACTTTTGCTGATTTTATTGCAAAAATTTCTCGACATGGTTTTGTGGTAGCTTCGGCGGAAGATGCAGACGTAGTTGAGGTTGTTAAATTAGCAAAGCCTAAATGTGAAGTTATTTTTTATGGACGTTTTGAGAATGGTTTTGAGGAGACAGCACTGAAAGAGGAGTTTGAGGAATTAGGGATTAAGGTGAAAATTTTTCGAATGCCGGAAAATTTACAATTACAATTACCAGGCAAACACAACAAGCTAAATGCGACTGCAGCATTGGCAGTGGCAGAAAAATTTAAGCTTGATCAAGAAAAAATAATTAAAAAACTGGCTAAATTTTCTGGGGTAGAGCGTCGTTTTGAGGAATTAGGTGAACATTCTTCAAGAGCCTTAATATTTGACGATTACGCACATCATCCAGCAGAAATTAGAGCAACCCTTAAAGCGGCAAGAGAGAAAAATCCAGATAAAAATATTATTTGCGTTTTTCATCCGCACACTTTTACTCGAACTCAAGCATTACTTGATGACTTTGCTAAGAGTTTTGAAAAAGCAGATGAAATAATTGTGTTAGATATTTATGGAAGTGCGCGGGAGAAACAAGGAGGAGTCTCTAGTGCTGATTTAGTGAAAAAGATTCAAGCTAATTTCAAGGAAGCAAAAAATATTCATACAATGGATGAGGTATTTAGAGAACTAAATGAACGATTAAAGAAAGATGATTTAGTAATTACAATGGGAGCAGGAGATGTTTGGAAATTAGGAAAGAGGTTGGCGGAGAGTTAAAAATAGTTGATTATAAAAGAATGAGAGCTTAAGGAGAAAGAATGTGCTGAATATTTTTTGATTAGTATTGTTAATATGTCAAAAGAATTTGTTACTAAAAATAAAGAAGAAACGCAGCAATTATCGGTGGATTTTTTAAACAGCCTAGATGATGTGAATGTGGCTTTATTGTCTGGTGACTTGGGGGCGGGGAAGACAACTTTTTGTCAGGGAATTTTAAAAGCGTTAAATGCAGAGGGACCATTTACGTCGCCAACTTTTGTTGTGGTGAAAGAGTATTTGATTGAACAAGAAAAAAGCAGTAACAATCAAAAGCTAGATAGAACTCAAAAGTTTTCTTTTAAAAAAGTCTATCATTGGGATTGCTATCGGATTAATGTTAAAGATGCATTAGAGTTGGGTTGGGAGGAGATTGTTACTGATCCAAATAATTTAGTATTAGTAGAGTGGCCAGAGAAAATTCAAGCAGTTTGGCCCAAAAAGTATCTTTTAGTTGACTTTGAAAGAAGAAAAAAGAAAGAGGAGAGAAAAATAGTTATTGAGAAAAAAGATAGATAATTTTTCAATTTTAATAGAGGTGAACTCTGCTTATAGCAGCAAATTTCTTGATTTTTGATAAAATATTAGGTACGCTTGATTGATAAGATTTTTATTTTAGCTGTACTATATTTATGAAATTTATGAAAAAAATATTAAGCTATGTTTTAAAGCACAAGAAGGTGTTTATTTCTGGGTTGATTGCTATTTTAATAATAGGCTTTTTAGGTTATAAAAAACTTCACAAGTCAAAAGATGCTGTGGAGAATAAAAAGACTTATGCAACTGTGACACGGGGAATAATTGACAAAAAAATTGTTGTAGCGGGGAAAGTTAAGTTAACTAATGAGCAAAGATTACGTTTCAATGTGCCAGGAAGAGTTACTAAAGTGAATTTTTCCGTGGGAGATACGGTGCAACAAGGGCAAGTTATTGCAGAATTAGATAAGTCTGAATTGGCTAGCAATATTCGTAAAGAGGAAATCGGATTGGAAAGTTCAATTAAAAAGTTAGAGAATATCCGAGATAAAAACGAGAATCTAGAGATTGAAAAAAGTGAAAATCTTTTAGACAGGACAAAGAAAGAGCTTAAAATTGCCAAGAAAGAGTTAAAAGAGTTGAAGATAAAGCAGCCAATTGATGTTAATCAGAGTGAAACTATTTATCAGAAAAAATTGAGTGAAATTTCTGCTTTAGAAAAAAGACAGGGAGAAGTTTCTGGTGATCCAGAGGAGGCGAGAAGAATTGCTGATGAGTTGGAAATAGCAAAGAAAGAAGCAGCTGATATGCTAGCAAAAAAACCGTTGGATGATTTACAAAACAAGCTTGAACGTCAACGCAAGGAAAATAATATTAAAGAAATTAAAAAATCAATTGAAGAGCAGGAGGATGCATTAAAAGAAATGAAAAAGAAAACAGCTCGGGAGGAAGAATTGACAGATGCTAGCAGCATGGTTGAGTTGCAACAAATTTCTTTGCGTCAGTCAAAAACGGAGCTTAATAAATATGAATTGGTGGCACCTTTTACGGGAGTGCTAACCAAGATTGATTTCAAGGTGGGTGATAACTTAGTGATCGATGAGCAGAAGTTTGCGAACTTAAAAAACCCTGATATTTTAACGGTAGTAACTTCTTTGGATCAAAATGAAGTTGTGCAGGCGGAAATTGGACAAAAGGCAAAAATTACTTTTAGTGCTCTTCCTAACAAAGTATTTGATGGGGAGATTGTGGAACTGGAAGAGTCACCTAAAGAAGCGGATATCGGAGCCGCCACTTACGAAGCAATTATTAGACTTGATAAGCAACAAGAAAAAATGTATTCAGGAATGACGGCGAAAGTAGAAATAGCGGTAGCGCGTAAGGAGAACGTTTTGACTTTACCACTTTTAGCTGTGCGAGATGGAGATCAGGTGGGAGAGAAATATGTACTTATGAAAGGCGAGGAAGAGGAAGAGGAAGAGGGCGAGCGAGTAGTAGTAGAGGTGGGATTGAGTGACAAAGTTAATGTGGAAATTATTAGAGGTTTGCAAGAAGGAGATGAAGTTTTAGAGGCAGATTTTGCTCAATTAGAGACAGACTTTAATAAGTCCTCTCAGACGATGAATGAGGAGCAAATGAATTTTTAGAGAATTGGTGGGGTGGGTATAAGTTATTAGTGCAGGGTAAGTATAAGTTAAATGAGCGACTATGATTGTATTAAAAAATATTTTTAAATCCTACGGAGAAGGAGCTCAAAAAATCACGGTACTTCAAGATATTTCATTGCACATTAAGGAAGGTGAGTTTGTGGCTATTATGGGCAAGTCGGGCAGTGGAAAGTCAACATTGATGAATATTATTGGTTTATTAGATGAACCGGATAAGGGTGAGTATCGATTGAATAATCAAAAAATTCGCTCTTTGAGCGATAATGAGTTAGCGCAACTACGAGCTCAGAATATAGGCTTTGTTTTTCAATCATTTAATTTATTATCACGCATTAGTGCTCGAAAGCAGGTAGCCGTTCCCTTTATGTATCAGGGGAAAAAGTTTTCCAACCAAGAAGATCTGGTGATGGAAGCTTTAGCAATGGTAGGCTTGAAAGATAAAGCAGATAATTTACCCAATCAACTTTCTGGTGGACAGCAACAGCGAGTGGCGATTGCTCGAGCGATTGTAACCAAGCCGAGTATTATTTTAGCGGATGAACCGACGGGAGCATTGGATTCTAAAACGGGAATGGAGGTGATGGATATTTTTCAGAAATTACATCAAAAAGGGAAGACGGTGATTATGGTAACTCATGATGATGACATTGCACGGCAAGCTCAGCGAGTGATTTATCTTAGAGACGGTGTTATTGTTGGGAGAAAACAATTTGGTCGGGAGATAGTTGGTAAGAATAATGATTAAGTTACGCAAATGAATTGGTGGGAACATATTGGCTATGCCTTAACGATGACTTTGACTCATAAAATGAGGGCCTTTTTGACGACGTTAGGCATTATCATTGGAATTATTTCAGTAACAGTGATGATTTCCTTGGGAAATTCCTTTAACGCTCAAATGAAATCTTCTTTCAAGGAGACTATTAACTTATTAACAGTTTTTCCTCGCCCGTTGGAAGTTGATGGTGTGTTAGTTAATGCTTCACTAACAAATAATGACGTGACGGCAATAAAGTCCAGTAGTGCTATTTTGGAGAATATTTCTCCTGAAGTACAATCTACTCAAACAGCTACTTATAATGCGACTAAGGAAGACGTAAGTGTTGTGGGTAGCACTCCAGATTATTATGTTGTGCATAAGGAAAACATTATCAAGGGGCGGGCTATTAATCAAGCTGATTTGCAGACAGAGAGTAAGGTGGCAGTGATTAGTGAAGATATGATAAAAGATTTTTTTAAAGGGGCAGATCCGATCGGCAAGGATATTCAAGTGGGGAAGTATTTTTTTACAGTAGTTGGCGTTTTAAAGAAAAAGACTACTCTTTTTAGCTATGGGGAATTGAAAATTCTTATTCCGCTTACGACTGCTCAAAATCACTTTAGCACTCAGTCAGAAAATATTTCATGGATTACTGTTAAAGTAGCGGATTATAAAAATATGACTTCAGATAAGAGAGAGGTGATTTATGCCTTATTGAAATCCCGAGGAATTGCTGATGCAGCTAAGGCCAATTTTACTCTCAGTAGTGATGTAGACATTCAGAAGGAAGTGGAGAAGAGCTTTAAAGTGCTCAATATTTTCCTAGGAGGAATTGGAGCTATCTCTTTGTTGGTGGGAGGAATTGGAGTGATGAATATTATGCTAGTGTCAGTTACAGAGAGAACACGGGAGATTGGCATTCGGAAAGCCTTGGGGGCTAAGCGGAGTGATATTTTATGGCAATTCTTAATCGAGTCGGTGGTGGTGAGTGTGATTG
Source organism: Candidatus Moraniibacteriota bacterium (assembly GCA_012841575.1). Taxonomy (GTDB): domain Bacteria; phylum Patescibacteriota; class Minisyncoccia; order Moranbacterales; family DUUL01; genus DUUL01. Next base: position 14,197 of record DUUL01000055.1, on the reverse strand, counting down.
GCGGTATTTTGGGTGTTGCTGGTAGTTACATTATTGTTACAGTTATTAACTTTTTTGCTAAAAGATCATTAACGGGGGTGGATGAAATTATCTTTTTTGTTTCTCCTGGAGCGATTTTATTAGCACTTAGTTCAGCTTTGACTGTGGGGATCTTTTTTGGTATTTTCCCAGCTCATAAGGCATCCAAATTAAGACCAATTGACGCACTTAGATTTGAATAGTTTTTTAAAGTTAGCAAGAAGAGATTAAAATTTTTATGGCGAATTATAATAAAAAGAAAAATCAGCTTTTGCGAAGTAATGGATTGCCACTTTTAGTTGCGCCTCGTTTTTGGGGTGAGAATATTTTATGGCGAATAACTCCAATATTAGCCTATTTCCTAGTCTTTGCTTTGTTGATAATATTTGAGTCAATGGTTATTGCTGAGTTTCTTAAAGGAACCGATGATGAGAAGTTGATTATTGATTCAGCGGTTTTTTCTTTCTTTTCCTTAGGTATTCTTTTTTTGCCGGCATTTTTAGCGATGGGGTTGTGGAGATTCGGGAAAAAATTGTCGGGACGCCAGGGTGTTTTGACAGTGGTTCTGCACGCTCTTTGGCTAGCTATGCTTATAATATTATTAAAAAATTCTTTGAGTGATGGTCTTGTATTTCTGGCAACTTATTTTATTGCTTTACTTTTAGTTTGGTCTGGAGCAGGAGCGATATTATCCTGGTCTTTGCGCACGGCGATTAAGCAAGTTCGTCCTTTGGCTGCAGTGACAGGGCGGATTGTTCCAGTGAGTATGATAATTGTTCTCTTTGGTGTTTTGTCTTCAGAATTTTGGCAGATTGCTGATAAGATAAGTGGTTCTAGGATTTTAATTTTTTTGGGATTTATGGTTTTAGTTGCCTTGGTAACATCTTTCTCAGTAGTTTACAGAGAGCTAAAAGAAGAGACGCAGCTTTTGAGTAAATTACGTTTCAATAAGAGTCACTGGGAGATTACTAATAAGTTTTATTATTTAGTAAGATACGCAAATATTTATTTTGTTGTGATTGCGACTCAAATGATTCAAAGTATTTTATTTTTTATCTTAATCACATTTTTACTAGTTATTGTTTTTAAATTAATTTTATCAGATGGATTAATTGCTCAGTGGATTGAACATCCTGTTCGTTATTTATCAATTAGCCAATTTAATTTGCCAGTTAGTGTTAATCATATTTATACGGCAGCTTTAGCTGCAGCGACAACCGCGTTAAATCTTGTGGTGAGTGCTAGTTTAGACAAAAATTTTAGAGTGCACTTATTTGATCCAGTGATTAACAACATTCGTCAGTGTTTAAAAATAAAATAGTTTTTGCAATAAAGGCAAAAGATGAGTACAATAGACTAAAGCTATTTATTAATTTTTAAAGTAAAATCATGGGACCAACAATTATTGATCCGGGCATTTTTAAAGCATATGACATTCGTGCTTTAGTGGGAAAAGAAATTAACGGTGAGGTGGCTTATAAAATTGGGCGAGCATTGGTTAGTCACACTGGAGCTAAAAAAATAGCAGTTGGGTATGATATGCGTCCTTCTTCTTTGGAAATCGAAAAAGGGCTAATTGATGGAATTACTGATCAAGGAGCAGATGTAATTAGAGTCGGCATGATAGGAACGCCGATGATTTATTATGCTTCTTGGAATTTACCAGTGGATGCAGCAGTAATTGTAACTGCTTCTCATAATCCAGCGGAATGGAATGGAATGAAATTTTGCTATAAAGATGCGGTGCCAATTGGTGAGGGCAGTGGAATGGAGGAAATTAGAGACTTAGCAATCCAGAGTCAGTTTAGTGATCCAGAGCAGAAGGGAAAAGTTGAAGAAAATATTGAATTAAAAGAAAAATATTTTAATTACATTACCAGTTTTTTTAAAAAAGGTTTAAGCAGAAAAAAAGTAGTAATTGATTTTGCAAATGGAATGGGAATTTTGGAGAAGCCAATTTTTGAAAGAATTAGTGAAGATGTAACTGCTGAGTATATGCATGATGAGCTAGATGGTAATTTTCCTAATCACGAAGCTAACCCGCTTAAAACGGAAACTTTAGCTGATTTGCAAAAGGCGGTTGTAGAAAAGGGGGCGGATCTAGGAATTGCTTATGATGGAGATGCTGATCGAGTGGGTTTTGTAGATGAAAAAGGACAGATAGTGCCGATGGATTTTCCAATTGCACTTTTAGGCAAGGAGATTTTAAAAAAACAACCAGGGGCATTGACTTTGATTGATTTAAGAAGTTCTAATGCGATTGGCGAAGCGCTGGAAAAGGCAGGAGGAAGAGTAGGGCGTTGTCGAGTGGGTCATTCTTTGATTAAAAAACAAATGCGAGAGGAGGGGGCGACTTTCGCAGGAGAGCTTTCCGGGCATTATTTTTTTGAGGAAAATTCAAAAGCAGAAATGACGACTTTAGCAATTATGATGATTTTAAATTTGATGAATGAGACGGGGCGAAAGATGTCAGAATTAGCAGATGAACTGCGAGTCTATTTTCAAAGTGGAGAGATTAATTCAGTAGTGGAGGATAAAAATGTAGTAATGGGTGAGTTAAAAAGAGTATACGCAGAAGGAGAATTAAGTGAACTAGACGGAATCAGAATTGACTTTGCTGATTGGTGGTTTAATGTGCGACCTTCTAACACAGAGCCGGTTTTGCGGCTTAATCTGGAAGCAAAAACAAAAGAGATGATGGAGCAAAAAAGAGATGAAGTGTTAGCGATAATTAGGAAGAGTTAAAAGTTGGAGCTTGATAAATTGTTTTAAGATAGGAGAAATAACTTCCAAGCTAAGTGACTTAAAGACATAGGAAATGAAAAGGAAAAATATCTTTTTAATTTTAGTGGGAATAATTCTTGCTTTAGTTGCTTGGGGTTATTTGGGTTGGTTTGTGTTTAAAGATGCAAAAGAGAGCAAGGAAGTTATTTCAGAGATAAAGGAAAATCAAAGTGCAAATGAAAAACAAATCTCAAGTGACTTAGAAAATAGCGCAATTGAAGATGAAAAAGATGATTGGGAGCAAGTAGAGAAAAGTGAGGTTGAGTCAGAAGAAGACAAGACAGAAGAAAAAAAAGACAAGAAGGAGAATAAATTAGCAGAAAAAGAGAAAGAAGGAGAAGAAAAAGAAGAAGACAAAAAGGTTGAAAGGGAGAAGGAAAAAGAAATAAAGACAAATTTTATTTCTTGGGGATATTCGACGAGTGGACGCAAAGCGATTGATACGATTATTGTACATTCAGTTTATAATAGTCTTGGTGGAGATCAATATAGTCTAAGCAAGATTTTGGATATTTTTAAAAATTATAATGTGTCAGCACATTATCTTGTTGATCGAGAAGGTTTGGTGCATCAACTAGTTAGCGAAAATCATGTTTCTTGGCATGCTGGTAGTGGCAAGATGCCCGATGGACGAACCGACATTAATGCTTTTTCTGTGGGTATAGAAATAATCAATGCAGAAAATGATAAGCCAACAGCAGAACAATATAATGCTTTAGATAATTTAATTAAACAAATTAAATCTCGCAATAAAATCAAATATGTCCTAGGGCATAATGACGTGGCGCCTGGGCGCAAAACAGATCCATGGAATTTTGATTGGAGTAGAGTCGGAGGGAAGCAAGATTAATTTAGTTGAAGTGAGTTCAATTTGTGCTAACAGAAAATCAAAGTTTGAATAAATGAAAATAATCACTTGGAATGTAAATGGCTTGCGGGCAGTTGAGCGCAAGAAAGAGATTCAAAAGTTGCTTTTAAAAGAGCAACCGGATTTTTTGCTGATCCAGGAGATTAAAGGTAGTCCAGAACAATTTAGTGGATTTTTAACAGAGCACCCTGAGTATCAACAGTTTTATCATAGCGCTGAAAAAAAGGGCTATGCTGGAACGGGAATTTGGTTGAAAAAAAATTGGTTGGATAAAATTAGCAACTTAAATTTCATTCGAGATGTTGATGATTTGCCTAATGCTGATGAGGGGCGCGTGGCAGAGTTAGATTTTTATTATGGCAGAAGCAACTTTGCAATTTTTTCAGTTTATTTCCCTAATGGCGGGAAGTCTTCACGGGCTTGGGAGGAAAAGTTATTATTTTATGAAAAATTTCTAGAGCACATAAATCAATTGAGAAAAGAGGGGAAAATTGTAATTGTTGGAGGAGATGTGAATGTGGCACATGATGAAATTGATTTAGCTCGTCCTAAGGAAAATGATGGCAAGATTGGTTTTCACCCCAAAGAGCGAGCCTGGATGGATCGATTAACTAAAGATAATTGGAGTGATGTTTGGCGTGATGAGAATCCTAAAAAAACGAAAGTTTATTCTTATTGGGACTTAAAATCAAGAGCGCGGGAACGTAATGTTGGTTGGCGGATTGATTATTTTTTTCTGGATAAAAAGCTTTTACCAAAGGTTAAAAGAATAGAATATTTAACTTGGCAGATGGGCTCTGATCATTGTCCTTTACTGATGGAGATTTAAGTCGGCTTATGATTAACTGAATGATATACTTTCAAAAAGCAAAAATAATTTTTCTGGATTAAATTTAATTAAGAATAAAGTTGATAGTTAGTGGAAAAAGGATTGTATTGGCAGTGTTCTGAAAAGGTGATAAACTTTAAGTGTAACAAGTATAAATACAAAGTAATGAAAAAAATTGATCGCTATAATTTGCGCAAGGTAATCTTAGATGAAGCTAGTCAAATTATGGAGGGATTAAAGTTAGCTGAAGGGACTAAGATTCCAGGTAAGTTTAAATCAATTACTATTTCTGGAATGGGAGGATCAGCTTTGCCTGGTAACATTCTTCGAATTTTTGTCAATAATACTTTTTCGAAAGGAGAAAAACGTTTAGCAATCTATCAAAATCGATTTTATAGTTTGCCACCAGAAGCACATGAGCAATGCTTGAATATTGTTTGCTCCTATTCTGGTAATACAGAGGAGACAGTGGCTTCTTTGCAGGAATGCATTAAACATAAGCTACCAACAGTAGGGATTTCTCAAGGAGGAAAAATTCAGGCAATGTGTAAGAAAAATAATATTCCTCATATAGAGCTACCTAATCCATATGAAAATTTCCAGCCACGGATGGCAACGGGCTATTTTGTTTTTGCCATTTTTCAATTGTTAATTAATTGTAAGTTAATAAAATTTGATGTTAGTGATTTAGAGAAAACAGCCAAGCGGCTAGAAAAAAGAATTCAGGAATACGAAAAATATGGCAAGCGTTTAGCAAAAAAAATAAAAGGTAAAACTCCCGTTATTTATTCCAACACTTACTTCAAATCAGTTGCTAACATTTGGAAGATAAAAATTAATGAAAATGCTAAGACGCCAGCATTTTGGAATTATTTCCCAGAGCTCAATCACAATGAAATGGTTGGCTTTACATTGCCTCAGACTGATTTTTTCTTTTTAATGTTAGAGGATGACAAGGATCATCCGCAAAATAAAAAGCGTTTTTTTGCAATGAAAAAAATGATGAAAAAACAAGGGATGAATTCTGAAATCATTACTATTGAAGGGAGGGATTTATTCGAGAAGGTTTTTTCTTCTTTAGCCTTGGGTGACTGGACTTCTTATTATTTAGCCCTGGAGTATGGAATTGATCCAACGCCAGTAGATATGGTAGAGGAATTCAAGGAAATTATTAAGTAAGACTAAAAAACTAGAATTAATTTTTTTTAATTTTAAAAATAAAAAGATGGAAAACTTTAAACTAAAAAGGTTTAGGTGGTTGGCGCTAGCTGGATTATTACTTCTTGTGTGGCTAGCCTATTTGGCGGGTGGAGGGATGTCAGATAGAGGAGCTAAGCCTTTTGCGGTTGACATGGCGCCAATGACAAAGCAATCTCTTTCAGTGGAAGAAGGCAGCACTCCTGGCTTACAAGCAAGATCAATGGCAGAGCCGATGATGATGGATGTTTCAGGTGACAGCATGGGAGTTTCTTTTAACAATGGGATCGATCAAGCGGATGAAATTACTGAAACTGATCAAAAGATAATTAAAAACGGAGATTTAACTTTAAAAGTTCCAAAAACTGATCGGGCAGCGGAGGAAATTGGGGAAATTGCTAAAAATAATGGCGGAGAAGTGGTTTCTAGCAATTTTTATGAAAGAATCAAGGGCGAGAAAAATGGACACATGGTAATCAAAGTTCCCGCTGATAAATTTGAAAGCACTCTTGCGGAGATTAAAAAAATAGGCTCTCAGGTAATTAATGAAGTCACCAATGCTCAAGATGTGACCGCCGAGTTTATTGACTTGGAAGCACGGTTAAAAAACAAAAAATCAGAAGAAGAGGCCTTTAAGGCGTTGCTTGATCGAGCAGGGAATAATAAGGATTTATTAGACACAACCAGAGAGTTAGCACGAGTAAGAGGTGAAATTGAGCGATTAGAGGGACAGAAGAGATTTATGTCTTCACAAACAGAAAAGTCAACTATTAGTGTTGATTTAAGGGAGGATGTGGCAGTTACTCCAGTGGGAGATGGTTGGCGACCGTGGGAAGTAGCGAAGGAATCTTTTAAGGGATTGGTTCATAAAGCACAACAAGCAGTTGACTGGTCAATTAAATTTTTGATTGAAGGATTGCCATCGTTAATTTTTATTGCGGTTTTATTTTTTGTGGTTTATCGAATTGGGCACTGGGCTTATCGCAAGTTTATAGTCAAGAATTAGTTTTATCAAATTTTCACCCTGCTCTTTTTTAGTGAAAGGGCAGGGTTGCTTTTTCTCTTATTTAGTGATAAATTGTTTATTGTTGGGTGAATTTTATACTTAATATAATTTTAATTGAAATTAGTTTTGCAAAAGTAATTTCAATTAACGTATTAGCCGGGGTAGCTCAGTGGTAGAGCAAAGGACTGAAAATCCTTGTGTCGAGAGTCCGATTCTCTCCCCCGGCACAAAAAACTGTAGAGATTGTTATTGTTAAATAATTTCTCAAAAAATAAGATAGGCGGGCGTGGTTCAGTGGTAGAACATCTCCTTGCCAAGGAGAAGATCGCGAGTTCGATTCTCGTCGCCCGCTCAGGATAATTAAATTCACCGTTTAATTTCGTGAAACCAGAGGTATAAAAACTTTTGGTTTTTTTGTTTTTCTTTACAAATAAATAAATGAGTGATAAAGTGCAGATTCCAATAAAACAAAGGTTTTATTTGGTGGCAGTACCTTAATTATATGAAAAATGGAGGAGAAAATGACTTTTCATCAAGGTAGAATCATTGAAACGGTGGTAAAAATTGGGTCAATGGCTTTGATTCGTGAGAAAGAGAGAGATATTGACTACAACATTTTTTCTCGACTTGGTCAGGAGTTACGCCCTGGTATGATTTTTGTTACCAGTGGTGCCGTGGAAATTGGTCGACTGGACTATATCAAGCGTACTGAGATAGAGTTGGCTGGAGAATTAGAGAGTGTGAAGGCTGATTATGCTGCTCAGGGGCAGCCCATTTTGCTGAGTTTGTATCGGTAATTTATTCCTCCTGAGTATGGAGTAAGACAGTTACTTTTGGAGCACGATCACTTTAATCATCCCGAAAAACGCAACCATATTAAAAATTTCTTCTATCGAACAGCAAGCCAAGGCGCCATTACAATCGTTAACTATAACGATCCTGTTAGTTATGAAGAGATAATGAAAATAGAGTTAGCAACTTTGAGGCAGAGAGGGGAGAGTCCTTATGAATGTCTTGATAATGACGAGACTGCTTCCGCAATAACTTCTTTGGTGGGTGCAAAGATTCTTGTAATTATGACCTCAACAGAGGGAATTTACAGGGATCCGAAAGATTCCTCTAGCTTAGTTCGGGATGTTATCGCTTCTACATTGGAGGAAGTGGAGTGCAAGGTGCATGAATTGCAAGTCAGTTGCGTGGGGGCAAGTCGGGAGGGTGCTAACGGTGCGCGAGCGAAGTTGGGATTTGCCCTGAAATCAGTTCAAGGGGGTGCGACTGTAATTATTGGGAGTGCTCGTCATCGTTTGTCAGACTTGATAAATGGAGAGGTTGACTGCACTCGCATTGGAGTTGTTTAACAGCACTCTCTTAAAATCAAAATTATAGCTCTGTGATTTTTCACAGGGCTTTTTTATCCCACAATTTTTGGTTGAAACTATTGCTAACTTATAAATACATTACAAGATTTTCCCTTTGGGTGCTTTTATGCTTTCGAGAAAGATTAATGACTGGTTTTTTAAAAAAACAATTGTGATATAATAACAATATTGCACAAAATCAAATTATCATAAAATCTATTATGCTTTCCTCTCTTTCCCCAAAAACAAAAAAATTATTATCAAAAAAGTGGGATAAGCTTTCTCCAATTGCCAAGGATCTCATAGTGGAGGTTTTGCGAGATGGCAAAGAAACATTGGTTGAGAATAAAAATAAGAATCAAATAAGAAATAAAGAAAGATGAAATTAGGACTTGAAGGTTTAAGTATTGGAGCTGGTGGTAGTGCGGTAAAAGCAGCCGAGGAAGTCGGTGCTGTTTTGAATTCGGCGGAAGAGGTGACAGAGAGTTTAAGCTCAGAAGAGAGAAAAATCAGTACAAAATTAAAACAAGAAATTGCCGATTTTCAGCAAAAAGCGCAAAAAGGAGAGCTTCCTTCAGTGCTTAGGCATCTTAATTTAGAAAATTTTGACCAAGACAAAAATGGTTTAGATAGGTTTGAGGAAGAGCGTTACAAAGCAGCACTTAATCAAGCAGTAGAGCAAATTATAAGTTTGGACAGCCTGGAAGCTTTTATTAAAATTCAATCTGATGCTCAAAATAAGAGTTGGTCTAGTTTTGACAAAAAAGCAGCTGACCTTATCGATTTACAGGGCTATATTGGTGATGAAAAAGGAGATGAATTACTGGGCGAACAAAGCCTCAATAAGCTTAATCTTTCTTCAACTGAGCTTAATGAGATGGCAGAGAGAAAGTTTAATCCGACTAGTAAGAAAAGTTGGCAAGAATTAGGAGTTCTTCTTTCTAAGGAAATTGGTGATGGAGCGGAAATGGTCCTTCGTTTTATGGGCAATGCTCCTGCTGGAGTGATTCTCATTCCGCGTTATTTGAAATATCGAGTAGAAAATAATTCCTCTAATAAAAAAATAGTGACTAAGGTCCAAATTAAACTACAGCATCTGATTGAGGATAATCCATCCCTAATGTTACCTCAACTTTTGGGAGAGCAGGGAGTGGAATTGTTGAAAGAATTGGGTAGAATGAGTGTTTCTGGCAAGCAAGGTGATATCGCGGTGGTGTTAACTAGTGTTGCTGGGCTTATTGCTGGAGGAGCGGGGGCGGTGAAGTTTGGGGCTAAGTTGGGTAAGATGGAAAAATTGGCACAAAAAGCGGGGAAAGTGCAAAATGTGACTGAGAAAATTGACTCTGCTACAGTAGCGGGAATAGATCGGTTACCGGGGGTAGTTTTGAAAAATGTTAATGAGTTAGCTGGTGGGAGGGGAAGAGAGATTGGTGATAAAAACACAGAAAAAAGAAATCCATTATTACAAGAGCAACTGAACAACGAAATTTTTCAGGACATTAAGCGATCTAGGGAGCGACTGGATAGGGAAACTAGAGGGAGGATTGAGGATGAAATGGAAAGGGGCGCTCTAAGGAGGATTCGAGAGAGTGGTGAACGAAAGAAGTTTTGGGATAAGCACAAAGAGAATTTACCAGAGTGGGTTTTGGATCAGGAAAATGTTAGCAAAATAAATGCTATTTTAGAGCATATTGAAGGGGAGGATATGTAAAAAATGACTGTCAGTGATATTATCGACTTGTCTGAAAGGGCTAAGGATAGTGATAGTTTTAAATTTATAGAAATATTATTTGATATGAAGGATTTGGATAATAAATTGGACATAGCTCAATTTTATGATTTTTTCGATTTCCTTAAAAGTAATATTAAGGATCCTGGAAATAATGCTGCTTTTAATGAGTTTACTAGAAACTTTAATGAGTTTAATAGGAAATCATTTGAAATGAAGAGGTTTATTGACTTTTATGGCTATCCAAATGAAGTTGAAGTTGATGTTTTTTTAGATGGGATCTTCAAGGATATTCCTTTTGAGGTATTGAAAAAGGAAATGGATGACGGATTTGCTAAATTAAATGAAGTTGTTAATGACAAAGAATATTGTTCATTTTTGGAAAAAGTTTCACTTTCTATGGGGAGAAGAGTGAATCAGAAGGAAGCGATTTTAGTGCATGCAAAATATAAAAATCACAGTGAGTATGCGGATATTCTTATTGATGGTCTTGGCAGTTTTTTGGGTGGTGATAACTATAGAAGTCTAATTACATTTTTTGATTTGCTGGATAAGCGAAAGGCGGGTTTTGAAGAAAAATTGGCAAATAGTGCCACGGAAGTGGAGAAGTTAAAATTGCAAAGAGAATTTTATTCGTTGATGAATGGAGGATTTTTGCAAGATGCTAAGAAGTTTTTGGAGGAAAGGGGGAATGATTTTAAAGAAAGTAGAATCAAGTCTGATAATATAGAAGAAGCTCTTGAAGGTTTAATTTCTTCTGAGAATATAACGGGTAACCTTGGATTAAATGGGAATATTGCTAAGTATTTAATGGTGTCATATTTGGAAGAGGGATTGTATTTAAAGGCAAGTGGTTTATTAAGTTCTGAAAAGTTGGCTTTAACAGAGGAGGCAAGAAAGGCAGTAATAAATAATCCGGAGATTCAGGAAGCGTTGAAAAGTGGGGTAAGACATCACTTAGATGAATCGAATTTAAGTTTAATGGAAGGGTTATTTTGTAATAAGTATGTTCCTTTAACCGAAGAAACAAAAAATGCATTAAGAAGTGATCCGGAAATCCAAAATGGTTTATTGAAATTACTAAAAGATGAAATTTTAAACAAGGATTCTTTTCGAGGTCATATAACGTTTGAAAGGCTAGATAGGTTTCCGTTATCAAAAGAAACAAAAATGGCACTTGATAGTGACTTGGATATGCAGAATTTTTTTAGAGATATGTGGATTAAAAGATTATCAGCGGGCATGGATAAGGATGAGTTTAATTTTTATGACAAATCCAGAATAGATAATTTTCCATTATCAGAGGAGGCTAAGTTGAAAATAAAGAGAGATCCGGAAATTCAAAGTGTCATTAAGGATTATTTAGAGAAGTCTATAAAGCTTGGAGAGAGTATGAATATGGCTAATGTAAAATCAGTATTAAGTAATGAGTATATTCCAGTAACAGAAGAGGTGATAAATGCGTTAAAAAATGATCCGGAGATTCAAAATATTTTATTTGATTATGCAAAAGCACAAATAGAAAATAAAAATCAAGAGCTCGACAACATAGTGTATTTAGGGACGGATAAAAATTCTCTGCTGGCAGGAGAAACAGTAAAGCGATTTAACGAACCAGACTTCCAGAATTTCTTGTTTGATGTTGTGAAGAAAAGAATAGAAAGTGGAGACATTAATTTTGCAGAAAGAATAAAAAGCAATGAATATTTTAAGTTAACAGAAGAGACGATAAAGCGATTTGAAGGACCAGAATTTCAGGATTTTTTGCTTGACAAGATGAGACAATATGTGCAAGAAAGACAGGTTAGGAATGCATCAAAAATAAATGACTCTACTTTCACAACTCAAAAAACAAAGGAGGTATTCAATTCTTCTTATGAAGGAAAGCTTGTAAAGATGTATAGTAAAATGGAAAATTCTCCATTTGCTGAGTTTCGCGCAGTTAAAGATGTGCTTATTGATCAGCTTTTGGATATGGATAATCCAGAGGAAGCTTTCCAGAAAGTAGAAAATGTTTTTTCAACAAACAACATTCCCATGACTGGAAAAAGATCTAAGGTATTTAAAATTCTTTATCCGCAGGAAAAATTAAAAGGAATTCTAAGTAGCAATAGCGTTGTTAGCCCTTTTTTAAAGCAAGTTGATATAGAACAAGTATATTCAACAATCTTTAGTGATTTAATAAATACCTCAGTTAAGTCAGCTGATAGAGATTTACAGGAATATTTGAAGGTTATGCAGGAGGGACAAGTGATTTTTGATAAATTGGAAAAAGTCGGAGTGGGTGGATTGTCTGAAGTAGAGAAAAGACAAGCGCTTTTTATTTTGAAAAAGATTAGAACTTTATTTGAAGAGTTCAGGTATGGTGAAAAAGTTACTGAAGATTTCGCTTACGACAAGATGAGTCTAGATAATCTATACAAAAATCTAAAAAATACAATTGGAGTTAGGGAGGGGCAGGCTATAACCGACTCTATTATAGAATTATATGTCAAGCCAGTTGGTTTTGATAAAATTGCCGATGTCCTAGATTTTATGAAAAAAGTAAAAGGAGAAGCGAATGAAAGGGGCAGACAAAATGAAGGAAGAATAAGAAATGGGGAGTTTGAAATAGAGGAGGGGGACTTAATTAAGGGGGTTAATTCATTTGATTTTGTTAAAATCTCAGATGGTTTGGTTTGCAGGGAGTTTTTAGGAAATGAACGAGCTGGATCAGACGCAACCCCTCTTGACTCGGACTTTATAAGGTTTCCGGAAGGATATAAGACGAGCATTGAAGAAGCTCTTCTTCATGGAGAAAAAAATTATGGCGATATTTTTATAATCATAAAAAATAGAAATCAATTTGATAATACCTCAATACAAAAAAATCCCATTAAAGAATACGACAAATCAAAGTATGAATTAATTTTCTCTGGGGTAACTCATACCAAAAATCATTATGGGGTGAGGACGGGGCTACCATCAACGGAATTTGATGTGATTGCTTTTCAAGGGGAAGTCCCAAATAGAATAGACAGACTTTTGTCGGCCATCGTAAAGAAAGGATTTTATATCCCAGTGGTTGATAGGCAAGGGAAGTTAATTTTTTCATATGAAGATTATTTGGCGAGAAGAAAGTCGTTTGACGGGCTTGGAACATTTGATGGAAATCCCTTATATTACAAAGAAATGAATTCTAGCGATAAAAATTTTAACGAAGTTGAGGGAATTAAACAAGAGGCTATTGCCGGCAAAAAAGATGTAGTTAGAGTAAGAGACAAGATATATAAAATAATCAATGGAATTTTAAAAGAGTTTGACATTGAGACGAGGGATGAATTTACTAATAATATTTTAGGTGCAGAAATTATCGATACTGGCTCTACTGGCAGATTCACAAATACCCCTGGTGACTTTGATTTTGACTTAGCAGTAAGACTTGATGAAAAAGATACTCCTAAAATTAATCAAATTGTTAACAGATTAAAGGAAGAGCTACAGTCGACAACAACTGAAAGGTCTCATTCTGGATCAGAAAAATCTCTCTTTAAATACCAGTTTAGAAGTGATGGTTCCAAGGGGGTGAGCGGAGAAGGTTTGATGGATATTGACATCATGTTTATTAGTAAAGCAGCAGAATACGATTTCGGAACTCACGATGCCATAAGTGAAAAACTAAACTGGATAGGAAATAACTTCGGAGAAGGTGCTAGAGACAGTGTTGTGGCAAATATTATTTTTGTTAAAAAGTTCCTTAAAGGAATTGGGGCTTATAAGAAGGCTAAGGAAAATGGAATTGGCGGAGTGGGTGTCGAAAACTGGATTTTAGCAAACAAAGGAAATGCCCTAGAGGCTTTTCGCACTTTTTTGGAAGCGGCTGTTGATGAGAATGGTAATAAAGTTTCCCTAGGAGATTTTCAAAAAAAGTATAAACTTATAGACCCAGGTTTGAATCTGAGGGATATGCAACACGACAGTTATTTTGATAGAATTGGTCAGGAAAGCTATGATAAAATGGTGGAGGGAATTCAGGATTATTTGGAAAAAGTTAATTAAAACTTAACATTCTTCTTTTAATAAGATAAGCTAAAGATAAGATTTTTCTTATTCTTACTTTTTATCGTAAAGAGCTGTTTTTTATTAACTATGCTTTATCCAACCACCCCGCTAAAAGAAATTTCTGGAGTGGGGCAGAAAATTAGAGAAAAATTAAGCAAATGGAATATTTGGACAGTGGAAGATTTGCTTTATCATTTGCCTCATCGCTATGAGGATTTTTCAGTTTTCAAAAAGATTAATGAATTAGAAATTGGAGAGACCGTAACAATTTGTGGAGAAGTGCAAGAGATTAAAAATAAGCGAACCTGGAAAAGAAAAATGTTTTTAACTGAAGCAGTGGTGGCGGATGAGACTGGATCAGTGAAAG
>DUUL01000065.1 GCA_012841575.1 Candidatus Moraniibacteriota bacterium | reverse complement strand
CGGAGGCAGCAGCCCTTTGATGGTGTAACACATGAAAGAGGCGCTCAGAAAAGCAGGCCCGGTAACCCCGAACCCCAGAAACATCGCCCCGAAAAGGCCGGCCGCACCCCTGCTGCCGGATTCGTAGCCCATCCTGGCGCCGATCCCCCCGGCCAAAGGCGCCGCCATGGCACTTTTGGCGGTAACGCTGGGAATCAGCGGCGCGATCAGATTTCCGGCCACCACCAGCGCCGCAGTCTGCCCCCTGAAGGTAGCAGGAAACAGCTGCATCACCTTCAGCGAGATCCTGTTCAGAAGGCCGCTCCCGGAGACGGCAACCCCCAGGGTCAGGGCCGCCACCAGCAGAAACCAGATCTCGCTGGAAAATTGGGCAAACGCCGTGCCAAACGAAACAATTCCGCTACCGGCCCAGGCGGCGCACATCAGCAAAGCGGTGGCATAGTCAGGCAGGACATTGCAGATCCAGAACAGCACCGCGCAAAAAAATATGCCCAACCCGGTCATAGCCGCCGGGGTCAATCCGGGAGCCGGTTCAACAACAGCCATGACCAGGGCGATGGCAAGACCGGAGAGCCCACCAATAAAACGTTTTTTCAAGGACAATTTCCTCCCCGATCAATTGGCCCGAACCGATCACTTTCTTCGATAAACGTCACCATTGTCGCAGCCAATTCCTTTACTCGACAGAAGATACCCTTTTCTCCCCTGACCTTCCCTGCAAAAAACACTTCTGGATGATAGACCTTCCATGGGGACAAACAGAGGGGCAATTCGATGGAACCGGACAAACCATCACCGTTCTGATTACCAACAAAGCAATTCAATTATTCAAGCCTGACCCCGAAGATCTGTTTAACCCATTTCCGCCAATCGTGCGGCGGAATCGGCGGTGCGCTGAATATCGCCCTCGTTGGGGTGTCCGTAGCTGAGAAACAGAAAGCTGCCGGGACAGAGTATCTCTTCGAGCACCTCGATCCCTTTTTCCTGGAGCAGCATTCGCACACCGTCCTGCCTCTGTTTTCTGGCGCAGGATGTCACCAGCACAGCCCTTTTTACCCTGGCGGGATCCAGGGTTTTCACAAATTTCATAAGCGAGGGCAAACTTTTCCCCCCATAGATGCCGCCGACGATATACAGCAAATCGACCTCTCCCAGCACCGGAGATGTTGATACATTTTCAGCCTTGACCCCCAAAGTTTTTTCCATGGCCTCGGCAATTTTTTTTGAATTTCTGGTCAAGGTTGCATAGACAATAGCCAGCTGTCCCATTATTGCAAACCCCCTTCGCCGGATTGGTTGTTCTGATCAATTAATAAAATATTTGATCAAATAATAGATCCCCAGCGCTGCTGCCAGCAGCACATAGATGAACATTCAGGGTGGAATTCTTTTGTACCATGGATCTTTAGTCTTTTCCATTTTCGTGTCTTCCTTCAGGCTACTGTGATAGGCTGGCTCTATGACACTACAATTTTTCAAGCGCCCAACCCACTTTCACCGGGACTTCGGAAAGGACCAAGGCCTGTTTCCTGCCAACTTCCCCGGGCCATACCAGTCCACCAAAATCCTGCAGCCATCGGCTACTTGTGGAT
>DUUL01000058.1 GCA_012841575.1 Candidatus Moraniibacteriota bacterium | reverse complement strand
TACACAATTTATATAATATATTTAAGATATTACTTTCTTCTTACGAAGCATGTTTAATTATATTTTAGGAGGGTAAAAATCAAGTAGGGAGTTCCATTCACAAATAATCAGATAAAAACACACAAGCCATATCCAGTCCAGACAGGAATTTTTGAAGCCATCTCGAATAAATAATATAAGGGATATGGGAAAGGAGCTGAGCCAATGAACATTATCATTAGTGGTAAGAACATGGACATTACTGACGCACTTCGAAGACAAATCAACAAGAAGGTTGGCAAGCTGGAGCGTTATTTTCTGCCGGGAACGGAAGCTCAGGTAACACTGTCGGTTGAAAAAAACCGGCATATCGTTGAAGTTACCATACCTTTCAATGGCAAAATAATCCGGGCAGAGGAATCTACCGACAATATGTATGCTTCAATTGACATGGTGCTGGATAAACTTGAACGGCAGATTCACAAGTATCGTACAAAACTGGAGCGCAGTTTCCGAACTGGTGCCTTTGTTGACGACAAGATGGAGTTCGGAAGAAGCCAGATTGACGATTCATCTGATGAGGAACTAAAAATTGTACGAACCAAGCGTTTTCCTGTCAAGCCTATGTCAATAGAAGAAGCCTTGTTGCAGATGGATTTACTGGGACACAGCTTCTTTGTATTTTTGAATTCAGATACTGATGAAGTAAATGTTGTATATAAACGTCGGGACGGCAGATTCGGCCTTATTGAGCCTGAATATGAATAAAAGTATCTTACATAACTGATAGCATAGTTAAACCAGGGGAGCTTAAGGCTCCCCTTTTACTGTGGAAAACCTTGTAAGACAGCCGGTTACATGATAAAATTAAACGATGAAATAAAAACCGGGGTGAAAGCGATAATGGCAAGTTTGTTAAAGAAGCTGTTTGGCGACAGCAATGAACGGGAAATCAAACGTCTGATGAAGACGGTAGAGGAGATAGAAGCACTTGAGCCTTCCATAAAGGCATTGAGTGACAAGGAATTACGAGGGAAAACAGAAGAATTCAAAAAACGGTATGCCGACGGTGAGTCTCTTGAAGATCTGCTGCCCGAGGCCTTTGCTGTTGTAAGGGAAGCTTCTGTGCGCACCTTGGGAATGCGTCATTTCGATGTGCAAATGCTGGGCGGCATTGTACTTCATCAGGGACGTATAGCAGAGATGAAAACAGGTGAAGGAAAAACCCTGGTTGCTACTTTGCCTGCCTACTTAAATGCCCTTACTGGTAAAGGTGTTCATATAGTAACGGTAAATGATTACCTGGCACGAAGAGACAGCGAATGGATGGGTAAAATCTATCGTTTTCTGGGCCTGTCCGTAGGCCTTATAGTTCATGGCCTCAAGCCTTCAGAACGCCGTGCCAGCTATAACTCCGATATAACCTATGGTACCAATAATGAATTTGGGTTTGACTACCTGCGGGATAATATGGTGATTTACAAGCAGGATATGGTTCAGCGAAAGCTCAACTTTGCCATCGTGGACGAGGTGGACTCCATCCTGATTGATGAGGCTCGTACTCCCCTGATTATTTCAGGCGCAGGCGACAAGTCAACAGATCTGTACTTCCGTGTAGACCGCTTTGTAGTGCGATTAAAAAATGAGCAGGATTTTGAGATGGACGAGAAAGCCCGCACCGTCAACCTGACAGAAGACGGAGTAAGTAAGGCTGAGCAGTACTTTGCTGTAGACAATCTTGCAGACCCTGAGAATTCTGAGCTGTCACATCATATAAATCAAGCCTTGAAGGCTCATTACCTGATGAAACGCGACAGAGACTATGTAGTAAAAGACGATCAGGTTATTATTGTAGACGAGTTCACCGGCCGGCTCATGCTGGGCAGAAGATACAGCGACGGGCTGCACCAGGCTATTGAGGCCAAGGAAAATGTAAGAGTACAGCGGGAGAGTAAAACTCTCGCAACCATTACATTCCAAAACTATTTCCGTATG
>DUUL01000054.1 GCA_012841575.1 Candidatus Moraniibacteriota bacterium | reverse complement strand
TTAAATTATAAAAACGAATAAAAATGCCAAAAAAAAGAACAAATCCTAAGACTATCGGAATAACAATTCTTTTTTGATTTATAAAAGGCAACATTTATTTTAGTTTAGTGCATTGCTCAACTCATTATAGCAAAAATGGAGTAAATGTGAAATTTTGGAAATTGGCGATAAATATGCTATAATAAACAATAAGATCTAAAAAGTTTATTAAATAAAAATATGCCAGAGCAAAAAAAGGGTTTTGAGTTGGGCAAACAAAAAGATGATATTTTTGAACAGCGGAAGGAACAAGAAAGGTCACCAGTGGAATCGCTAGTAGAAAAAGAAGAGGACATGAAGTTGGAGAGGGGATTGTCTCAAATTCCTGATAGGGAGAATTTTCAAGAGCAGGAAAAAATTTCTGAACCGGAACAACCAGAAACTGAAAAAGAATCGTCTAAGGAAAAATCAGCAGAAGTTGATTTGGAAGAAAAGGAAATTCGTGAAAGATTTGTTAGGAAAATTGCTGCCGATATTACCAAGATTGAAGATATTGAAGAGCGAATTAGGAAAATAGTTGAATTGGCAACTGAAAAGGGGCCATTTTTAGCGGTTGAGGTTGCAAAGAGGCTAGACTACTATACCTTAGATCGGGTTCATGATACCTTGGTGACTCCTGAGGTGCGCAAAGCTTTATTTGAAAAAGGGTTGTTAAAAGAAATTTAAAAAAATTAAGAAGACTTAAGTAGTTTAGTTTTAAGTTGCTTAGTTTAATTTAGCATTGATGCTAGCATTAGCTAGGGTAGGTAGGTTTTTCCAGTTTTGAAGCAAGCTTTCGAGCTTGTTTTGTTTTTTTAATTTTTGAAAACGAAAAAAAGCAGCCGCGCCAATCATAGCTGCATTATCTCCACAAAGAGTCATTGGTGGGGATAAAAATTTAGTTTTGGGAATGTTTTGAGAGATTTCTTTTTGAAGTGCGGCACGAATGGTTTGGTTAGCTGCTACTCCGCCAGCTAAAATGACAGTTTGGGGCTTGTGCTTTTGAATAGCTGCAACGGTTTTCTTGGTCAAGACTTCAGTGACAGCTTGTTGAAATTCATAACAAAATTGTTTTTTTAGATCTACTAACGCCTGCTCAGGAGCGCTATTTTTTTGATTCTCCCACTGATAAAGAACTGCAGTTTTCAGTCCCGAGAATGAGAAATCAAAATTATTATTTTTCAACATTGGTCGGGGAAGTTTTAGTGTGTCAGAGTGGCCATGTTCAGATAGGTATTCACTAGCTAATTTTTCAACTATTGGTCCGCCTGGGTAACCAACTTCAAGCATTTTAGCAACCTTGTCAAAAGCTTCACCCGCGGCATCATCTTGTGTTTCTCCGATTATTTCATACTCAAGAAAATTTTTAGAATAAATTAACTGAGTGTGTCCACCAGAGACAGTCAAGCAGAGCAAGGGCAAATCATCGGGAGTAATTTTGCAAGTAGAATAGTTATCAAAAAAGGCGCCCGTCAAATGACCTTCAACATGATGAATTCCCAGTAGAGGTTTTTGATGAAAGTAGCACAATGTTTTGGCAGTATTTACACCAACAAGAAGTGCAGGAATTAACCCTGGACCATTAGTAACAGAAAATAGATCAACTTGGTTCAGTTGCACTTTTGCAGAAAGCAATGCTTGTTGCAAAACAGGAATAATGTTTTTGACGTGTTCGCGTGCGGCTAAATTAGGAACAACTCCGCCCCATTTGGCGTGGAGTTTAATCTGAGAGGAGACAATATTAGAGAGAATTTGAACAGAGCTATTTTTTTCATTACCTCTTAAAACAGCAACAGACGTTTCATCGCAGGAGGTTTCAATAGCAGCAATTAACATAAGATTCTATAAAATTACAATTAAGATAGATTTAGATTAATAAAAAAAGTTTAAGCTAGAATGTTAATGGGGAAAGTTTGTCAACTTCTATTTCTTGCTTTTAGCATTCCCATTATCCCCACAGCAATAATTCCTAAGCACAGCCATTGACCAAGACTTAGATTAAGCCATAATAAGCCAATTTGCAAGTCTGGTTGGCGGAAAAATTCAATAAAAAAGCGAATAAATCCATAAAGAATTAAGTAAATCCAAAGTAAACTATCTTTTATTTTGGGAGAATTACGCAGTGGCCACAAAATTAAAAAAAGCAGAATGCCTTCTCCGATTGCTTCGTAAAGTTGAGAAGGGTGTCTCAATTGGTGAGTCTGATCGGTCGGGAAATACATTCCAATAGCTGAATCAGTTGGTCGGCCATACAATTCACTATTAAGAAAATTACCAAGTCGTCCCCAGAAATAGCCAAGTGGAACAGCTGGGATGATGAAACTTGCCAGAAAAAGGAAAGATAAGTTGTTTTTTTTGCTAAACCAAAAGCCAGTTAAAATTGCACCAATAAGTCCACCATGAAAGCTCATACCAGAAATTCCAATAAATTTACTTTGAGAAAATGGCCAAAAAATTTCCACTGGATGTTGGATAAAATAGCCAAGCTCATAAAAGAAAACATATCCCAATCTTCCCCCCAAAATAACCCCAATAATCAAGAATAGAGAAAGTTTATCCAAAAGCGGAACAGAGAGAATATTTTTTGAGTAAAAATAATCATTTTTAATACGGTAGCGGAGAAGAAGGTAGACGGTTAGAAGAGCAGTTAAGTAGGTTAAAGAATACCAGTGTAAGCTGAAAAATCCCCAAGAAAAAATTATTGGGTCGAAATAGTTTTGTAAATTTTGCCAAAATATACTATAGTTATTGGGCATAAGACAGAGTGTTACACTATAAAATCTAAGTGCTTTTATAATAAAAGACAAAGTAAAAATTATCAAATAAAATAAAGCTTACTAGTTATTTA
>DUUL01000059.1 GCA_012841575.1 Candidatus Moraniibacteriota bacterium | reverse complement strand
CTGGGGCAGGGCACCTGGGGCATGGGGGAGAAGAAGGCCGCCGCCCGGCAGGAGGCGGACAGCCTGCGCCTGGGTATCCAAATGGGAATGACCCTGATCGACACCGCGGAGATGTACGGGGAGGGGGACGCGGAGGCAGTCGTGGGCCAGGCCATCCGACAAGTAAAGCGGGACAGCCTGTTCATCACCTCCAAGGTATACCCTCACAACGCTGGCCGCGGACGCATCTTTGCCGCCTGCGACGCCAGCTTAAGGCGGCTGGGCATTGAAACGCTGGATCTGTACCTGCTGCACTGGCGGGGCAGGGTGCCTCTGTCGGAAACGGTGGCCTGCATGGAAGAGTTGGTGGCCATGGGCAAGGTACGCCACTGGGGGGTGTCCAATTTTGACACCCGGGACATGGAAGAACTGTGGAGCGTGGCTGGAGGCAACCGTTGTGCGGTGAACCAGGTGCTGTACCACCTGGGTTCACGGGGGGTGGAGTACGACCTGCTGCCCTGGTTGAGCCGGTACGGGGTGCCTTTGATGGCCTATTGCCCCATGGCTCAAGGTGGCAAGTTGCAAAAGCGGCTGAAGGATGACCCCAGGGTGCTGGAGGTGGCTGGACAGCAGGGGATTAGTCCCATGCAGGTGCTGCTGGCCTTCGTGTTGAGCCATCCCCAGGTTATCGCCATCCCCAAGGCGGCCAACCCCGCTCATGTGCGGGAAAATGCCCGGGCGCTGGACATCCGGCTGACCGAACAACAGACCAGCCTGCTGAACCAGGCATTCCCTGCGCCCAAGGGCAAGACCGGGCTGGACATTGTGTGACCTGCCAGCGCAAGGGCGGGAGGGGCTGTAGCAAAACACAAACTTTGCCACAGCCCCTTCTTCATTCCTTTTCCTCTCTTGTCAGACCTTAGACAGCCCGGTTTCCTTCCAATTTCACGATTTTTGCATGAATGTTGGCACCTCAACCAGAACCGCTGCCTGCTGTTACTGTCTTGGGTGTCGCCGTATTCAGTTTTTCCCGTCTTAAGCCGTCAGTTTTTCAAACAACTGCCGTCCCGTCCGATGTTGTTGTATCTTCGCGTGCAGTTTGTTCATGTTGTAGGCCATCGACAGCAGGAAGAGCTCGGTGGATACCTTCCTGTGACCGCGGAGCAAGAACTGCCTGAAAGCGTAGTTTTGCTTCATGACGCCAAAGGCTCCCTCCGACTGGATTGAGCGGTTCATGCGCAGCAGAATCCCTTGCTCGCTGGTAATCCTCGCCAGAGATTCCGCGCGCTGCGCAATGAACTTCTTGGACACCTGCAGCTTCCGGTTTCCTTTGGACCGGGTGCATTGCTTCTTCTTGGGGCAGCCCCCGCAGCCTTCGCATTCATAGTAAGTCACCCGGCTTTCAAACCCACTCCTACTCTTGCGGATCCCTTCATGCTGCACGCGCAGCTTCCTTCCCTGCTGGCAAGTGTATTCGTCTAACACCGAATCGTACGCCATGTTCTCTCGCAGCGCCATATTGTTCTTGAATTTCTTTGTCTTACTGCGCTCATAATTCTGTAGTTTGATATAGCAGATGGTGTCTGTCCCCTCATAGTAAGTGTAGTTCTCCTCGCTTTCATAGCCTGCATCCAGGGTGACATCCTTGTATCGCTTTCCCAGATGCTCGTTCATGTTATCCATGAAGGGGATGTGGGTCAGCTGGTCGCTGCGTTCACTGCTGACCGATACGCCCGTGATGTACTCACCCTCCACACCCAACTGCACATTATAGCCCGGTTTCAGTTGCGCGTTGCGCATATGGTCTTCCTTCATGTGCATGAAGGTGGCATCCGTGTCTGTCTTGGAAAAGTTGTTGCGACCCCTGAATGTTTTCTGGTACTCCGCATACTTCGCCTTTCGCTCCAGAAGGTTACGTAGGCGTTCGATATCCCGCTGCAGTTGGGTCTTCCGCTTACCACGGCCATACACAAAAGGTACTGTGACCATGGATTCCAGGGCCAACAGCACCTCCTCTGCCCGCATGGACAGGATACCGTACCGCTGACCAACCTCCTGACAAACATGCTCCACCTTTTCCAGCAAGCGCGTTTCGTACCTCGTCGTGCTCTTCTTCCACACGAAACTGTACTTGTTGGCGTTGGCCTCAATTTTCGTGCCGTCTACAAACAGATGCTCATAGCAAATCTCACCCTTCTCGCCTAAAAGGTTGACCAGGGTGTAGAAAAGAAGCTCTGCGCACGCGGGCAGGCGTTGACTGCGAAATCTTGCTATTTCGTGGTAGTTGGGGGCTTTTGCTCCGTTGAGCAGCCAGATGAAGTTGATATCCCGTTTGCAGGCGCTTTCGATATCACGGCTGGAATAGATGCCTTCCATGTTGGCATACAGCATGACTTTGAGCAGGGTGACGGGGTTGGTTGCGGGCTTGCGACCGAGGCGTTTGTAGGTGCTCCACAGTGGTCTCAAATCCATGTCTTCCACTGTTTGATCTAAGAGCCGCACGCTGTCGTTTGCCGGGATGACTCGTTCCG
>DUUL01000074.1 GCA_012841575.1 Candidatus Moraniibacteriota bacterium | reverse complement strand
CTTGTATTATATCCCATTCTTTTTTGGTAGCTTGTTTTTCAGAAGCTGTTAATTTACTATCACTTGCTATGTTTGTCAAAAGTGCGTTGGCGGCATCGGCAGCATCTTGTGCGTCATCTGCTGCTGATTGTGCTGCGGCTGCTGCTGCTGCTGCGGCATTTGCAACGGTATCATCCGTATATTTTACGCCTTTTTCCCAATCTGATGCTACATAACTGCCTGTAAGCCGGGCAACCTTACATTTGTACAAATCCCCGGATTTCAACCATAAGTCGCCAATATCGTAAGGCGTTGTCGGCGTTGCGACAAATACCCTGCGCTTGCTGTCGGCGGTGTCCTGCGCTGCGGCGGCATCGGCAAGGGCTTTCGTTATCTGCGTATCTTTGATAAGTTCCCACGCCGTGCCTGTCCAACGGTAGCAGAATCCGTCTTCTTCAAGCGAATCGTTATTGACGTAGAACAGGTCGCCGATATGCTGATTCTTCAATGCCGTTGTTGTCCAAGTGTTTGCCGGGGCGTTCCCGGTCGTTGGAACATAAGCGTAGAACCATGTCGTTATATTGCCGTCAATCTGATTTTGAAGGTCAGACAAACTTCCTGTTACGGTCGTTGCGAAGTTGCCGAGTTGCGTATCGGCATAGGCTTTTGCTGCATTTTCGGCTGCCGTTGCTTTTGTTTCTGCGTAGGTCTTTGCTTCATTGAGTTTTGCAGTTGCTTCGGCAATCCGGGCGGCTTCTTCCGCATCCACGATTCCGTCCGCATAAGCCTCTGCGTTGGTTTCAGCGAGGTTTGCTTTTGCAAGGGCGTATGCCTCTGCTGCGCTTTGTGCTGCTGCTGCCGTACTATCTGCATACCCTTTTGCTGCTGTAACTTCCGTATCGGTATAGGTCTTTGCCGAGGCGATTGCTGCCAACCGGGCGGCTTCGGCTTGCGCTGCTGCATAGGTGCTTGCTGCCGCTTCTGCTGCGGCTGCCTGTGTGTTAGCGTGATTCTTTGCCTCTGTCAGTTTTGCTGCCGCTTCTGCGATTGCCCGGGCTTCTTCCGCATCTACAATACCGTCGGCGTATGCGTTCGCTGCCAATTCTGCTGCCTCTGCCTCCGCTGCTGCGACTGCTTCGGCTGCCGCCTGCGCTGCTGCTGCCTGCCCCTCGGCATACGTCTTTGCTGCCGATTCTGCGGCTTCTGCCTGCGCTGCGGCATACTGCTTTGCTTCTGTCAATTTAGCCGCCACGTCGGCGATTCTCGCTGCTTCCTCGTCGGATAATATGCCGTCGGCGTAAGCCTCTGCTGCGATACGTGCCGCCTCGGCTTCCAATGCGGCAACGGCTTCGGCTGCTGCGACCGCTGCCGATTGTGCTGTTCTTGCTGTTCCCTGTAACGACGATGTCGGTGTCGTGAGGCGTGTCGCTCCGAGGTGTTTCAGTAACGCCTGCGCTTCTTTGCTCTGTTTGTAGATTTTTGCGCCGAGGGTTTCGACGACGTTGTCTGCGACTTCGCAATTCGTGTATTCGTATTCGTCTTGTGCCAAGAGGTTGCGTTCGAGCGTTACGCATTGTACTGCCTTGTCGACGCCATACCGGGCATCCGAGATAGGGAAGTACATACCAACCCGGGGACGTGAGCCGTGGCTTTTGACGAAACGGCTGTGCAGGGCGACGTTGTATGCAACCCGGGGTTGTGATACTTCGAGATACCGGGCTTGCCCTGCCTCTGCGAGTGCTTGCTGTGCTATTTCAATATATGCCTGCGGCATAGGAATATCGACAATTGTAAAGGTGTCCCCTGTGGCGAAAAGATACGGAGCGACGGAAGGGACTGCGAATCCGGAACTGTCGACAAGTTCCTCGACTGTTATCTTTCCATTTGCGGCATTGAAGGCTGCGATGCGGAAGTTTGAGCCTGCGAGATTCCCTGTCAGCATATTGAGTGTGCCGCCTGTTGGGTCAAAGTCGTCAAGTTCGCAATAGAACGTGAATTTATCCTCTGTATTGACGCCGAGAATTTCGCCCCGGTATTCCGGCATTATATCCTCTGCGATATATACGTCGTTCCACGCTCCGAAGGTCTGTATCTTATCGTTGTCTGCGATGATACTGCCCGGGTATAGGGTTTCGTCCAATTCGAGCCGTTGTTTCCCATATCCCTGCGGTAGATTCTTTGACGAGCCGAGGACGGTCAGAATGGTTTTTACGTTTTCGTTGCTTATGCTCTTTCGGTCTAATCTGTACAAGCCTTTCCCCCTTCCGTAAGCGAGTGGGGCATAAACGCCCGGAGCGACGCCAAAATTCAGCAAATAATCCGTGTCGTCTGCCGGGTTGATAGTTATTGTATAGTGCGTTTTGAATGCTGAACATACGGCAAGCAAGGCGGCGAAGGCGTTGTACTCGGTAGTGCTGACGAGTAGGTGTTTCGTCCCTGCCGGGCAAGTGCCGAGTTTGATTGTGTTCTGCTTGTATCGCTGCCCGGTGTTAACGTCGAATCCCCTGTAATTGACGCAATTACAAAGAACGTTGCCGAAAAATTCAAGATTTCCGACCAGGGGCGGCTGCTCTTTGCTAATACATACCCCTGCGCTATCAATGTCGAGGAAGGGCGAAGCCTCGAAAAGCATCTTCTCGACGCCGTAGAAGTGCAGGATGTATTTCGTTCCCTTGTTGTCAATGTGCTTCGCCTCGTTCCATTCGTGCAGGAAAACAGGCGTATCATCGACGACAAGCATATCGAAGTAAGCCCATTCCGGGGCTTTGTATGCAGTAATTTCAAGCGTAAGTTCTGCGTAACTCTGCCAACGATTTCGAAACTTTGCAGATTCGACAAATGTCCCTTTTGCCCGGCTGTGCAGATTCAGTTTGCTGCCGTCTATGTGTGTTACGATAAACTGCGTCATTGCCGTATAGTTTTATATAGCGTTGTACCTGTTGCCGGCATAATGGTTACATTCCCAAAGTTGCCGGAAACGATGATGAAATGTCCGTCCTTATTGTCTGTATAGGTGTGTGTATGTGTCCCGGTAGCGATGTCCTCTGAATAACTGCCGTCGCCCCATGAAATGGTTAATACTCCCGGCGTGGAAATCGTGAATTCTGCGGTCTGATTTATACCCGGGCGTGCATATATATTCTTAATCGGCTCTGCCTCAACGAAAACGATTTGCGTTGTCAGCATTTCCTCGTATATAATGTCGGTAAGGGTTTCGCTTTCGGTATCAACATCGTAAACGCCCTCGGCTTCTCCATTCGCTTTGTATAGTTCGAGGCGTAACGGACGCCCGGTAGGGTAGAGCAGCGCACGAAGGGATGCGGCTCGGGTGCGTGCATCGCTGCTTTCTGCACGGAATGTAAGTTCGAGCGTTATCTTTCGACTGT
>DUUL01000053.1 GCA_012841575.1 Candidatus Moraniibacteriota bacterium | reverse complement strand
TCAACCACTATCGCTACTTATGTCTCCTTAATCTCTATTGCCCTAACTGCTACTCTTTACTGGGCTAATAAAACTGGACGACTTACTCAACTTGATCGTTGGTGGACTCGGAGAAGGGTGGTTGGTAAAAAGAGTTAGGCTAAATTTCTGAGAGTAATTAAAAGCGGAGGAAACTCCGCTTTTGTTTATGACTTTTTGTGTTAGAATAGAGTGGATTGAGAATTAAAATATAACTTTTAGTGTGTAATGAAAATTGCTTTAGTACATGATTACTTGGTTCAATATGGTGGAGCAGAAAGAGTGCTTGAGACTTTTTCCGAAATTTGGCCACATGCCCCTATTTACACTTTACTCTATAATCCTGAGGCAGTACACCATCTTTTTGATCAGCGTGAAGTAAGAACTTCTTATTTGCAAAAAATGCCGTTGGTTAAAAAAAATCATCGTTTGTTTCCGCCTTTAATGATGAATGCTATTGAGCAGTTTAATTTTAACTACTACGATGTAGTATTGTCTGATTCTTCAAGTTTCCCCAAAAATATTATAACTGGTCCAGACACATTGCACATTTCCTATTGCCATACGCCAATGCGCTACGGTTGGGACGATTGTCAATATTATACTCAAGAATTTTCTTTTCCTGAGTTAGTGAAGAAAATGGTCCCGTTTTTGATGAGTTATATTAGAATATGGGATTATTATTCTACCAATGGAGTGGATAAATTTATTGCTAATTCAGAATTTGTTTCTCGTCGCATTAAAAAATATTACGGCAGAGAGTCGACTGTAATTAATCCACCAATAAAACTGAGTCAATTTTTTATAGCCGAGCAAGATCAGATGGATGATTATTTTTTAGTAGTTGGAAGAATGATGAAGTATAAAAAAATTGATTTGGTGATTAGGGCTTTTAATAAACTAAAACTCCCTCTAAAAATTGTTGGTAGAGGAGTAGAATACAATAATTTAAAAAAAATTGCTGGACCGACAATTGATTTTTTAGGCAGAGTTCCAGATAGTGATTTACCGATTATTTATGCTAAAGCACAAGCTTTTGTCTTTCCTCAAGAGGAAGATTTTGGTATTGTTGCAACTGAGGCGTTAGCTTCTGGTCGCCCGATCATTGCTTTTCGTGCTGGTGACATTGAGGAGCGGATAGTTGATGGACAAAATGGGGTTTTTTTTGAAAAACAAACTGTTGATGATTTAGTTGACGCAGTTAAGAGATTTCAGCAGATAAAGTTTAATCCGATAGACATTAGAAAAACAGTATTGAAATTTGAAAGAGAGGAGTTTAAAATTAAAATTAAAGATTTCGTTGAGAATGAGTATTTAGAGTTTAAGAAAAAATTACTTTAAAAAGCTCTTGACTTTAAAACATTTTGGGTTAGAATGAGGTAAATACAGATAAGAAGATGTTTTTAAAGGTTCCGGTCAGAGTTTGACAGGAATTTATTTTTTAAATAAGGACTAAACTAATTAAACAGATGAATAAAAGAATTATAAAAGATCAGTCTGCTCTTGGACAGTTCGGCAGTGCGATTGCACAAATTTGTGAGGAAAAAGGAATAGATAAGGACAAGGTGATTGAATCTGTTGAGGCTGCTTTGGCAGCGGCTTATAAAAAGGAATATGGCAAGCGAGGACAAATTATCGTGGCTAAGTTAGATGAGATAACAGGCGAGGCTAGCTTTAAACAACTTAAAGAGGTTGTGGATGAAACAACTCGCGTTGTTGATGCTGAGGGATTAGAAAATGAAGATCCTGAGAGCGAAAAGGTTCCAGCTAGTGCTGTTCGATCAGAGGAGATTATTGAAAAGGCAGTGTTAATGCCAGTAGTAGATGAAACTTCTAATGAGGAAGTGCTTTTGCCTAAGTTTAATCCGGAGCGTGATGTTTTTTTAGATAAAGTAAAAAAAATAGACAAGACAATCAAGGTGGGTGATTTTATTGAAATCCCATTGGATTCTAAGGACGAATACGGGAGAGTTGCCTCTCAAACAGCTAAACAAGTTATTATTCAAAGAATTAGAGAGGCCGAAAGAGACTCTATGTATGAAGAGTATAAAGGGAAAGAAGGAGAAGTTCTTTCTGGAGTGGTTCAGCGAATGGAGTTTGACAGAGTTTATATTGATATTGGCAAGGCAGTTGGCGTATTGTTGCCTGCAGATCAGATCCCCGGGGAATATTATCGCATCGGGCAGCGCTTGAAAGTTTATATTGAAAAAGTAGAGTCTGATCCGAAAGGTCCTGGAATCAAACTAAGTCGACGTAGTCCAGAGTTGTTAATAAAACTATTTGAATTGGAGGTGCCAGAAATTTTTTCAGGAACAGTTGAGATTAAAGCAGTAGCACGAGAAGCGGGGCATCGTTCTAAAATTGCAGTTATTTCTAATGAGGAGGGAATTGATCCAATTGGTTCTTGTGTCGGGCAAAAAGGAACTAGAGTACAAGCTGTAATTGATGAAGTTGCTGGAGAGAAAATCGATATTATTGAGTGGAATGATGACGTAGAGACCTTAATTGAGGCTGCTTTGGCACCAGCAAAGGTGGCTAGGGTTAAGATTAATGAAAGTACAAAGGAGGCAGAGGCTTATGTTTCTGAAGATCAACTTTCATTAGCAATTGGGAAAAAGGGACAAAATGTACGCTTGGCAGCTAAGCTAACTGGATGGAAGATTGACGTTAAGAAATTAGGTGGCGAACAGGTTGAGGCCAGTGAACGAGAGACTGAGGGGGAAAAAATGCAGGAAGATAGCAAGGATAAACTTGAAAAGGAGCAAGGGCAGGATGTTTTAGAAAATAAGGCGGATGAATTAGAAGATCAGAGTGCTCAAGAAGAAACTAAGTTAAATTAAACAACTAGGTGATTTTAAAAATAAATTTTTAACTCAAAAACATGAATTTATGGCATGAAGTAGAGCTTGGAGATAAAGCTCCTGAGGAATTTAATGTAATTATTGAAATTCCTAAGTGGTCAAAAAACAAGTATGAAATTGACAAAAAAACTGGCTTAATTAAATTGGATCGTGCAATGAAGACAGCACAGGACTATCCTTTTGACTATGGTTTTGCGCCAATGACTTACTGGGAAGATGAAGATGCATTAGATGTTGTGGTTTTGACGACATATCCTTTGAGTCCTGGAATTTTAGTGGAGGTGAGACCAGTTGGTGTTATGAGGATGATTGATGGAGGTGAGGGCGATGATAAGATTATTGCAGTTCCAGCTAATGATGAACGTTGGAATGCGGTACAAAAACTGGAAGACGTTAATGAGCACACCTTAAAAGAAATTAAGCACTTCTTTGAAACCTACAAACAGATTGAAAATAAGGAGGTTAAGATAACTGGTTTTGAAGATAAAGAGGCAGCAATGGAGGCAGTTAAAAAAGCTGTCGCACTTTACAAGAAAGAATTTGGAGCTTCTGAGGCGACTAAATAGATTAATTTGTTTTTAAAAGAGTTGGTGGGAGCCTTTTGGCGACTTACCGATCTATATTTCAATTATGACCAAAAAAGAAGTAACAGCTAAATATTTAAAAAAACAACAAAAGCTTAAAAGTTCTGAAGTGAAGCTTTTTTTCGAAGTGCCAGCTGAGAAAATGGCGCAGTTTGTTGATCAGGCAGTTCAAGGCTTAGCTAAAGAGGTTGAGGTTGATGGTTTTCGATCCGGGAAAGTTCCTCGTAATGTCTTAGAGCAGCGATTAGGAAAAGAAAGAATTCTTTATGAAGCAGCGGAGCTAGCGGTTAAGAAAATCTACGTCGATTCAATTGTAGAAGAAGATATTGCTGTGGTTGGAGAGCCAAAAATTGATTTAGAAAAAG
This sequence comes from Candidatus Moraniibacteriota bacterium, assembly GCA_012841575.1. Taxonomy (GTDB): domain Bacteria; phylum Patescibacteriota; class Minisyncoccia; order Moranbacterales; family DUUL01; genus DUUL01. The sequence goes on along the minus strand of DUUL01000053.1, from coordinate 9,328 downwards.
TAGAAGAGGGCAAGAGTTTAAAGTTTTCTGCAACAGTTGGTCTTTTGCCAGAGGTAAATTTGAAAAAGGGATGGGAGGTAAAGGCGAATAAAGTTAATCAAAAGCATCAAGGGAAAAAAGTTGCTGTTTCAACAAAAGAGATTGATCAAGAAGTCGACTTTTTGGCTAATCAACGTGTAAAATTAGTAACAGTTAATCGAAAAGCTAAGAAGAAAGATCAGGTGGAGATTGATTTTCAAGTTTTAATGAATAACGCTCCGATTGAAAATGGAACCGCTAAAAAGCACCCTTTAGTTTTAGGAGAAAATAAGTTTATTCCTGGTTTTGAAGAGCAACTAGTCGGTTTAAAATCAGGTGATGAGAAAGAATTTAAGTTAACTTTTCCTAAAGAATATCATGCAGCCCATTTAGCAGGAAAGCCAGCTCAATTTAAGGTGAAAGTTAACTTAGTGCAAGAACGTCAACTTCCCAAGGTTGATGATGAATTTGCTAAAGGAATAGGAAAATTTAAGACGCTTAAAGAATTAAGAGCGAACATTGAAGAGGGAATTAAGCATGAAAAGCAACATCAACAAGAAGATTTATGGAAAAAGGAGTTGTTAGATGTTGTGGTGGATGAAGCGGATTTCGAGGTGCCTAGTGTTTTAATTGAAAATGAACTGGAAACAATGATGGCTGAATTAGTGCAAGAGGTTAGTCGAATTGGTTTAACCAAAGAAAAATATTTGGCGCAGATCAAGAAGACAGAGAAAGAATTGAAAGATGAGTGGATCAAAAAAGTTGCCCCCAGGAGAGTGCAGGCAGCTTTGATTTTAAGAGATTTAGCGGATAAGAATAAACTGCAACCAGACTCAGAGGAAATTGAAAAGCAGGTCAATCGAACATTGCAATACTATTCCTCATTGGGACAGGTAAGTGAAAAGATTGATATTCAGCGTTTATATGAAATGACAAAGGGCAGTCTAACTAATGAAAAAGTAATAGCTTTCCTAATGAAAATTAAGTAGTCAATTAAATTTTTAGTTTTATTTATCATGACTGGAATGTTAATCCCTACAGTAATTGAAAAATCTCCTTCAGGAGAAAGAGCTTATGACATTTATTCACGTTTACTCAAAGAAAGAATTATTTTCTTGGGCACAGCAATTAATGATCAGGTTGCTAATGCGATTATTGCGCAGCTGCTCTTTCTTGATTCACAAGATCAAGACTCTGATATTAAGCTATACATTAATTCGCCTGGTGGATCAGTTAGTGCTGCTTTAGCGATTTATGATACAATGCAGTTTGTTCGTTGTGATGTCTCAACAATTTGCATTGGAACAGCAGCAAGTGCCGCAGTTATTTTATTGGCAGCAGGTGCCAAGAAGAAAAGATTTTCTTTACCTAACAGCGAGGTAATGATTCATCAAGTTATGGGCGGAGTAGAAGGGCAAGCCACTGACATTGACATTCACGCTAGACATATTTTGAAAGTTAAGGAGAAAATAAATAAGATTTTAGCAAAACATACAGGCAAAAAAAATTCTGAGATTGAAAAAGATGCAGAAAGAGATTATTTTATGAGTGCTGAAGAAGCTAGACGCTATGGGATAATTGATAAAATTATTAGATCATAGCTATTGACGCCAGGAGTTTTTTTTGTTAAGTTGAGGAGACCATTAGTTGGTTATAATTAAACAGTTAAGCAAGTTAAAAAAATGTTGACGATCCGTTTTTCTCGAGTTGGTAAAAAAAATCACGCACATTATCGAATAGTAGTTGCAGAGCACTCTTCCCCCGTAAAAGGGCGTTTTCTTGAGGAGGTGGGAGTGTACGATCCGCATTTAAAACAGGTTAATTTTAAAAAAGAAAGAATTGATTATTGGTTAAGTCAAGGGGTTAAGACTTCTGATTCGGTTTGGAATTTGTTAATAAAAGAGGGTATAGTCAGCGGAGAAAAGAGAAAAGTTAATATTAAAAAGAAGGAGTCCGCTAAGGCTGCAGCTGGAGAAGCTACAAATGAAAAAGAGGAAAGTAAGGCAGTCGATGAGGGGAAAACTGAGGAGGAGCCAAAGAAAGAAGAGAAATCTGATGAGAAAATAGATTCAAAGGAAGATAAAAAATCAGAATAAATTTTACTAGAGATTCTTAAATATTGTAACTAACTGTTCTCAATTTTATGCAGAACAGTTTGTTTTTTTATAAGAGAAATTATCTTTACTCAGTTTATTCTAATTTAGGCTGAACTGATTTTCAAAAAACAGAGAGCAAAACTTTGAATTAGTAAACTTGTTAGAGATTTGTAATAAAAATATTTTACAAAATAAGTAAAGTAGAGTAGAATAGAAGAAAGCTAGTTTAACTATTAAAAAAAGCAAATGTTAGGATCATTATCAGTTGTTTTGTTTGGTTTTTTGGCGATTATTGTGGTCGTCGGTGTGGTTTTAGTGCTTATCTACAATGGCTTAATTAAGTCACGAAATCAGGTGGATGAGGCATGGAGTGATATTAAAGTGCAACTTAAGCGTCGCTATGATTTAATCCCTAATTTAGTCAATACGGTTAAAGCCTATGCAACGCATGAAAAAGAGGTGCTTGAAAGTGTTACGCAAGCACGCTCTCAGGCGATGCAAGCTGGAACAATGCAAGACCAATTGGAAAAAGAAAACATGTTGAGCGGAGCATTGAAGTCACTGTTTGCAGTTTCAGAAAATTATCCAGAACTAAAAGCTAATCAGAACTTTTTGCAGTTGCAGGCGGATTTAACAGACACTGAAGACAAAATCCAAGCAGCAAGACGTTTTTATAATGGCAATGTGAGAGACTTTAATACTAAATTACAAGTCTTCCCAACAAATTTAATCGGTAATATTCTAGGATTCAAGAAGTATGAATTTTTTGAAATGGAAGAAGCTGAAGAGAAAAATCCTGAGGTAAAGTTCTAATTCTAAAATGGCGACTTTATATACCCATAAATCTCGCAATATCCGCTTAACATGGGTTTATTTGACTGGTTTTTTGGTTTTTACAATCGGTGTTGGTTGGATTTTTGCGCAATCATTAAACAATCCCATTATTCTTTATGTTGCAGTGGGGTTTGCTTTTGTGATGAATTTTATTTCCTATTGGTGGAGTGATAAAATTGTCTTGAGTATGAGTGGCGCAAAAGAGGTTAGTCGAGAAAATGCTAAGCCAATTTATAATTTGGTGGAAAATCTTTGTATTACAGCTGGATTGCCAGTGCCTAAAATTTATGTAATTCCTGATCCAGCTCCGAACGCTTTTGCAACCGGACGAGACCCTGAACATGCGGTAGTCGCTTTAACCAGTGGAATTATTGAAAAACTTGAAAAGGCTGAACTTGAGGGAGTGATTGCACATGAACTTGCCCATATTGGCAACAGAGATATTCTTTTGGGAACTGTGGTAACGGTTTTAGTTGGTTTTATTTCCTTGCTTGCTGATTGGTTTATGCGGATTAGCTTTTTTGGTGGCAGTAGTGACAATGATAATGGTAGAGCCGGGTTGATTTTTACCATATTAGCGCTAGTCTTATCTTTATTGGCTCCGGTTGTGGCAACTTTAATGCAATTGGCAATTTCACGTAAGCGAGAATTTTTAGCAGATACTAGCGGGGCACTAATAACCCGCTATCCAGAGGGACTAGCAAGGGCATTAGAAAAAATTTCAAGTGATTCCAATCAATTACGAAAGGTAAATAATGCTACAGCTCATATGTACATTGCTAGCCCATTAAAGGGGAAGAGGAGAATGGGTTTTGCCAAGTTTTTCATGACTCATCCACCGATTGAAGAGCGAGTTAGTCGTTTGCGTGAAATGAGTGTGTAGGGAGTTGGGTGTGTTGGGATTTTTTAAAAAAACAATAAAGACTAAATGGGAGGATGGATAAAATTTTTACTAATAAACTGAATTTAGAAAGAAGGGAAAGACCTGTTAAGCAGGGAGGCTTTGAAGGGGGAGGAGACAGTAAGATTGAGCCAACTTCCCTTGGTGATAAAATGATGGATAGGCGAAAATTTTTGAAGATTTTAGCTGGCTCTAGTATTGGCTTAGCGGCGGAGTCAGTTTTGCCTGAAACAGTGAAGGCCGGTGCTGATGAAATGGCAAAAAGAGAATTGGAGCGAAAGGATGGTCGAGAAAAGATTGAGAATGCCGAGGCTTTGCTAAGTGCGTTTGCTGAGCAAATCAATGCAGAGCTAGAGAATGAGCCCTATTTTGATGAAAAAAATCCGAAAGACAAGAGAACTCAAGCAATGAAAGCTAATTTATCGCATATCTACAATAAATTAGCGGAGGATAGAAATTTATTAGATGAAGAAACCTTTGGCTTGTTTGCAAAACTCAGTCATTCTTATGACAGCCAAGCTAATTTTGATAAATCTCTTTCGGCGGTAGTGAATAGACTGGCTGAGCTGGGCTTTTATTTTAACTACACAAATAGATATGAAAACGAGGTTGCCAAAAATGATCTTTATTATAAGTCGGGAGAGAAAGTTTTTGTCAGAGGAGAGCTAGAGAAGAAGAAGTTGGCTGATTATGAGGGAATAGCTAAGATATTTCCTGAAGCAAGAAAATATTATTCGAAAATCTTTAGGGTCACAAAGGACAATCTTTACGGGCAGGGTTATACGGAGCCGACTTCTGGTTTGCCGATAATAAGTGAAAAGAGGATATTTGATGCACAAAAGAAAATGTTTGATGATTCTCGACCAGAAAGTGTTTTTTGGAAGATTGATCTAGTGGATGATTTCATTAAAACTGTTGAGGCGAATGAGTTTACTCATCAAATATTAGAAAAGTTGTATAATTTCAACAATAGTACTCAAAAAAACTGGGATGATTTTGAATCAGCCTTGGGAAAAGGTGGGTTAGAAAATTCAGCTCAGGCGAATGAGTTTTTGTCTGATGCGGTTAGTATTAATACAGCACCACACAGCATGCTGATAATGCAGGCTAGAAATTTGTTGATAAGAGAGCTTTCTATTCAAGCAGAGAAAGGCACGGGAAGGGAGGGGCGTAATTTTAAATTGAGCAAAAATTACAAATATTCAATTGATTTTTTTAAGAATCAATTATCAAATCTTGTTCCTAGTGAGCAAATGGAGAGTGAATTTTCAACGTGGGCGGAGGATTTTAATCGACTTCCCAATGATGCTGTTCAAATAGAAGATTTTTTATCAGAGAAAACACGGTTAATTCTTTCCAAAATAGACCCAGGAAAAATTGAACAGATTCAAAAAGATTACAAGACTGAAGCGGAGAATATTTTAAAAGCTATAAGAGAGAGCAATTAAATTTAAAATAAAAGTATCAGATGAAGAAAGGTTTTAAGGATGGCTCGATTGAAGCGGATAAGTCGTTGGCTTATTTAGCTTATATCGGAATTTTGTTTTTAGTGCCATTGTTAACTAGAAAAAAGAGTGCGTTTGTTCAATTACATGCCAAGCAAGGACTTTTTTTGTTTGTTGGTTTGTTGCTAGGATTGGTTATCATCCCAACAATAAATAATTTTTTAGGGTGGCTGATTATTTTGTTGGTGGTAGGTTTTTCTCTGTGGGGGATTTGGGGTGTTAGTCAGGGAAAAAAGAAAAAACTTCCAATGATCGGAGTTTTGTCCGAAAAAATAAAATTTGATTGGGAATAACTTTTTAGTCAGAAATTGAAGTATTTTTTAGCCCTTAGAGAAACGGCTTGCGGTTAGTTTTAAAAATTCAAAAAGTAAATAAATTAATTTAAATAAAAATAAATGAACGAAAGAACAAAAATTGTTGCTACGATTGGTCCATCTTCCTATGCACAGAGAAAGCTAGAGGCTTTAGTTAAGGCAGGGATGGATGTCTGTCGACTTAATTTTTCTCATGGTGATCACGCTTGGCACAAAAAGGCGATTGCTAACATTCGTAAAGTTGAGGTTAAATTAAAAAAAAGAGTAGGGATAATGGCGGATATTCAAGGTCCAAGGATAAGAACAGCCAACAAAAAAACATTGACACTAAAAGATGGTGCACGTATTTTCCTGACAGATATCGATGGGCTAAAAAAAACTTCAGCTAAAAATGTTTTGCCGCTAGATTGGAAAGAGTTTTATCAATTCATTCACTTAAAAGACATTGTTTTTATTGAAGATGGTTTGATGCAAATTGAAATTGTTAAAAAAACAAAAAATGGTTGTTGGGGAAAGGTGTTAATTGGAGGCGTTGTAAAAACTCATAAAGGAGTCAATATTCCATCAATCTCACCACACATGGGCTTTTTGACGGATAAGGATTTAGAGGATTTACAGTTTATAGTTGATCAAGAGGTAGATTTTTTGGCTGTTTCCTTTGTAAGTTGTGCTAAGGATTTAAATTCTCTTCGGGAGTTAATTAGACATTATCAGGAAAAATTAGAGAAGGTAACTGGAGCAAAAAGAGAGTTTAAAGAAACGCCTTGGATTATTTCAAAGATTGAAAAGAAAGCTGCTATTGAAAATATAAATGAGATCGTAAAAGCTTCGGACGGAATTATGGTGGCGCGTGGAGACCTAGCGATTGAGATGCCTCAAGAGAAGGTTGTTCTTTTGCAAAAAGAAATGATTAGAAAATGCTTGCGTCAAAAGAAGCCTGTAATTGTGGCAACTCAAATGCTAGCTTCGATGGTGGAAAATGTTAGACCAACACGAGCAGAAATTGCTGATGTAACTAATGCAGTGATTGACGGAACAGATGCGGTAATGCTTTCAGCAGAATCAGCTAGCGGAAAATATCCGATTGAAGCAGTAACAACAATGGCTAGAATTGTAGAAATGGCAGAAAATTCTCCTTATAATGATCAGCCTTTAATTTCGAGAAATAAATTTGCTAGGTTATTGTTTGAAAAAAAACGATTGAAAAAGCATTTTGTTAAAACAGAAGACTTGAAAGAAGCGCTAGAATATTCAGTTTTTCGACAAGAGGATATAAGAATAAGGTTTTCTGGTAGTAAAGCGGATAAGGGGAAGGCAGTTTTGATTTGGGGCGTGGAGGCTTAATTATAGTAGAAGTTAGCAGCTTTGCAAAATATCGGGATTATAAAACTTAGCTTAAATATAAATGAAGTCTATTCAGCTTTTTAATATTTTTAAAAGTGGTTATTGTTGGTTGGCTTTATTTATAATGCTTGGGGTTAGTTATTTTCTAGTACCCAAAAAAATATTTTATGGCTATTATAATTTAATTGCTATTGCTTTTATTTTAGTATTTGCACTTAATATGACGTGCTTGATTCGTATCATTAAGGATCGAATAGTGGAACACAAAAATCAAAAAATAACTTCTTTCGGTGGGTTTTTGTTTGGAATAATTGGTCTTTCAGCACTACAGACATGTGCAGTGGGCGCACCAGTATGTGGTGCATCAATTGGAATGGCAGTGATGTCTTCTATTTTTCCTGCTGTTGCCTTTGATTGGTTGGAGGAGTATTCCTTAGCAATTGTATTAGTTTCAATCTTAGTGCAAATTTTTTCTTTATATCAAATGAAATGCTTTCAGAAAGTAAATAGTTGTCCGTTGAATTAAGGTTAGGCATTTTAATGAATTTGCAAATCTAAAGAATTTTGCTAGGATAATTTTACGTTAAGCGAAAAATTTACCAAAGAAGGTGAATTAAATTTGTAAACCCTGGAGAGGTCGCATAGTGGTCGAGTGCACCGCCTTGGAAAGGCGGCATACTGTCACAGGTATCGAGGGTTCGAATCCCTCCCTCTCCGCATTAAATTTTATAGCGTCGAAGCAGATCTAGGACCTCTAACTTTAGCAGTCTATATAACTTATCGTAGGTATTTTTATGGGATAAAATATAGAAATCATGAAAAAGGTCATTCGTGCTATTTGTGTATTTTCCGATCAAGCTTCAAGCCAGGAGATTAAAAATCTTGAGAAAGTTTCTCAGCTTCTAGAAGAGATAGGTTTTTCTATACAAACACGAAGAATCTGTGTATCTGGCTATAGGACGCACATTAACGACAAAGAATTATTGGGTAAAGGAGTTTTATTGGGGCTAGGTGAACAGACTTTCGAAAAGGCGGAAGAGCATCTTGCGGATTTTTTAGTATCGGAAAATAAGGCGATAAGTGTAGATCTGACAAATGAAAATATTACAACTACACATGTTGATTTTCTTTTCAAAATAATTGAAAGCAAGCCCGATAATACTTTTAGATTTACTTATGGTTTTAATGTGCCGGTTTCAAGCCCATATTTTCCATCTGTGAAATTTGGCAAGAAGGGTTTTTCTGTCGGATTGCAGCCAACTGATTTGTCGGAAGATTGCAAAAGTATTGCTGAGTGGCTGGAGAAAATGAAAGTTGCTTGGGAGGAAATTGATTTGCTCTTGAAGTCTGTTGATGGATATTTGGGAATTGATTCGTCTATTGCCCCACTTTTTCAGGGATCAAGTAGCTTGGTACATTTTGTAAAAAGATTGGGTTTAGAATTCAGCTATTCGGCAACAACTGATATCTACACGACACTTTCAAAATTTATTAAGGAAAATAACCCAAAGCCGATTGGGCTTTGTGGACTGATGTTTCCTTGCTTGGAGGATTTCGAACTGGCAGATGAATACGAAGAGGGTAATTTTAATATTGAGCGAAATATATTTTTAAGTCTCCATTCTGGCTTGGGGATTGATACCTATCCGATTGCCGTAAATCAAAATAGGGGAAGAGTTGTAGAGATTTTGAAATTGTTGCAAAATTTGAGTAATAAATACAAAAAACCACTTTCAGCAAGATTTGTTTCTGACGGCAAGGCAAAAATTGGGGAAAAAACAAATTTTAGAAATCAGTACCTGAAAGACGTGATTATTCGAAGGCTGTGATACTGTGAGGTTGAATATAGAGAATGCGTCAATGTTGTTTGTGTGAAGGTTAATGATGTAATTCAATTTTATGGCACAACGTACAATCGTCTTGGCATCGCAGTCTGTGCATCGCAAGATGCTGCTTGCGCAGATTGGCATTGCAGACGCCGTGATCGCGCCGAGTGACGAGATCAATGATTCGCACGGCATTGCCCGCGACCTTACCAAACCGAAGAAAATCGGACATTGGGGCAATGGCGATTACGAAGTGAAGCTCGAAAAGGAAGAAGAAATTGACCAAGTTTTCAAGCTTATCAAGCAAAGTTATACCTACAATAAATAAAATTATGAAAATTCATAAGATGAAATTAGCCACTACTCCTTTTGAAAAAATTGCTAGTGGTAACAAGGTTATAGAATCAAGATTATACGACGAAAAACGACAACAAATTAATCTTGGGGACCAGATTGAGTTTGTTTGCAATGACGACCAATCAAGAAAAGT
>DUUL01000052.1 GCA_012841575.1 Candidatus Moraniibacteriota bacterium | reverse complement strand
ATATTCATACACCTGGCACCTATATCTTGACATACTCTGTCACGGATCTCGCGGGAAATGCCGCAACACCGATCACGAGAACCATTACTGTGCATGACGCAATAGAAGAAGAACCTATACAACAAGACCCTGAGATGTCAGATGTCGCAGTAGAGACACCTGCATGTGCAAAAACAAAGCCCGGTAAACCAAAAAATATCACAGCAGACAGCACAACAGACAGTCGCATCCTCGTCGCGTTCAAAAAAGCATCAGGAGATGTTGATCGCTACCAAATGAAATATGGAGAAACCCCTGATGCTAATGATAAAAAAATAAAAAACATCCATAAAGAGCGTCGCGACTATACAATCAACGATCTCACGCCGGGCACAACGTACTATATCAAAGTACGTGCTGTGAATGAGTGCGTACAAGGCTCCTGGTCGCGCGCTATAAAAATTAAAACTCCACCACTGGCCAATAAAACAAAAGACTTGAATTTAGTTGAACAAAATAGCCTTCTCACTAAACCCTCGTTGGATTCAACTTCTCTAATAACCACTGACTCGGAGAAGACCTTATCACCAAATGAACAAATCTCAGAAAATGACTGCTCCTACATCATCCAATCAGGTGATACTTTAAATAAGATTGCCAAAGAAAAATTAGGTGAAGTAAATCGTTATCAAGAAATTATTGAGCTAAACAAAGAAAACCACCCTTCTCTTAGTCAACGCCTTAACATCGGACAGGAAATTGCGCTTCCTTGCGAAAAAGAACTCCGGGATAATCCAGAGAATAGTGAGTTGATAAATGAAAAAAATACTATAGATGAAGTGAAAATTAAAGTTATCAATCAGGAGGGACAACCCTTAAAAAACATCAAAGTAATTCTCTACTCTGAACCACAGGAAACGTTAACTAATGATGAGGGCATTGCCACCTTTTTTAATGTCATCCCTGGTGAAAATCGAATTGTTGTACAAGGTGAAAAGGAGCAAACTGAACTCAATGTTAATTTAACTGAAAACAAAAATATGAATGGAGATAATGACTTTATCGTTACAATTAAAGAGCAAAATAATTGGTTAATTTGAATTGCTATTGCTTTATTCTCTAGCGTCTTAATTTTGGGCTACTTACTAACAAAGAATAAAAACAAAAATTAATTTTCTTTGGATGGTTGCATCTTCCATCTTCTCCATTAATTTATCACCAAAGTTCTGCAATATCGTTTTACTAGTTGCCAGCTTGCTTATTTTTACAAGCTAATGGTTTGTTGTTTATTGAAAAAGATAGATAACCACTGACCCTGCTACCATCATTAAAATTGCCAATGCCTTCTTAGGACCAATTTCTTCTTTAAAATATAAAACTCCAATAATAGCCGCAAAAATTGGCATGGTTCTTTTTAGGGCAAAAACATTTGCCACCAAATTCATTGTTAATGCCCAACTAATGCTACCATTACCAGTTACAGAGAAAGCTCCAGAAAAAAATCAATCCAGCAAAAGTATAGGAGACAAAGCCCAAAACATGATTACTCCCATCGATTTGTAAAGACTTTTTTTTGAGAGCAGAGGAGGATGCTTGCGAAAAGGCACCTATTAATGAAAGTAAAACCCACATATAAATTTATTAAGCAAAAGTTTTTCCATTTTAGCAGATCTTGAGAGGACTAGAAAGCAAAATCTTACTTATTGAAAAATATCACTAGAGAGTCATCCCTCTTTTGACCTTTCCAAGAACAAAGACTACAATGCGAATTAATCATCTATAATTATATTAATTTGACTAACAAGTTACATGGTTAAACTAAATAATGAATAAGTTAAAGCAAAAAGCGATTGTAGTTTTAGGGCCGACTTCTTCTGGCAAATCTGACTTAGCAATCAAGTTAGCCAAAAGATTTAAGGGTGAAATTATCTCTGCCGACTCTCGTCAAATTTATCGCCACCTTAATCAAGGCACTGGCAAGATTCTTGGCACTTGGGAGAAAGAGCCAGAAGGCAAAAGAAAGGTTTTTGCTTCGAAAAATATTCCACACCACTTAATTGACTTTCTTCCACTCCGTCAATCATATAGTGTTGCTCAATTTAAGGTCGATTGTGAAAGACTTTTAAGCGACATCTCTTCCAGAAAAAAACTCCCAATTATTTGCGGGGGAACTGGATTTTGGATAGCAGCAGTTACTGATGGTTTAATTTTCCCAAAAATTAAACCTAACAAATCTCTGCGTATTAAATTAGAAAAAAAATCTACCAAAAATTTATTTGAGGATTTGAAGAAAATTGACCCACGAAGAGCAGAAAAAATAGATTCTAACAATAAGCAACGCCTAATTCGGGCACTAGAAATTTGTACCGCAATTGGAAGGGTTCCACAAGTCAAAAGCAAACCTCATCCAGAATTTGACTTTCTTAAAATTGGCCTATTTCGAACAAAAGAAGAGTTAAATCAAAAAATTCAGTCCCGGTTGAAAACTCGTTGGCTAAACGGGATGATTAAAGAAGTGCAGGAGTTAAATAAAAATCATAAACTTTCTTGGAAAAAAATCCAATCCTTTGGCTTGGCTTATTACTGGATTCCACTTTACTTACAGGGAGAAATTAATTTGGCTACCTTAAAAGAAAAAGTCTACCTTGCAGAAAAAAACTATGCCAAAAGACAACGTACTTGGTTTAAGCGTGACTTACAAATTCATTGGCTTTCTTCAGAAGAGGAAATTTTTAACCAAGTTGCAAACTTTATTCAAAAATCATCTTTATAAACCTTCTTCTTTAAGACTTTCTATTAGTTTTTTTTGCGCACGACTTAAATTCTGCGGAGTTTTTAATTTTATATTTACTAAATGATCACCGCGTCTAAAATAACCTCCGCGAATGATTCCTCGGTTTTTAATTTTCAATGCCTCACCCGCTTGTATTCCAGCTGGAATTTTAATCTTAACCGGTCCATCGATTGTCTCCACTGAAACCTTATCTCCAAGTGCTGCTTGAGAGAAACTTATTTCATGATCAGACAAAACATCCATCCCTTTGCGAGAAAAATTTTTGTGCCTTTTAACTCTTATTGTTATATATAAATCCCCTGATTTACCATGCCCGGTTTTAGGTGCCTCTCCTCCTCCAGTAAGCTTGATTACTTGACCATCTTCAATTCCAGCAGGAATTTCAATATTAACTTTCTGATAATCCCTTCTTACTCCATCCCCTCCACAACCAGCACATTTCTTCTTTGGAATCTGACCACGACCATGACAAGTGGGACAAGTTATCACTTGATTAAAATTCCCTAAAATCGTTCTGGTCGCTTGAGTAACACGCCCCTTGCCATCACACTTACCACATTTATCTGTCGCTTGATTCTCTGCGCCAGTTCCTTGACAATCACTACAAATAACTTTTTTATACAAATCCAACTCTTTTTTAGTCCCCTTTGCCATTTCCAAAAAATCAATTTCTAAATCAACTGCAATATCAGAACCAATCGGTTCACGACTACCCCTGCTAGCAGTAAAAAAGTCTGAAAAAATATCACCAAACATTCCACTATCAGCGCCACCAAAATCAAAACCTCTATTAAAGTCAAAGCCATCAAACCCTTCAAAGCCACCGCCAGAACCTCCTGCACCAGAACCAAAAGTTTGCCCGAATTGATCATATTGTGCTCGTTTTTGACTATCGGAAAGCACTTGGTAAGCCTCATTAATTTCTTTGAATCTATCTTCATCGCCACCTTTCTTGTCAGGATGATATTGATGTGCCAACTTTCGATAAGCTTTTTTGATTTCGCTTTCAGATGCATCGCGCGAAACTCCTAAGATGTCATAATAATTTTTTGCCATAGATTTAAACAAGGATGGTTAATAAGTATTGTTTGCTAATTAAACTTGTAGTATAATTATCAATAGCCTTTTGGTAAAAATAAATTCTATTTTAAATAAATGAAGAAAGATTTTATCTTGAAAACATTGGGAGGAATCACAATTACCTTTTCCGTTTTTATGCTCTTGGTCGCCGTTAGTCGCCTTGATCAAACAGTAGAGGGCGCTAAGTATGTTTTCAGCGGTGAAGCCAAAACTATGTTTACTGACTTGAATTTAAACAAGAGACTTGCTAATCAGAATAAATCGACTTCGTTAAACTCAAATATTAAATCAAATAGAGAGAATTCTTTTATCTTGGAAGGAAATTTTGATCCCACTGCAGGAGGAGAACTCACTCGAAGAAGCACTACGGGAGATTGCTTCATTAAACATTATCGTGCCATTCAAGTCCAACAACTCAAAAACCCAGTATTAATCCCTACTCTTAAACTAGAAATCAAAAACGAGAAACAAGAATCTTATTGGATTGAAGGAGAAGAGATTGAAATTGATAAAGAAAATGGAATTATTTACTTTTTAATTAAAACTGAGGCTGATCATTCAATTATCTTTCCTGGCTCATACACTGGCGCCTATCTTCTAGAATTTAAGCCCGCCTCAACTGAATAAAGACCTCATTAATCTCTTTCTGTTTAGCAATCTGATTTATCGACTGCTATTCTATTTTAGTCTTTCTTTATAAAAAATCAAGTCTTCTTAAAAACAAAAACAGAGCCGCGCGTTGGCTCTGTTTTCACAAGAATATATGATACTAACGGCTGTGTAGTTTCTTAGTTATTGAATCCACCACCATCGTTAAATCTCTTTTGCATTGGACGAGCTTCATTTACTCTCAACTCTCTTCCATCCAACTCTTTTCCGTCAAACATCTCAACTGCTTTTTTTGCCTCTTCTTCAGTTGACATTTCAACAAAACCAAATCCCTTTGAGCGACCGGTCATTTTATCCATAATAACGATTGCTTCAGCCACTGTCCCCGCTTGGGAAAAATGACTACTCAATCCTTCGTTAGTTGTATTGTAGCTTAGATTTCCAACATACAACTTTTTCTTGTTTACTTCTTCCATTGTTAATTTAAATACAATTAAACTGCTAATCTAATGACTAGCAATAAGCTACCCTTAATTTCACTTACATTTCCTCAGTAACCTACGCGCTAAGCGGTTAACTGATTAAACTCAAGAGACCTTAAAGACAAGCCTTATTGGAAGAAGTGTAGCATTTTTAAGAAAATAAGTCAAATAAAAAAGCGGTCTCCTTAATCAAGAAAACCGCTATAATTTTATACCAACTTTTATCTTCTAACTCCTCCCGTCATCAAAGAACCTACAACAGAAAGAGCTAGACTAGCTACAGTTCTCCAGGTAATCTGCCCTTTCCTATCTACAAAATAAGCAAATAGGAAAATAAGCAGAGGCGTTAATGTTCTCTTAAGCATTAGCGCCCCTGGAATTGATCCTCCCAGCTGAAAAGACAAGCTAAGGAGGAAATTCGAGGCTCCAGAAATTGCAGCTACTACAAAAACCCAAAATACCATTCTGTAGCCACTTAAATTGCTTAACCTCACTTCTTTTCTGGTTTGTTTTTGAAAACTAACTTTACCAGCAAAGAAGAGTGTAAAAAAGACTACTAGTAAAATCCCACCAATAAATGCATGGGCGATCCAACTAGCAAAAGATGCTGATGTTACCATGACGCAATATTTATTTGTAGACGGTGTTACGAAGTTATAGAGCGTCACGGAAACAACTGTTTGCCAGAGGGTATTCCAGCTAACATTAGTTCTCTCCCCACTCTTTTGATCCAAAAAGAATACAGCTGCTGCTGCAATTAAAATGAAAATCCCCAACCAAACAATACTTGCGGAGCATTATTAAAAATAATCCACTCTGCCAACACCATAAACCCAGCAGAAATCCCCATAAGTATTACGACCTCTGATAATGCCACCTGCTTAATTATATTAAAGGCAAGCACTGAGGCCACACTATTAGCAATAACAAAAATTGTCATCACCCAATAGAAACTTGGGGGAATACTCCCAGGAAACCAAAGTGTCCCATTGACCAGAAAATAAGCCATTCCGATAAGCACTGCTGCAATGGAATAGATTAATCCGGCCAGAAAGACTGGATTTGAGTCCTGCAACAACCTAGACTGAATCGCTTGTCTCGTCGCTGCAGAAATTGCATGGAATAATGCCGCATAGTGCCAATTCATCTTACCCCTCCTCTTTTTTAAAGAACAATAATTATCTTTTAATAATCATAAAAACAGACCTTTAATTGTAGCATTAATTAGCGATATTGTCAATATAGTAAAGCAATAAAAGTCCTTTCAAAAAAATTATTTAATGCTAAAAAACAAATAACTTGCACTCAAAAAAGCAGGGAAAATGCAAACTTGCTTAAAGCAAATAAAACACAAATCCACCAGCAAAAGACACTCCAATTCTAAAAGCCTGTCATCTTTATTGATAACAGGCTTTTCTTAAGACAATAATAACTTAAAACAACTTGATCTAAAACTAGAGACCCATCTCCTTGATAAACTTTTTTAAGTCTTCCGCTAAATCTTCTCGATCAAAAGCATACTTCAAAACTGCTTTCAAATAATTCAAAGGATCCCCAGTAGTCAACCACTCCCCATCCTCCACTTTTTTCACATAATATTCTCCACCTCGTCTTACATATTCACTGATAGCATCGACAATCCAAAGCTCTTTTCCTTTTCCCAAAGGTGTCTCTTTTAGAATGTCAACTATCTCTTGATTTAAAATCATTCTACCGAAATCAGCTAGCTGAGAGGGAGCCTCCTCTACTGATGGCTTTTCAATAATTTTTTTAAGACGCATGGTTTCTTGATCGATATCAACAATTCCATAACTTGATACTTGGTCTAACGGCACTTCCTGCACAGCAATTGCCATTTTTTCGTCTCTTTCATAATCTTCCACTAATTGCTTGGTAAAAGAAGTTTTTGACTTAACTAAATCATCTCCCCATACAAAAACAAAAGGTTCATCGTCCACTAAACTAGCAGCGGAAAGTACTGGTGTTCCATTGCCATAAGGACCCTTTTGCCTAACATAAATAAAATTAGCCAGGTTCGCCACCCTTCGCACTTCTTTTAAATAATCTTCCTTTCCATTTTTATCTAACTCATTTTCTAGCGCCCAACTACGATCAAAATGATCTTCCAATGGTTTTTTATCCCACTTAGTTACCAAGATAATATCTTGGATACCAGCCTCAACCAACTCCTCCACTACTAATTGAATTATGGGCTTGTCTACAATTGGTAGCATTTCTTTGGGCATTGACTTGGTTGCAGGTAACAATCTTGTTCCCGATCCTGCCACTGCCACTACAGCTTTTTTTATTTTCATATATTTACCTTTTACAGCTTATTATTAATTATTATTAAATCTACTTTAAACGTTTTTTTGCAATTGCTTTTAATTCTTCATTAAAAATTTCAATAGCCTCATTAATCATTGGATCAAAGTTTTCATAGATTTTCCTTTCTTTAACTACATTTCCCGCTTCTAATAAAGAGTCGTAGGTCCCCGCATCCAACCAGGCTCCTTCTAACTTTCCTACTTGCAGCTGCCCTCTTTTTAAATACTCTTTATTAATATCAGTGATTTCAATTTCTCCTCGCTCTGAAGGTTGAAGGTTTTTTGCAATCTCTATTACATTTTTATCGTAAGTGTAAACTCCAACCACTGCCCAGTCACTTTTAGGTTCTGCTGGTTTTTCTTCAATAGAAATTACTTGATTATTTTCATCGAACTCAACCACTCCAAAACGCTTAGGATCTGGCACTTGCTTAGCAAAAACCATTCCGCCCGCCTGAAAATTTTTAATTTTATCTGACAAATCGTCTTCAAAGATATTATCCCCTAAAACCATAGTCACATTTCCCTCATCAATAAAATCTCTCCCCAAGATAAAAGCATCCGCTAGACCACGTGGTATTTTTTGTACTTTAAATTCTAAATGAACATCGAACTTATCAAAAATTGATCCTAATAGATTCAAAAACTGCCCTGAATGTTCTGGTGCGACAATAATCAAAATGTCTTTAATACCTGCTTTGATTAGTAAATTCAAAGGATAAAAGATCATTTGTCGGTTATACACTGGCAGGAGTTGCTTGGAAGTAGTGGCGGTAAGTGGAAAAAGTCTTGTTGCCGTCCCTCCAGCTAAAATTATTCCTTTCATTTTTTATTATTGGGATAATGTTTATAATATTGTGAAGTGAATAAGAGGAAAATAATTTCACACTCATTCGCTACAGCCTTAAGAAAATTGCGCTCAGCTCCTTGATTTAAAGAAGCCTTTTTGTCGGGAACCATAATGAATGCCTTAACAGAAAAGTTGTCCCCCTCTGAATAGAATATGTGATAGCTGCCAACTTTTCCCTTTTCCTTCTTCTTAAACAATCTAATTAATTTTTTATTACTCAATTTTTTAAGATCAGCTGAATCAATCGGACTGTCTCCAACTTGCTGTTCTTTAAGAGTGCGCCCAGAATCAATGTCAATAATTCTCAACCAAACTTGATCTTCTTGAGTAACACTTTTAATGATTGACAAGGTTTCATTAATAATTTGACGCAAGCGACTCTTTGTGGTCGGTACTTCCATTTTTTCATAAAGCTCTCTAATCATCGATATTTGAACATTAACCTTACCTAAATGCTCCAAAGCACTCAACAGCTCTTTTTCCTTATCCTTCAGTTTAGAATTTAGCCAAAAAGCCTCTGCCTCCTTTTTATCTACCTCTCGGCTATAGTAGCGCGAAATCAAAAATAGCAATGTTAACTCCACTAATAATAAAGCAGTTTCTGTTGCTTCTTCTGAGAATAAAAGTTTATTCTCATCTCTAATAATAAAAGGAGTGACCAAAATGGAAATAAAAAGAAAGAAAAATATTATCCAAAAAACAACCTTGATTTTTTGTAACTTACTCAAGCCCATTTTATAAATTAATTCTAAGAAATTATCTCTATCAATCTTAAGTCAATTATACTACACTTTTCTTGAAAAATGAAACTTTTTCACTAGGTTAAGTCCTTTCTTAATAGGAAATCTCCAGAAACTTCCTCCTCAAAAGTAATATTAAAAATTTCGTTCTGTCCACCATGCGCTTTTTCTAAAACCACGCCCTTAGAGTTGGCTATTTTAATAATTTTATTTTTTTGATTTTCAGTAGGAGTAATAACTTCAACTTCTTCATTGACTGCTAATTGATTGTGCACAAAAACTTGTCTCTTTTTCCCATCATTAGTTTTCTTATCTACCGAAATCCCAACAAACTCCCAGTTTGTTGGCAAGTATGAACGCTCGGTTAAATGTGGCGGCTCGTCTTTCAATAAAAAACCAGTCCAAAAGCCACGATGAGATAAACGCTCTAGCTCACGCTTTTGCTTCGTAATTATCTTTGCTAGATTTTTATCCTCCTTGATGTCAGTAGTCATTTGTAAGTTAAGTGCGTCTAAAACTTTTCGATAGGCACGTGTTGTCACTGCTACATAATAAACACTCTTCCCTCTTCCCTCGATCTTAAAGCTATCAATCCCCGCTTCAGCTAGCTTATCTAAATATTCAATCAAGCATAAATCGTAGCTATTAAAGAAGTAGCTGCCGTGCTGATCTTCTTCTACGTCTATTAGAAATCTCTTTTTATCATCGACAATGCTTTCAATTTTGTCCTGACTATTTTTAATGCCCTTACTCAATGATTCTTCGCTGTTAGTTTTATTATACATCCAGCGACATGGCTGCGCACAATCACCTAAGTTTGCGCTACGACCGGTCATCCACTTGGACAAAAGACAGCGCCCGGAATAAGCCATGCACATTGCTCCATGAACAAAAACTTCTAACTCTATCTTTGGCGCCTCTTGCTTAATCTCTCTTATTTCATCTAATGTTACTTCTCGCGCTAAAATTATTCGCTCCACTCCTTGTTCGGCCCAAAATTTAACTGCCTCCAAATTAGTAGCATTTACCTGGGTAGAAATATGAATTGGTATCTCAGGACAATATTTTTTAACCATCCGCAAAACCCCGGGATCTGACAAAATAACTGCATTTGGTTTAATCTCGTTAATAAATTCCAAATGATCTGGCAAAGCTTTTAAATGAAGATTATGAGCATAGATATTAATTGTTACGTAAAACTTTTTATTCTGTTTTCGACAAATTTCTGCCCCCTTTCGTATGTCTTCTTTGCTAAATTTGTTTACTCGCGCTCGCAGAGAAAATCCAGGCAAGCCAAAATAAACCGCGTCCGCTCCAAAGGTTAATGCGGTTTTTAATTTTTGCAAATCACCCGCTGGTGCTAAAAGCTCCAGCGCTCCGCTTTTAATAATATTAACTTTTTTCACCTTAATTCTAATTTAGCTAATTACTCTTCAAGCTTATTTTGATAATGCCTTCTTGTCAATTAATAACTGATTCCTGCCTTTCATGCTTTACATTATATATCTACACGTTATTATAAAATTTGAAAAAACATAGAGTGCAAGTATTAAAAAACTCTATCACTAAACACACTGGATAATAGATAAATATGGACACTAAAATAATCTCCGTGAGATAACTAATGGAGAAATCTTCTGTAAATATTTAAATAGAGTAATTGATTAACCTGAGCATGAAGAAAAACAAGCGATCCACTTTATAAAAAAATTGACCAATGAATAAGGTTGAAATTGAAAAAAAATACCTAATCAAGGGAAAGAATACTGCGAAAATAATAAAAAAATTAACTTGCTTGGGGGCTAGTCATGTTGAGGATATCAAACAAACTGATGTTTATTTTAACACGCCAAAGAGGAGCTCCCTTAGCTCTAAGGAGTGCTTAAGAATTAGAACAATAAATAATAAAATATTTGAAATCACATACAAACCACCTACAGCAGAAAATCACCAATCTAGTAATTTTTTTGCTAAACAAGAAATTAATCTATCAGTAGATAGTGCCAAAATGGCAGAGGTGGTCCTACTAAGCATTGGTTGCAAGATTATAACGAAGGTTGAGAAAAACAGAAAGTGTTTTAGACTTGATAAATTTGAAATTTTCCTTGATAACGTTAAGGGAGCGGGAATGTTCCTTGAAGTCGAGACAATAGACTATCCAAAAAATACTTTTACTAGATTAATGGAGATCGAAACTATTGTTGCTTCATTGGGAATCAACAGTGCTGATGTTGAAAGTAAGCCATATCGTGACTTAGTCATGGAAGAGAAATAAAATGAGAAAAAACATGCTAGCAAAAAAGAAGGCTAAGGAAAAATTCTGCAATAAAAGGATACTCCTTTTGAAAAATTAAAGAAGACTCAGGGGAAAAAGTGAAGCTGCAGAGGTTGGTGAAAACGCTTGGCATGATAATTTTTCATTTGAAGAGCTTTGCCGAGAGAAAACCTTTCCAAATAAACTTATTTCCGACTTAAATGATCAACTAGATCATTTACAAATAATAGAACGCTAATACTGACTTTCTTGGAATTAGGCATACAGCCATTCTTTTAATCGACGGAGAAGAACGCAGACATGAGATAGTTGGATGTGAATCTAGGTAATTTTGAAAAAATTATCAAGCTAAACCTAACGGTTTTACGATTAGTAAGCAGTGGGGTTTAAGCAAAAAGATTTCCAGCAAAAGGGTTTTCAACCGAAGATATCCGAATGACAAACTATCAATTTGAGCTAGCTAGGAATTTTAAAAAGGCAATGACAAAAATTAAAAACCATCAGATGGTAATAAAAACCTTTAAATTGACCACACTAAACAAGTAATCTATAATATATAAAATTATTATTTAAATCAAATGACCTTTAAAGAAAAATTAATTAAAGATTTAGAGATTACAGATTTAGCACCAAAAACTCAAGAAAAAATTGCTAATAAGATTTTAGATCTAGCTTTTAATGCAACTATTGGAGACGTTGTACGAGAGTTTTCTCCTGAAGAAAAAAAGGACATGCATAAATATTTAGATAAGAGCGCCTTAGATCTTCAAGAAATTATCACTCTACACAAAGACAAGTTAAGTCATTTTAATAAAAAAAATTTTGAAAAAAACTTAAACTACTTTATTCATAAATTTAGAAAAAACTATGAAAAAAGCACCTAATGAAAAAAGCATACTTTCAAAAGAAGATTCATCTAAGTCTGATAAAAAAAACCGATGCTTGGATGGAGCTTTTAAGTCGCAACCAAGGGGCAGAGATTCCATCACCAAAAGATGATCCTGAAGAAAAATATAAAGAGGCGCATATTATGCATTTGGCAAAAAAAATTTATGAGGAATCACAAGAGACCGAAAAACCCATTAGCGCAGAAGAATCAAAAGCTTTAGCCAGGAGAGTGATTGAAGCGCGATATGAAGAACAGAAAATGGCTAAACAAAGAGAAAATTTTGAAACTCCGAAGACTAAAGAGCAAAGAGCTGAAAGTGCCCTAAAAAAAACTGTGGCTGGAGCAGAAAAAGGAATTAATAAACAAAATACCCTAACAGAACAAACAGTTGAATGGTTTTTTATGAATTTAGATGAACATTGGATAATAAAAAAGGAAATAATAAGACAAAACGCCTCCATCGAAGCTGCCGAAGAACTTCTTGAAATAATTGAAGAAACCAATAATTATGAATTAAGAAAAAGCTTTAAGTCTCCTGAATTAATTAGAGCTGACATTGAAAAAAAGAAACTTGATCTTGATGAACTAGAAACAGCTATTAAAACTGAAAATTCGAAGAAAATCAAAGAAAAATACCCTCACTTGTTTTCAAGAGAAAATTTACTAAATGCAAGCATTGAAAGGTTGAATGTCTCTAGTAATGAAAGTACTAATCGAGAAGAAGGTGACTCAAGATTTCACCTTGCTATTGACTTTATGGGCAGTGAAAAAGCTATTGTTTTTGGTTGGACAACAACCTTTGGAAAAATCAGTGATATTTTTCAAAACATTAAAGCAGACATGAGTACCTATTTTAACAAGTTCAAAGAGGCGCCTTTTCAAAGTTTTTTAGTAGCACTTATTGAAGACACTGCTAAGACTAGGGCAAACTTACAAGGGAGAGCATCAGCCAGTGAAATTTATTCACAAATTTATCCTCCGATTGAAAATGAGATTGGAAGATTTTTAAACTTGCCTGAAGGCAACTTTTTTTTCGATATTATTAGAGAGGCAATTGCTAAAAGTATAGCATCTTACGTAGCAGGTGAAATAAATCTCTACGATCAAGAAAAGCTTGATGCTGTGTATAGTGAACATGAAAAGCAAAGGGACAAAGAAACTCAGGGTTAGCTCTCAAGGATAAACCTAAATAAACTACATTATCCGTCTTCTTAAAGATCACTCGCTAAAAGGGGCTGTAAAAAGGCAGTCTTCTTTACTATTTCACCCTTTCGGATTACTATCTATCTAGAATTCACTCACGAAAACTTTCACACTTAATTACTAACTAATTTCAATATGAAAATCGGAATTGTCGGACTACCTAATGTTGGCAAATCAACTTTATTTAAAGCACTTACTAAAATCCAAGTTGACATTAATAATTATCCTTTTTGCACCATTGAACCTAATGTTGGTATTGTAGAAGTGCCAGACGAAAGAGTCGATAAGCTAGCAAGGCTATCCCAAAGTAAGAAAAAAATATTTGCCACCATTGAGTTCGTTGATATCGCGGGATTAGTTGCTGGAGCCAGTGAAGGACAAGGTTTGGGCAATAAATTTCTTCATAATATTCGCGAAGTTGATGCAATTGTCCAGGTAATAAGAATATTTGAAAACGAAAATATTACCCATGTTAGCGGAAAAATTAATCCACTGCATGACATGGAAACAATTAATACTGAATTAATTTTAGCTGACCTAGATACAATCGAAAAGCGACTAACGAAACTAGCTAAAGAAGCTCGCTCAGGAGACAAATTAGCCATCAAGCAACAAGGGCTCACCTCTCAACTAAAAGAAATCCTGAATCAAAATGATTTGTCAGCGGTTGGTAAATTTATCGCTGAATTAGGAGAAGATTTTGAAATCATTCGCGACTTGCAATTGCTTAGCTTTAAACCAATTCTTTATATTTTTAATAGCTCTCAACCAAAAGAAATCAAAGATGACTTAAAAAAATATGGTCTAGAAAAAATCACTAATTTTATTGCGTTGGATATTAAAACTGAAGAAGAGCTATTAGATCTTTCAGAAGAAGAAAAAGCAGAATTAGAGTTAAAATCTCATTTAGCGGAGTTAATTACAAAAAGTTACAAACTCCTAAACTTAATTACTTTCCTGACTACAGGTAAAGATGAAACTCGTGCTTGGACAATTCCAGCCAATTCTACCGCGCCACGGGCTGGGCGAGCTATTCACGGTGACTTTGAGCAAAAATTTATTTGCGCTGAAGTGATAGCTTGCCAAGATTTAATTTCTCTTGGTAGCTTTGCTAAGGCGAAAGAAGTTGGTCGCGTTCGCACTGAAGGAAAAAGCTATGTTGTCCAAGATGGTGATGTTATCGAATTTAAAATTTAAAAGACCTTCATTTTTCTTGAAAGTTAAGGTCTATAATTTATAAGTTTCAAACTATTCTTGGCCTCCCCGGGAGGACTTGAACCTCCAACCTACAGCTTAGAAGGCTGTCGCTCTATCCAGTTGAGCTACGGGAAGAAATTGAAAAAGCTTATTGCAACGATATTTAGCATAGCAAAAACATTTAGAACAGTCAAAAACTTTACCAAATCAATCTCCTTGGCTATACTAATTATTGCTATCGTAAACTCATTCTTATAGCTATAAACTTAAAAACTCTCTCAATTTATACTCCATGTCTTCTTTATACCAAAAGCACCGCCCCCAAACTTTTTCTCAAGTTAGTGGGCAAATCTTCACCATTAAAACTTTAGCTAATTCTATTAAACATGATCGTATTGGTCACGCCTATCTTTTTACTGGCCCGCGAGGCACGGGAAAAACCACCTTGGCTCGCGTTTTTGCTAAAGCTATTAATTGCCTTGAACCCAAAAATATTTCAGGTGAAATTGCAATCGAACCTTGCAACAAATGCGCTAACTGCCAACTAATTAATCAAAATCGTGCACTTGATTTAATTGAAATCGACGCCGCCTCTCACACTGGAGTAGACAATATTCGCGCGCTTAAAGAAGCTATAGCCCTACCCCCAAGTCAACTAAAATATAAAGTTTATATCATTGATGAAGTGCACATGCTCTCTCTTGGTGCCTTCAACGCTCTCCTTAAAACCTTAGAAGAACCTCCCGCTCACGCAGTTTTCATTCTAGCAACAACCGAGCAACACAAAGTTCCAGAAACTATTATTTCTCGTTGTCAGCAGTTTAGCATTACTCCCTTGACCCAAAAACAAATTATTAAACGCTTGCAAGAAATCAGTCAAAAAGAAGGGGTTGAAATTGAAAATGAAGCTCTTGAAGTTATTGCCATTAACGCTGATGGAGGAATGAGAGACGCTGAGTCAATGCTAACTCAGATTATGTCTTTAGAAGACAAAAATATTACTGTTGAAGAAGTAAATAGCATCTTAGGCACTTCTTCTAAACAAAACGTTATCGAATTTGTTCAGTTTCTAATCAATCAAGAACTAGCTCCAGCTTTAGCAAAGATAGATTTTCTACAAACCAGCGGTATTGATTTGAAAAATTTCAACAAAAGCTTGTTGGCTTATCTTAGAAATTTAATGCTAATTAAGTCTTGTCCTGAGAATCCATCCGACATAACTACTGGACTAACCGAAGACCAAATTATTCAAGCACAAGAACTAATCAAAGAAACCGAACTCAAATCAATTTTGCGCTTAATTGAGCTATTTCAAAAAAGTCTAGAACAATTTAAAATCACTAACCTACCCTCCTTACCTTTAGAACTGGCTACTATTGATTTTTTAACCACTGAAGATGAGTTGTCTAGAAAAAAAACTATCCAAAATGAAGTCTCTAAGCTCTCCCAACAAAAAATCCCTCCTCAATCCTCTCCAACAAAAACTAATGATAAGAAAACAATTGCAACTTCCTTAAAGAAAAAACCCAAACCAGAAAAAAGAGAACTTACTTCTTCTGAAGATGAACAAAAAATAGCTAATAAAAAAGAGTCAACTGAGCCAATTCTCCAAAAATCAATTAAACTCTCTGAGGTACTGGATGAATGGTCAACTGTTCTAGAAAATGTTCGACCGCTTAATCACTCTATTCATGCTTTTTTAAAAAATTGCATTCCAATTGGAATCCTGGAAGACAATCTTTATATTAAAACTAAATACGATTTCTACAAAGACAAACTTGACGAAATTGAGAATAAATTGACAGTTCAGCAAGTCATTGCTAAGATTACCAATGCGCCCTTGAAGATTGTTTTTGTTAACGAACAAGAAGCAGAAAAACTAAAGTTTGAACCTGAAAGATTAGACGAAAATCCTCTTCACGCCGCCATGAAACTGATGGGTGGAAGAATAGTAGAATCTTAGCTTTTATGTTTTAATAATTTCACTTCTTTAAAAATTATTTTAACCAACACTGGGGAGTCGCCAAGCGGTAAGGCACAAGGTTTTGGTCCTTGCATACGGGGGTTCGAATCCCTCCTCCCCAGCATTAATCTTGTCTGAAATTTAGCTTATTTTTATAAAAAACTCTCATTGATTTGAGAGTTTTTTTCATTTCAAGTCAATTTTTTTCTATTTAAACAGCAATCTTTTTAAAATCAACTATTTTCCCATTTTTCACAACGACCCCCTCTTCTCTTAAAAGTTTAGTTTTCCTCCGCCAACCACCAGCATAGCCACCTAACGCTCCATCTGACTTAACTACTCGATGACATGGCACCACTGGTGCATCAGGATTTTTGTGCAATGCATTTCCTACTGCTCGTGCTGCTCTTGGGCTACCCGCCATCTTCGCTAATTTTGAATAAGTAATAACCTTCCCTCTCGGAACTTTTTTTAATAACTTTAAAACCTTTTTCTCAAAATCTGTTAACGCCATTTTAGTATACTAACCTCGCCTCTTAAATAAAATTAATAAAACTAAAGGAATAACCACCCAAAAAATTTGAGCTGCATCTGAAGTAAAAATATTTAAATAAAAGGGAGAAAGACTGCCTCCTAAAATCTTTTTTGGATACCAACTTAATACAATACTCATGATTAGTCCAGTTGTGGCAATTGACAGCAAAATTAACTTTACCCAAGAGCTTAATCCTCCTCCACCCAAACCAGTTTGAAAAAAAGAATAGAAAACAGAAGAAAAAATCAACATTAAAATAATAAAATAACTAACCCTTCCCGCTGGAGAGTCAAGCAGAGAAAAATCTGACTTGACTGTTACCACAAAAGCCAAGTAAGTTGAAATTAAAAGACTACTCAAGCGAGTACGACCAACTACAAAGATTAACGCTAAAACAACTGCTAAGAAAACCAGACTAATCCACCAACTACCACTGATAATGTTTTGCACCAAATCTTCCATTTATTTTTATTCTTAACGTAACAGTTTATTTAATTTCCAACTCACGTACTAATTTATTATTTTTTGCATTATAAGCAAATAAATTAATCTTACCGCCTTCCACCTTAACCAAAGAGTAAATATCTCCCTCTATTACTCCCTTATGCCTTGAACTTTGCCCAACACTCCCCACTAAAACAAAGTGAATTCCCTCTTTCACTTTATGATCAAAAGCATGCTCGTGACCAGATAACACTAAATCAACTTTATGCTCTTTGTACAAATTTAATAATTTATTCTGCATCGCCTCGTCGCAGCTCATATCATGACAATCTTTTGCTGATTTATAAAAAAAGGTAATCGGTGGGACATGCTGCACCACAATAATATTTTTAATTTTTGTCCGATCAATTCCCTCCAAGTCTTGTTTAAGCCAGTCAAATTGAGCCTGATCAATTGAATGTTTTTGAGGCCAATCAGTAGAAAGCAAAATAAAATGAGTGTTTTCAAAATTAAAAGAGTGAAACATATTGCCTGGATCATCTTTTTCAATCTTTTGTCCAAACATTACCTCCTTCCACTTTTCAACACATACTCTTCCACATTCTAAATCGTGTTTACCAAAAGCAATATAATAATTGTTGTGATATTTTTTAATCAAATCAATCACGCCCTTAATTTTCTTTTCCGGATCACCAGTTGCAGTAATCAAGTCGCCCGTAAATAACATAAAATCCGGTCGTTCATCTTCAGCCTTTTCTAAAACTTTGCTTAGTTCTTTTTTGTAACCTCTTTTTGAACCATAGGTTTCTGCATCACCAATTGCTACAAAAGAAAACTTTGGGTCCTCAAGAGCAGCATCTCGAGCAAGCCGCTCCCTTTCTTCCTGTTCCTTTTTCTCCTGCATTTCATCCGCCTCCTGAAGTTCAGTCTTAAATTCTAATTCCCCAGAATTCATTAACACTGCAGTCTTTATCAAGCCGTTCTCATCAATTGCTTCAACAATTTCACCTACTTCAAATTCGTCTATTTGTGACAATGACTGTGATTGCTCGCTTAGCAACTGACTCAATTCTGCATTATGAGAAGCTTTTCCCGCAAGCAAAATCCGACTACCAACCTCCGCCAGTAGATTTTCCTTTTCCACATCGCCATTTCTCCAATCAGAATAGACCGAAAGACTAGTTGCAAAAACGCCAAAGCAAACCAAGATCGCTAAAAGAATTTTATTTGCTAGTTTTATTTTATTTAACATTTTGTTTTGCAGCTGATAAACCTTATTTCTACTTTCTCGCTGATTATAGCATTTCCCTTAAAACTCCTCAACCCCCAAAAAGAACAAAGAATAGCTCCAAGAAAGCCTCTCTAGCCAAAAACTCAGCTAATTAAAGTCTCAAGTTCTCAAGATTTATACCAAAAATACCATCAACACTCTCAAAACCTCAGAAATCAGCACTCAATAGGTAAAACTCTGTATAAGTGATTCTTTACTTCTCTCGCTTTAACCAATTAAATATTCCTCTTTTCAACTTTTTTTCTTGAATGTTCTTCTCTATTGCTTCTCTGCTTTTCTTAAAGTCATTAAGTTGATCTTGAGAGCCAGACCGCTTGGTTTCACTTTCAACTTCAAAAATATTTTGTTGCAGTAACTCAATTTTAGACTGGAAATCATCTTTCCTGCCTTCAATCTGTCTTATTATTTGCTGATTAGCGCCAATGAAAAAAAGAGCGAATTTTGAACGCTTATTCAATTGAGCATTGTCCTCCTGATCAGATTCTTTGATTAGCTTTAAACTCTCTATCAATTCATCAATTGCAGCCTCTTTCTCTCGTTGCTCCTGCTCTTTTTGTTGTCGCTCTTGTTCTAAGCGCCACAAAGTCTCTTCTCTAGCTTCATTTTCTTTCCGCTCTCGTGCAATTAATTCCTCCTCTCTTACTTTTTTTAACTCCTCTTCCTCTCGCTTCTTATCTTCTTCCGCTTGCTTAATTGCCGCCTCTCTTTCCTCTTTAGTCATCACCGCTCCTCGCTGCATCATTTCTGACAAAGAACATTTTGGTGCAAAATTACCAAGCTTATTATCGGTTAATTTATTGGAAAACATATCCATTGATGCTTCCCAAAAACCCTCTGGAGGGCGTCCACCACTAGGAGTTTTACAATTAATTCCATAGTGGCTATTGCCAGCAATAGCATTATTTTTAATTTTAACAGCCCCCGTCTTCCCCATCCCGCTGTAATATTGAGAAGCAATTCCACTAGACTTGTTTTTTTTAATTGAATTTCCACTGATCACCAGATCAGCTTTCCCCAAAATTACCTCAATCCCACTTTCACCATTGTTGATAATTGAGTTCCCAGAGATTGTTCCGCTAACATTAGCTCGGATATCAATGCCCTCTTCTTTATTATTAGAAACATCACAGTTGGTTATTTTCACATTATTTCCCGCTTGCAAATACATTCCCTTTTTTCCTGAGAAAATTTTAACATTATTCACTGTCACCTTTCCCTTGCCCACTACCGTCTTAATCCCAACTGAAGCTCCTTTAATTTTTAAATTATTTAACTTCACGCTAGCATCCTCCACCACAGAAACTCCCCCTGGACCCGAAACAGTCAATCCAGATAAACTCGCTCCGTTTTTCATTGTAACTTTCCCATTAATCAAAACCTTGTCTCGATTTTTGCCTTCGAGACTAACACTAGAGTCTAGCGTAATGTCTCCGTTATACTCTCCGGCTGTCACTACCACCTTCTTGCAACCTTTTTCCAAGGCCTTACTGATTGTCTTAAACTTCTTTTCCTTTTCACCTCCATTGCCATTTTTAAAACCCGCATCTACCAAGCAATCAGCCGCTAAACTGGTCATTGGCAAAAAAAAGAAACTTGCTACTATCAGTATCGATTTATTTAACAAAGCTTTTTTCCTCATAGCCTCATTTTAGCATTTTGCTTATATTTTACAACCTCCCAATTTCAGCTATTTTCAATAATCGCCTTTTTATGATAGAATTTTAGTTAGCTTTTATTTGACCAGATAATAATCAATAATTAAAACAAACTAGTGAAAAAAATTTTTAATTTCTGTTTTACAACCTTTGTTTTCCTGATAACTTTTTTGACAATTAGTTTTTTTATTTTAAAAAATCACGACCCCAAAAATCAACCTCTTGCACAAAAAAGTAACAATCTTCCTCTTAGCACCAGTCTATCAAGTCAAAATCCGCCCACTACAAATGAAAACCTATCTTCCCAGGAGCAGGCTGACGTAGCCATTGTTGATCATAAAAGTAGCGAAAATAACTTACAAAAATTTCCTGTCTGCAAAAAAGCAGCTGAAAGATCTACTGACTTAGATCAAAAAGTAACTCTCGAAGTCTTCTCTGTTGCACATCAAGAAGTTAGCTCTGCTTTAGAAAAATCATCTCCAGCCATTTCCTTGAATACTGAAGAAATTTGCGTAACTCTTTTGGCTGGATTTGATCTAATGGAAATTCAAAAAAATTATCCGGAAAGAAAGTTTAGTCAACAAGAACTAAAACAAACTATTGAAGAAATCGTTAAAAATTACTCACTCGATCCATCCTCTACTGAAAAAATACTAACTGCTTTTGAATCTATCAACCAAGACCTATCTGCAACTAACAACAACTAGCCAAGCTTGATTATTGACTAAATTCACCAATCAATTTTTATTTTAAACTTTTCCCCTTAGGCGCATGTGCCAATTTTGTGTCGTTTCCAAAAGCTTACTTTCATCAATTTTTTGATGGCGCCGATCTTTAATAACAAACCTCCCACCAACCATTACATCACGCGCTGTTCTTCCTGAATGAGTAATTAAATTTCCAATTAAACTAAAGGGATTTTTTTCATCAAACGGAATAAAGCCTCGGTCTTTTAGTTTCCAAAAAACCAAATCCGCTTTCATGCCTGGAACAATTCGACCTTTTTTTTCTTCACCTAAAATACGCGCGCCATTTATTGTCATCATCTTGAAAAGCGAACCAAACTTAACCGTTTTGAGATAAAGATGAGTTATTCTTGTATGATAGGCTTCAGTCAAAATGTCCAAACGACTTTTGCTAATAACGCTATCCGTTCCCAATCCAATCCTGTCAAAACCGCCTGCTTTATGAAAATTCCAAAACGGAAAAGTGCCACTTTTGTGAATTTGATTTGAAGTCGGCAAATGAACTACGCCGACCTTCCCCTTAACCAACTTTGCAATTTCTTCACTGCCCAAATGAACTGCATGAGAAACCAGTGTTTTTTTGTTTAATAAACCATATCGATCTAACACAGCAACCTCGCTTTCCCCGTGTATTTGAAAATTTTTCTTTACCACACCTTTAGTTTCTGCAAAATGACAGGTAAAAAGTAGGTTATTTTTTTCAATTAAACTTTGTACTTTTCTCAAAACTTCTGGGGATGCTTTGTACAGATAATGCACTGCCATGGCCAATTTAGAAAAAGTCCTTTCTTTCTCCATTAAATCCTCAATTAACTGGGGAGAGTTTTTTGGTGAAACATGAGAAGCCACACTAATTGCATTAATAACATTTTGTCCTGTTAAGCGAGCTGCTTGATCCAATGATTCAAAGTTATTGTAGTGACTTAGAGTAGTAGTCACCCCAAACTTTTGTTGCTCTGTTAAGTCTCCTATAGCACTTAGAGTCAATTCCTCAGCATTCATTTTTGACTCCCAAACTGGCAACTTGCTCAGTGTTGCCCCCAAATTCTCCCCTTCGTCCAAAAACATTGAACTCCG
This sequence comes from Candidatus Moraniibacteriota bacterium, assembly GCA_012841575.1. Classification (GTDB taxonomy): domain Bacteria; phylum Patescibacteriota; class Minisyncoccia; order Moranbacterales; family DUUL01; genus DUUL01. The sequence goes on along the minus strand of DUUL01000052.1, from coordinate 4,152 downwards.
TAAAAAATACATTGGTGAGTGAGCGTGTGCATTAATAAATCCGGGTGTAACCACAGTTCCTCCCCGTTTAGAAGCGTCATAAATCAAATCAAATCTATCTTCTTCAATTTTTTCCTCTGGTGGCGCAACTGCTTTTATTTCATCTCCTTCAATTAGAATTGAGTAATTTTGCAAACAAACTAGTTTGTTGGTTTCATTACAAGTAAACAAGTAAGGAATTCTTTTAATTAAAACTGATGAGTAATTTTTTTTTCTAACCACATAACGAGAATGTTCTTCAGATTCATAGTTTGGAAAATGCAATTTTTCAATTGACTGGCTAACTTTCTTTTCTAAATTTTTAATCTCTTGAGAAGTCATAAGTTGAATTTTTTTAAAAAATAACTTAGAATAATCCTATATTAATTTTAATCATTAGTAAACAAAAGATGAAAGAGGCACTTACCTTTGATGATATTTTATTACCTCCATATTATTCAGAAATTTTGCCAACTGACGTTGACCCCACGGGCAAATTCAGCCGTAACATTACGCTTAAAGTTCCCATCATTAGCTCTCCGATGGACACTGTCACCGAACATTCAATGGCCATTGCACTGGCTTTGCAAGGTGGTTTAGGCATTGTTCATAAAAACCTCTCCATTGAACAACAAGCGGAAGAAGTACGTTTAGTTAAACGTTTTGAAAATGGCTTTGTTCAAGATCCAGTAACTGTTTCTCCTGAAGATACGGTTGAGGTTTTACACCAAATTGCAATTCAAAAGGGTTATAAAAAAATCCCTGTTGTTGACCGCGATCAAAAACTTTTAGGACTAGTGACTGAATTAGACTATTTCTTCCCAGAAGATAGAAACAAAACTGCCAAGTCAATTATGAAACCCGTCAAAGCTTTAGTCTTAGCAAAAGACGGCACCAGTCTTGATAAGGCTAATCAAATCATTAAAGAAAAGCGCTTAAATGTCTTATGCGTAGTCAATAAAGCGGGAAAGCTAACTGCTATTGTTACCCGAAGAGATTTAGAAAAAAATAATAACTATCCCTTGGCAACTAAAGATCGTTTTAAGCACTTACAAGTTGGAGGCGCCGTTGGGGTTAGTGCTGATTTAATGGAGCGCGCACAAGCTCTGGTTGCTGCCGGAACAGATGCTTTAGTTTTGGATTCAGCACATGGGCACTCCAAGGGAATCATTGAAGCTTTAAAAAAGCTAAAGAAAAACTCAAAAACTAAACATGTTGATATTGTCGCTGGCAATATTGCTACAGCACAAGGAGCGGCTGATTTAATTAAAGCTGGAGCTGACGGCATTAAAGTCGGCATTGGACCAGGCTCAATCTGCACTACCCGTGTCGTAGCAGGAGTTGGTATGCCTCAAATTACTGCGATTATGGAAGCAGTTCAAGGTCGCGGTAAAAAAGATATTCCCATCATTGCTGATGGAGGTATTAAGCACTCAGGAGACATCACTAAGGCTTTAGCTGTCGGTGGAGACTCGGTTATGCTCGGCTCACTTTTGGCTGGAACTGAAGAATCTCCTGGGGAAACCTTGCTTATTGATGGACAAATGTATAAATCCTATCGGGGCATGGGTTCTTTAGGTGCTATGCAACACGGCTCTAAAGATCGCTATGGCCAAGCCAACATTAAAGATAATGGCAAATTTGTTCCAGAAGGAATTGAGGGACGCACTCTCTACCGTGGTCCAGTTGAAAAAACTATCTATCAGTTAGTTGGAGGTCTAAAATCTGGCATGGGTTATTTAGGCGCAAAAAATTTAACTGTTTTAAGGAAAAATGCTAAACCAGTTAAAATTACTGGAGCTGGCAAAGATGAAAGTCATCCGCATGATGTTGTTATCACCAAAAATGCCCCTAACTATTTCGGAAAATAACTAATAGCAAATCAAGAAACCTGTCTCAAGACCACTGACTCTGACTATTTAGTGATACTTCTATTATTTACAAGAACCATAAAACCCCGGGCATTGCCGGGGTTAATATGGTCTTACGGATTTCTCTTACTAATTTTAGCCCTTCAACTTAACAACATATCCCTTTCAATCATTAACTGATTCTTTCAAGTAAACAAAACTTCAATTTATTTGTTTTAATTTATCCGCTTGATTATAAAGAATTTGTAAGGTACTTATTTTCTCTTAAGTTCAGTCTCTTTCTCACCAACTTGTTACTCGTGCTGAGTATTTTTCAAGATTCTTCAATTGATTCGGTTGTAGATTTTGTGCCTTTTCCACTGCATCTTGAATCAAAGTCTTAGAAAAAGAGATTTCTGATCCCAGAACAACTTTTTGAGAACCAACTGCCTTGCGTAGATAATCCTCAATGTAAATTTTATGTTCTGCGGTTAAGTCAGACTGGTTGTTTTTCTCTAGGTAATGAGCAGTAGCTCGACGTGCCAAAGTAGTCACACTGTCACCAGCTGCTGCTTTCTCCACAAACGCTTCTCCAGTTTCTTGACTAGCTTCCGCTGGCGCTTCTTGGTTTTCACCTTCCGCTACCTTCACCTCTTCCACTACTTCCTCGATCACCTCTTTAACATCTTCCACAACCTCCTCTTCAATTTCTTCTTTTTTCCCTTCACCAATCGCTGCTTCCAATCTTTCTTCTAGGTTTTTCTTCTCCTCTTCGGTTAATGTTGATTCTTCAACTTCATCAAATTCCATTTCCTCCTCTTCATCTAACTCTTCGTCCTTGCCGACAATTTCAACATCTTTTTCTTCCGTTCCAACAATTTTTGCTCCAGTTTCCTTTGTCTCTACTGCCACTTTAGGCGCTTCTGCTCCTCTTTTGGAATAGGAGTAAATCCCCGCCGCAATTGCAATGACAATTAAAACTGACAAAATGATTCTGATATTATCTTGGAGCCAGTTTTTAATTCGTCCTTCCCTCCCTAAGTCTTCATTGACTTCAGGGGTATCCTGCATTTGTTTTTCACCTGCCTTTCTAGAATTTTTTTGTTTAGTGGGGTAATTACGAATTCGTTTTTTGATCAATAATTGCCCCGCCAAAAAAATTAATTTTTATTTCCTCATCGCATTAAAGTGCGAGATGGTATATCAGTTTAGCAAACTAATCACAATCGTCAATCTTGACGAATGCAACTGATTAAGTTTTAATTTGCCCTTAAGTAATTTACTCCTTTTGTCTTTCCATAAAATTAATTCACCATTATCAAACTAAAGTCGATCTAAATCTTCCATTTTAACTTAACTTTGCCTTTTGAAATCAAACAATAACAAGTCTTTTAACTACTTAGCTAATTATTTTATTTAATTACGGTTGCATTGAATTTCCAGATTTCATTCTGACAAAGTTAAATCACCAATCTAACCAAAAATATTTTAGTAGTCTCTTTTTATTTTCTAAAAATTTGCTATACTGATTCAAGCAATCAAGTTAATATTTATTTAAAAACCAAAATCAAATCTATGTCTAGCACCCAGCCTCAATTTATCATGCATTGGAAAGCGGATCGCTTTGAAGACGTTGATCGCCATCCTCGTTGGCATATGATTATATTTATTTCATTAGTCGTTTTACTCGCCTATTCTCTTTTCTCCAACAATTTTCTCTTGGCAATTATTATTATCCTAGGCGGATTATTATTTTACCTCTTCGAAAAAATGCCAGCAAAAACCTTTCGCTTCGGCATCACTACTGAAGGAGTTTTTGCACAAGATAGGATTTATGAATTTTCCTCTCTAGAAAGTTTTTGGATTTTCTATGAACCAGGCAAGAAAGGACGCAAGGAGCTTTCTCTCAAACGAAAGGGCAATCTTCTCACTCACGCTCATATCCCACTCGGCGAAGTCGATCCAACCAAAGTCCGCGACATTCTTCTACGCTTCCTACCAGAAGAAGAACATCAAGAATCATTCTTTGACGCCTTGGAACGATTTTTTTAATTTTTCTAAACTTTATCTCTTTCTTATTTAGTTCTTAAATAGTTCTTGGAAACTGTCTTACTAGAGACAGTTTTTTATTTTTAGTAGAAGAAGATAGCTCTAATAACTTGACAAATTTATTAAATGGTGTTATAAGTCAGGTAAATTTCAAGGTCCTGGCATTTCGTCAGAAACCGAAAGTTCCTTTAAAAAGGAAAAGGAGAAAGTTATGAAAAAAATTATCGGTTTGATT
>DUUL01000051.1 GCA_012841575.1 Candidatus Moraniibacteriota bacterium | reverse complement strand
TCCTTGGCAAGTAAGCTCAGAACTCAAAAAAACAGACCCTAAAACGGGAGAGTCTCAAACTGTTCCCAAAAATCAACCAACAAATACAGAGTTTAAAACAGACCCTAAAACGGGAAACACAGGCGTTGTGCACGGACCCGAACTTCCTCCCACACAAAACCCCAACCAACAACCTCCCCAACCAACAGGTCAACCAACTGAACAACAGCCGCCATTTAAAGACGTTCCTCCCTACTCCGGTCCTCCTGCCGGCGGCTCTAGCTCTTCTGGTGCTGGTGGTAGTGCAGGTGGTTGGTCAAGCGGTATCAATATCATCAATACTCAATCTGGCCTGTCTCCCACTAACTCTCAACAATTTCTCAAAAATGTTTTAAACTGGGGCACTGGGGTACTCGCCGTTCTTTTTATGACTGCCATGGTTGCCTCTGGTGTTATTATGGTGGTTTCAGTTGGAAACCAAAATGCTTTTGACACTGCCAAAAAATGGCTTACTTATTCAATTATTGGCTTAATTATCGCCCTCCTTGCCTTTGTGATTATCAACACTATTGGCGGTTGGCTTGGAGTCAAGTCTTAAAACTTTAACTCTTATGAAAAAAATTAAACTTCTTTTTCTTCTGCCACTTTTTTCCTGGTTAATCATTCCTCTCTTCTGCTTTGGTCTTCTTTCTGCACCAATCCAAACCCTCGCTCAAGAAATTCCTCTTCCGACTGATTCTGGTTTACCGATGCCCTCTAACACTAGCGGTGCTGGTCCAGTCGTTGATGTTCTAATCACCGTAATGAAATGGATTTTGACTGTCTTTTTGATTTTAGCCCTAATTTCTTTTGTCGTTACAGGACTTCAATATATTTTTTCTTTCGGCGGTTCAATTCAAAATGCTAAAAATAATTTGATGTATTCAATTATTGCTGTTTTAGTCGTCGGCGGGGCTTTGATTATTGTTACAACAATTGATGCATTGTTAAGTGGAGGAAAATAGTTTATAAATTCTTAGGTGGATTTTTGATTTATTTTTAAACTAGTTACCAAAAATAAGTTTAGAGTTAAACATTTAAATTTCTTCACTAGTAAATATTCAATTTTTAGTTAAATAAAAACCTGTAAAATATTATTAATACTTCACAGGTTTTTTATTTATTGTGGGGTATATTATTAATTCCCCCAACACCTTCTGGCGTGCATCTCCCACCTCTTTTCTCGCGACTCCGCCCCGCGCCAGTTTTTTTCAAACTGACGAGCGTTTTGCTCAGCAGCTCGTTGAGCCTGCTGAGCTTGGGCAGTGGTGGCATTCAATTGACCGATTTTTGCATCTCGGTCGGCCAGTTGACTTTGCAAAGACTTGATTTGTCCTTGCAAGCCAGCAATTTCTCCTCTCTGCTGATTTTGCAGATTAGAGATTTGGGATCTGAGACCTTCGTTTTCTGCCTGTAACCGCTCATAGTCAGCGGTTGTTTTTTGGTTATTAGTAGAAAAACTCTGTAACGTCTCTGATTCTGTGGCTAGAACAGGAACATATCCCCAGCCACCAGTGACAAAATTGCCATCGCTGTCTTTCCTCATACAGCGAATTAGCTGTTCACCACCATCCTTTGACTTTTCGGGTGGATTGGGACAAAACAAAGTTTCTCCCTTAGAAACAATACCATTTCGCTGTTTCCCTTTTAGGTCAACAAGAAAAGGCTTATCAGAGAGCATAACTCTTTTGCTCATCTGGTTGCTCTTGGCAATGGTTTCAACAACACTCTGGGTACTTCCAGAGTACTTGTATTGCCCCATTGCTCTAATACCATCCTCTCCAAAGATGGCAAATGCAATTACCACAAGAGAAGTGATAATTGCAGACCACCGCCAAAACAATTCTCCCGGAAAAACTGGGAGGCGTTTTGCAAATTGCCACAGGACTAGAGACAACATTAGTAGAAGCGCAACCTTAAAACCACTTATCTTGATTGCACCAAAGAAAATGAGTGCAAGCGCTACAAGCTGAACTGAAACCAGAACTGCAGCAAAACTTGTTGACAAGATTGTCACTAAGTTACCTACTCTATTCATGATCTCCTCCCTTTTTTACACTATTATAACAACCAAATAACAAGACCAAGCAAAGCAATAAAAAGTACTGTTGCAATAAGAAAAAATGTTATACAGCCCCAATAAATAGGACTGCTAACGGTTGCACTGACCCCAGCACTAGCATCCGCAACACCACGCCTTGCCACACCTACAGCATTGGAAGAAATATTTACAGTCTCTCTCCCCATGTTGGCAGCAAAGTGTCCAGCACCCTTGGCTCCAGGCACAGCAATTTCGTAGAAAAAATCACCCACAGCATCAGCTGCGTAGTTTTTCCAACTTCGAATGTGGTTATTGGTTCCAACTGTCAACAGGTTGTGACGGATCATTTCCTTGTTGAAATCATCGTCTTTTGACAAGTCGGTCCCATCAAATAACCTGTATGCAACCTGCTTGCCCCTGAAATCATTCCTCTCAGGAGTGTCTTTTGGATCCGTAAAGCCTATTGTTACAAAGGCGGTTTCCACCTTATACTTATCCGCCCTTTTTCTTAAAAGCTCTTCCCTGGTTCCATTTCTCATTAGAACAAGATCCCAATAATCTTGTCTAACTTGTCCATAAACTTCATTTAAAAGAACTTTGAGTTTTCTGTCAACAGCAAGGCTCTCAATGATTGCGTGAGCCTGATTGTCATCCCTAACTCCACCAGAGTCAAAGATTGAGAGCGTTATTTTTTCAAAAACTTCTCTAAACCCTAAAACACCCGCTATGGTCCCAACCATGGCCTTTCCCGTTTTTTTAAAAATACCCATTTCTTCCTCCTTTTATAGATTTTCAATGCAAGCTCCAGAAGCTGAAACTTGCGAACATTTTGAGACTACGTTAAGCCTCACTTTTAACATCTAATTATAGCATTTTTTGATTTATTTGTCAATAGAGCGTTTCTGCAAAAAAAATATTTATCCTAGGTTGCCTTTATTAAAAACCCAAAATTGACTATTGTTAAAATACTTGCTAAATTTACTAATGTGATTTGTAACGGTCGCGTGGCCGACTTGTCCGCCTCAGGTGGAGTGACTAGGTGAGTGCTATTAGAAAAAAATTAGTTAAAAAAGGTTAGTTAAAAATATTTATAATGGTCGCGTGGCCGAGTGGCTAGGCAAGGGTCTGCAAAACCCTGTACGGCGGTTCAATTCCGCCCGCGACCTCAGATCTAGCTAGCCAACTAACTGATTAGCTGGTAAACTAGATTGTTAATTCATTATTTATATTTATCGCACCTAAAAACAAGTAAGTCAGCAAAGCAGAAACGCCCGGGTGGTGAAACCGGTATACACGAAGGACTTAAAATCCTTTGGACTTATCCTCCGTGCGGGTTCGAGTCCCGCCCCGGGCACACAAAAACCACTCCGTACAAACGGAGTGGTTTTCTATTCCTAAACTTCCTAACTTTACATTACTACATAAGCTTGCAAGTTGCGTCGTCCAAAGCTAAACGCTTCCTGCTTAGTTTTCATGTAAATATCAAACTTATTCCCTTTAATTGCTCCTCCACGATCTTCACACTCATAGATCCCCATTCCCTCAATGTGAATTTTGGTTCCAAATTTATATTGTGGGGGGCAAGCTAGGGTATGTTTTTCTTTCACCTTTTTTCCAGAAGCAGTGATTCCGTCACTTTTTCCACACTCATCCGCCGCCGCCGTGTAAGCAGAAGCATTAATAATAAACTTATTCTGTTTTGAAGTATTTAATTTTTGAGACTCCTCCTTTTTCTCTTCTTTTTTTACTACACGCTCTTCGCAAATATTTTTTCCCCTCATTACATCCGCATAGTAATTAGCGCTATTATCTGAAAGCTCTTTAGTCATCGGAATTTCTTGTGCTTTAGCTTTCGCCAGTCCAAACATTAATAATAGTAATGCTCCCAAAAAAGGGACAATTCTCATATAAAAATTACACTTTTTAGCATGCCCACGATACTTCACCGAAGCTTTTCTCGCAGTTAGCACGGCTAAGTCCAAATTTGACTCAACGGCTGATTGTAGCACAAATAATCTAATTTGTCAATAGAGAGTAGTGACATTTAGCTATATTTAAATCTTTTGTGTAAATAAAAAACCGGTCTGCCTTATTCTGCAAAACCGGTGTTGTTGGCGAGGTGGAGGTCCCCAATTACTCCATAAAGATAATTGGGGGTATTGATGGAATTAAGATAAATTGTATTACCTTTTTTCCATCAAAAATATGACAATAGGCCGCGGGATAAACCTTGGCCAAAATGGGAAAGTCTTCTGGCGAAGCTTCGCCGAGAAAAACATCCCTTTCACCAAGGCGGTCCCGCATCCAACGAAACCACACCCGGTCCATTTCCCCATTTCGGAAAACCTTGCCGAAGGTCGTCCGAACTTCAAACTCCTTAAACTTGGAGAAGTCTGGCTCTTCCATTTGAGAGAGGGATGTAACCAGAAGATAAAAAATATCTCGATCTCTCTGGTTATACTCTTTGTCAGCAGATGCTGCATTAACAAAGAGAGGAAGGCTTAAAAGAACTGCGAGTGCCACCAAAAACATCAAAATTCTTTTCATTTTTTTCTCCTCTTTTCTTTATTTAAAAAATTTTTAAATAACAAAAGCCCCCCCACCAACGCAAAAACATAGCACAAATCAAAGTCTTGTCAATAGCTCTATTGCATGGCTTGATCTAGAGTTTTCACTTCATCATTATTCCTGCCATAAATCGACCAGTGTTTTTTTCTCGACGATAGGAATAAAACTGATTGGTGTTGCAAGCAGTACAAATCTTCATTGTTTCAATATTTTCTTCTTTCACGCCAGTTTTTATTAACTGTATCTTATTAATACTCCATAAATCTACCTTTGTTTTTTTATTTTCAATCCCAACTATTAAGGCATTTGGATAACTTTTATAAAAACCTCGCTCTACCTCTCCATCTACCTCAAAACAACAAGGTCCAATTGACGGACTAATGCCAACTAAAATGTCTTTTGCTTGGCTATTAAACACTTTTTGCATCTTTAAAACTGTTGTTGTTACAATATTTTTCAATGTCCCCTGCCAACCAGCATGTACTGCGCCAACGATTCTTTTAATTGGATCATATAACAAAATTGGCACACAGTCAGCAACTAAAACATTTAGACAAATACCTTCCGCTCTCGTTATTACCGCATCTGTTTTGGCAATGCAGTCAGTGTATTCTAAACCTCCTCTTCCAAGATGCTCTCTTTCCACCACCAAAACTCTTTTTCCGTGCACTTGGTTAAGAAAAACAAATTGCTCTAATCTCACCTTCAAGTTTTCTGCTAATTTTCTTCTATTTTCCATCACCAATCCATCCTCATCACCAACATGTAAAG
>DUUL01000112.1 GCA_012841575.1 Candidatus Moraniibacteriota bacterium | reverse complement strand
TTTAAAAAATCGCTCCCGTCATTTTTCATTATGAACGTATAATTAAGATTTCCAAGGTCATGGTAAACCGCGCCGCCGCCCGTCAAACGGCGGACGACGGACACGCCCAGCTCTTTTGCCTTGTCCATGTTTATTTCGCCTATGGTATTTTGGTTTTTCCCTACAATAACCGCATTGTCGTTGCGCCAGAGCATGAAAATATCTTCTTTTTTTTCCTTGAGAAGATGCTCCTCCGCCGCCAGATTAAAATGCGCGTCCGTGGTTTCAAGGGAAATTATAAGCATGGCAGGTTTTTTTAAATCCATGGTTCGCCGCCTCTCTTAAACGCCTTTCCTGGTGCGTCTTATTTTTTCGCCGTCCGTAAAATTATGGGTGGCGGTATGCCCCGGCAGGGGAAGAATTCTCTCGTGTATCGCGTCAATCAGCCAGTCCGCCTGCGGGAAGAAGTGTTTTTCAAGCTCAAATGCGGGCGTAATCCAGTTTCTTGAACCCACAATGACGGGAGGCGCGTCAAGATAATCAAAGGCCAAATCGGCAATATTCGCGGCCATTTCCTTTAAAATCGAGCCGCGCTCGCACGCGTCGCTCGCCAGAATAATTCTGCCCGTTTTCTTTACGGATTCGATTACCTTTTCATAGTTGAAGGGAACAAGGCTTCTTGCGTCAATCACTTCCGCCGACAGGCCGTATTTGTCATCAAGCTGTTTAGCCGCTTCAAGCGCCTGGTACAGCGTTGTTCCCACCGTGAGGATGGTTATGTCCTTCCCCTCGCGCTTTATGTCGGGCTCCCCTATTTCAATTTCATAATGGCCCTCGGGAACGCCGCCTTCGTGGAACATTTCGCCTATATCGTAAACCCTTTGGCTTTCAAAGAACACAACCGGGTCCGTGCCGTTTAACGCGCTTGCCATCAGGCCCTTTGCGTCGTAGGGTGTTACGGGGAACACAACCTTAAGGCCGGGAATGTGTGTGGTAAGCGCCGTCCAGTCCTGCGAATGCTGGGCGCCGTACTTGGAGCCCACGGAAACCCGGAGGACAACGGGCATTTTTAGAAGCCCCGCGCTCATTGCCTGCCATTTTGCAAGCTGGTTGAAGACCTCGTCGCCGGCACGTCCTAGGAAGTCGCAGTACATAAGCTCAGCTATAACGCGGCCGCCCACCATGGCATAGCCCACTGCCGAGCCCACTATTGCCGCCTCGGATATGGGGGAATTAAACAGCCTGTGGTAGGGAATTGCCTCCGTAAGGCCGCGGTAAACGGCGAATGCGCCGCCCCAGTCGCGCACGTCCTCCCCGTAGCTGACAAGGGTCGGGTCCTGATAATATTTTTCTATTATCGCCTCGAAGATTGCGTCGCGAAGCTGGAACACCTTGTTCTTTGAAACGGGGTTGCCCTTTTCGTCATAAGCGTGTCTTACCTTGTTTGCTATCTGCTTTACCCGCGGGCATTCCTCCTTGGGAAGAAGAACATCCGGCGTTCTTTCCGTGTCCATTGACTCGACTTTTTGATTTGAAAACATCAAATCCTCAATTTCATTAGGAACGGCAACAAGGTCCATCCTCGGTGAAACGGTATCGTCTATTGCCATCTTGAATACCTTGAGAATCCTGTCCTCAACTTCCTTGTCAATCCTCTCAAAGTCGGCCTTCTTGAGAATCTTAGCACCCAAGAGGTTTTCGCGGTAGCCTTTTATTGCGTCAAATTCCTCCCATGCCTCTATTTCTTCCTTGGTGCGGTATGTTGAGGCGTCAGACGGGGAATGGCCCGAATACCTGTACGTCAGCGTATCAAGAAGAACGGGGCCTCTCTTTTCCTCAAGAATTGCCTTTTTGCGTTTTATTGCGTCAATAACGGCAAGGGGGTTGTAGCCGTCAACACGCTCCGCGTGCATTTGTTCGGGGTTTATACCGGCGCCCACCCTCGCAAGGATGCCGAATGGCATTG
>DUUL01000060.1 GCA_012841575.1 Candidatus Moraniibacteriota bacterium | reverse complement strand
TGTAAAAGAAGTCTTAGACCACCTGTCCGGCACGCGGGAGCTGACACCCGTAAAGCCTCAGACGCCGCCCGCGCCGGAAAGCGGCAGCATTCCCGATTTTTCAGAGGTCATGGGGCAGGAAAACGTCAAACGGGCGCTTGAAATTGCGGCCGCGGGCGGGCATAATATTTTGCTGATGGGCTCCCCAGGCGCGGGGAAAAGCATGCTCGCGCGCCGGCTGCCCTCGATTCTGCCGGATATGACGCACGAGGAGGCATTGCAGGTAACCGAGCTTTACTCGGTGAGCGGACAATTGAGCAAGAAATCACCGTTTATTACCTCCCGACCGTTTCGCGCGCCGCATCATACGATTTCCGCGATAGGCCTTGCGGGCGGCGGGAGGATACCGAGGCCGGGAGAAATCTCCCTTGCGCATAACGGCGTTCTATTTTTGGACGAACTGCCCGAATTTACGCGTGACGCGCTTGAAATCCTGCGCCAGCCGCTTGAGGACGGGGTTGTCACTATTTCAAGGGTCGCAGGGTCGCTTACGTTTCCCGCGAGCTTCATGCTGGTCTGCGCGTTAAACCCATGCAAATGCGGCTGGCACGGGCATCCTTCGGGACGCTGTACATGCAGCCGCAGTATGATTGATTCCTATATCGGCAAAATTTCGGGACCTCTGCTTGACCGGATAGATATGCATGTCGAGGTACCCGCGGTAAGCTATGACGATATGTCGGCAAAAAGGCCGGGCGAGCCGTCAAGCGTAATAAAACAGCGCGTAAACCGCGTCCGCGGGATACAAAACGCGCGCTTTAAGGGTACGGGCATAAACTGCAACGCGAAAATGACGCCGCCCATGATGAAAAAACACTGTGTTCTGGAATCCGACGCCGAAATCCTGATGCGCGACGCCTTTGAGAACTTAGGGCTGACCGGAAGGTCCTACGATAAGCTCCTGCGTCTTGCGCGCACAATCGCGGATATGGACGAAAGCGACAACATAGCGTCAAGACATGTGGCCGAAGCGGTTCAGTACAGGACGATGGACAGGGAGGACAAGCTATAAATCCGCGTCCATAAGCAGGTTGTTTATGCCGTTTTCCTCGAATTCAGCGATATACGCCTTAATCCGCTGGGACAGTTCTTCAGGGTCGCCAAACGGTATGCCCTGGTTGAACATGTCGCGATGGGCGAGCTCCTCCGCCAATATCTCAAAGAACACGGTATCCTCATAATCCATGATAGCCTCGTGTATGCCGCCCTCGCGAAACGCCTGCGAGGGCATGTGTTCACCGTTTTCCGAAACCTCGTACAGCGAATCCATGTCGAAATCGGCGCATTTGGAAAACATATAGCTTTCCAGCTCGTCAAAGTCGGGTATGCGTTCGCTGCCGCGGGTGGAATTTAATATCCAGTTGCCGATATATACAAGATCCAATAGTCTTCGAAACTGCTTGGAGGTTAATTCAATCTTCAAGGAAATCAGCTCCCGTTTATATAAGATTTTCGCGTACTTCTCTATTCTATGAGAGGTCGAACGGACGGGTGCGCCCGGTGCCTCTGATAGTATTATACATTATTTTTTATTTTTTAGCTATCTT
>DUUL01000061.1 GCA_012841575.1 Candidatus Moraniibacteriota bacterium | reverse complement strand
GCCGCACCGCCGGACGGGTGCGGAAAAGGTGAAGTCGGGATCGCGCAGCGTTAAAAGCCTGCTTCCCCGAACAATGCTTGCCGCTGCGGCCGCAACGGCGGTGCTCTTCCTGCTGCTTTTCGCGATTGTCCAGTGGAGCTGCCGGATATCGGAACGGGGGGCCGTTTTCAGCGCTGCCGGGACCGGAAAGGGTGCGGGGGGGCGGGTGATCCTGCTGCTGGCGGACCGCCTGACTTATACCGATCTGCTCGGCGGTGCCGGACCGAATCTGGACCGCGTTCTGGAGCAGGGAGCCGCGGCGCTGATGAATGTGCGCAGTGGCAGGGCGGGCAGCGAGAGCGGCTATCTGAGCCTCGGCGCCGCCGCCCGGGCGGTGGCGGGCCCGGAGGGAAGAAACGCTTTTGGCGGGGGCGAGCTGATCGAGGGGGAGCGGGCTGCAGTTGTCTTCAAACGCTGTACCGGAACCGATCCCACCGGGGCCCTTTTTCATCTTCAGACGGCGGCGCTGCAGGAAAAAAACAGCGTACTGCCTTACCCGGTTCAGGTGGGCCTGCTCGGGGAGAGGCTGGGGGAAAGAGGGCTGACCGCGGCGGTCTGGGGCAATGCCGATGCAGCGGTGCCCAACCGCAGCGCCGTGCTGGTGGCGATGAATGCTGCCGGAGAGGTGCGCTGCGGGGATATGGGGAGCGATCTTCTGCTGAAGGCTCCCCTGTACCCTTACGGGGTGCGCACGGATGTCGAAAAGCTGGCCAGTACTGTGGCCGCCAATCTGACCGGGGCGGAGCTGCACCTGGTTGAATTCGGTGACAGCAGCCGCCTCGATGAGTACTGGCCACAGCTCAACCCGGACCGGGGAGCGGCGCTTCTAGGGCAGACGGTGCGCAATCTCGATCTGCTGCTCGGCAGACTGCTCTCCATCATGGAGAAGAATGATCTGCTGCTTCTGGTGGTACCGTCGCTGCCGCAGAATCGGCCTGCCGGCGGTGATCAGCTCGCTCCGGCAGCGCTCGTTGCCGGCAGCGGCAGCTTCCCTGCGGGGCTTCTGGGCAGCGGTTCTACCCGCCGACCGGGTTTGATTCAAAATACCGATCTGGCACCGCTGGTCCTCTTCCTGCTCGACGGCGGGGCGACGGGTCGCCCGGTCCTGCCTGCCTTCACCATAGTGCCTGAAGAGAATCCCCGTGTTTTTCTGGAGCAGTTCAATCGCCGGGCGGGTTTGGTTTTCGAGCAGCGTCCCCTGCTCCTGAAACCCTATATCGCCATTCTGGTGCTGGTGCTTCTGGCGTCGCTGGCGGGGCTGTCCCTGAAAATACGATCGTCGCTGCAGCCGGCTTGCTACCTCATCGGAGCACTGCTGCTGGTCCCGCCAGCGCTGCTGCTGCTCCCCGCTCTGCTCCCCTACCCTTCAGCGGCGGCGCTGCCAAGTGGTCTGACTCTCTGCGGGGCGGCCCTGTTGCTGGCGCTGTTGCTGCAACCCCTGGTGGGCCGGGAGGAGCCCCTTTACTGGGCCGTGCTGGGTTGGGGCATCACCCTGCTGCTGCTGCTCGACACCCTGACCGGAGCACCACTGCAGCAGCT
>DUUL01000121.1 GCA_012841575.1 Candidatus Moraniibacteriota bacterium | reverse complement strand
CCCCGGCGCCGCAGCAGCGCGTCTCCTTTCCTGCAGGCCGGGCCTCTTTCAGCTCCAGCGCAGGGATGCTCTGCAGCAGTTCACGCGGCGCCTCACATCTTTCCGCTACCCGCGCCCAGATGCAGGGATCATGATAGGTCACGGCCGTGATCCCTTCAATCGGTCCCGGTTTCAACCGCTGTTCGCGGACCAGCTCGAGGAAATAGGTGGCCGTATCGACCACCGGCAGACTCAGCTCGCTGCCCCAGTGGGGATAGCGCGCGGTAAAGGTATGCCAGCATTCCGGGCAATCGGTCAGCAGCAGCGCAGCGCCGCTTGCATTGATCTGCGCCGCATTCTCCGCAGCCAGCTGCCGGGCCAGCTCCAGATCGCCCCAGATCTGCGCCGGATAACCGCAGCAGTACTGATCGAGCACCCGGTAGGAGACCCCCGCAGCCTCAAGCAGCTCCACGGTGCGCTGCTGCATCCGGGGGTTGTTCGCCTGGGCAGTGCAGTTGGTGAAGTAGAGCACCTCGGGTTTCTCCGGCGGCCCGGAAGCGGCCCCGCCGGTGGGGCGGGCGCCGTAGGGGCTGCCAAACTTTTTCAGGTTATTCAGATAAGGGACCGCTGCGGGCAGAACCATCCCCGCGGGGCGCTCCTCGGTCCGCATCCGGAGCAGTTCCTCGGCCAGGTCCAGCTCGGGAAAGGGGCAGAGCAACTGGCAGCCACGGCAGCCGAGGCAACTCGAGAGCGCCTCCAGAAGAGCACTGTCCCATTCGATCCGCCCCTCCAGCAACAGATGGGCCAGACGGGCCTTGCCTGCAGGGGAGGAGGCTTCACGCCTCCATTCCTGATCGACTGGACATTCGCAGCGGCACATATTCGGACAAAGCGCACAATCAAGCAGCATCTCGCGGTTTACTTCCGCCATTTCTCCACCTCCTCCAGACCCAGCTTGCCCGGATTCATGATCCCCTGCGGATCAAGGGCACTCTTGATCCGGCGCAGCGCCTCCAGCGTCGTGCCGTGCTCCTGGGCCATCCAGAGGCCCCGATGCAGGCCGACACCATGGTGGTGGCTGATGGCGCCGCCCAGGGCCAGGCAGCTTTCCATGGCCGCACTCCAGAGACGCTTGTAATATTCCGCCTTGTCACCGGGAGGAAAACCGATCAGGGTCAGGTAAAGCGCCGTCCCCTCGGGGTAGACGTGGGAATAGTGTCCCGAGGCCAGCACCGTCCCCTTCACCCCCAGCATCGCTTTCTGCATGGCATGATAAAGCGGGGCAGCATTGGTCCAGGAGGTGGAGACCTCGATCGTATCGACCACCGCCCCCTGGCGGAAGAGCTGCGAGGAGATTCCGATATTGAAACGGGTCTTCAGCCAGCGCTCCACCGGTGCAGAACCGGCCGCAACGGCGCCCTGTTTGTGGGCGTACTCCGCTGCCAGCCTATCCTCGGCAGCGATGATCCCGCCGTCACCTTCAAAAAGCAAGATCAGGATAGCTCGCCCCGCCGCCTCCTTGCATTCGGGAAAATGATGCGCCGTCTCGGCAGAATCGTACAGCCGGACCACCGCCGGGCGGGCCCCGGCCTGGATCAGCCCGCGGATCGCCTCCAGAGCCAGCTCGACTGTTTCAAAGGCGTAGGAGCAGTAGATCTTCTCGTTTGGACAGGGCCAGATCCGCAGGGTCACTGCGGTGATCACCCCGAGAGTCCCCTCCGACCCTAAAAAGAGATG
>DUUL01000091.1 GCA_012841575.1 Candidatus Moraniibacteriota bacterium | reverse complement strand
CACAAAAAAGGCTTTTGACTCCGGCATTTCAGGCATACTTGAAGAGTACGGCCTTGTAAGTACCGGAAACACCTCATCCAACATGCTAAACGGCGCTTTTGCAATACATTATCGGGACGGCAAACTCTATGTCCACGACGGCAGCGGGATTTATATTCATTCCGCGGGCCACATTGTAAACGAGCCCGTTGACTGTATGTTTATCGGGGAAAACGTAATTTATTACATTAAAAGCAGTGATAAAAAGCTTTACTCGAAAGCCCTGCCGGCAGGCGCGGAAAAGCTGCTTTGCCAAACTGCCGCCTCCGGTATAGTTGTTTCCGGCGGCAAAATATACTTTAAAGGGCTTGACGATTCGCAGATTTACAGCGTGCCCCGCGAGGGCGGCACCCCCGAAATGGTTTCCGACGGCGCCGCCGCTTACGGTCTTCCCGTTTCAGCGGGAAACCAAATAATTTATGCTTCCAAAGACAGCATAATTTCCTACAGCACACCCTACAAAACAACGTCCGTACTTTACAGCGGAGACGTGTCGGACCTTTGCTTTGACAACAGCATTCTTTATTTTAAAAACGGCGAAGGCAAGCTTTGCTTTATTGACATTTCGGGTAAAAACTACACCGAAATCACAAAAATGGCCGTTAAAACCTTCTGCGTGTTCCAGGGGAAAATTGCTTTCACCGCGGAGGACGGCCTTTACAAAACAAATAAAAACGGTTCGTTCTGCATTAGGATAGATGATGTAATTTATGATGCGCTTAACTCATATAATGATTATATATACGCAAAAACGGCCGACGGCAGTATAATAAAGATGAAAAGAGACCTGTCCGAAAAAACGGCGGTTAATTAACAAAAAAAGTTGACAACGGCCTTTAATGATGATATTATTTTTACAAGAAAATCGCATCTTACACTCTAAAGAAAGGAAATGCTTACAGTGAAAAAGTACAAAACTGCCGTGGTTGGCGCTACGGGTATGGTTGGAAGAACCTTTTTAAAGGTTCTTGAGGAATATAAACTGCCTGCGGAAAGCTATACTTTGTTTTCATCCGCACGCTCGGCGGGCTCGAAAATTCAGTTTATGGGGAAGGAGCATGAGGTTCGGGAGCTTTTGGAAACCTCCTTTGAGGAAGGCTTTGACATTGCTCTTTTCTCAGCCGGTGCTTCGACAAGCAAAAAATTCGCGCCCATTGCCGCAGCACACGGCTGCCTTGTTATAGACAACAGCAGTGCATGGCGCATGGACGAATCGGTTCCCCTTGTTGTGCCCGAGGTAAATCCGGAGGATATTAAATGGAACAAGGGCATCATAGCAAACCCCAATTGCTCGACCATTCAGGCGGTTGTTGCCATAAAGCCCCTGCATGACAAATACAGGGTAAAAAGAATTGTATATTCCACTTACCAGGCGGTGTCGGGCGCAGGCAGAGCGGGCGTTGAGGACCTTGAGAACGGAATACACGGCGCTTCGCCCCAAAAATTCCCGCACCCCATCGCATTTAACTGTATCCCGCACATTGACGAGTTTCTTCCCAACGGATACACGAAGGAAGAAATGAAAATGGTGAATGAAACCAAGAAAATTTTAGGCGATGATTCCTTGAGGATTACCGCCACAACCGTTCGCGTTCCCGTGTATAACGGCCACAGCGAATCAATAAACCTTGAATTTGAAAAGCAGTTTGAGTTAGAAGAGCTTGTTGAGGTGCTTAAAAACGCCCCCGGCGTCATCGTTGAGGACGACCCCGCACGCGGTATTTATCCCCTTGCGATAAATGCTGACGGCCGCGATGAAACATTTGTGGGAAGAATACGCCGCGATGAAAGCGTTCCCTCCGGTGTAAACCTGTGGGTTGTTGCAGACAACATAAGAAAAGGCGCGGCAACTAATACCGTGCAGATTGCCAAAAAATATATTGAGTATAATCTATAATAAGTGAGGTAAACTCAAATGAAAAAGGTTCCTTTCAAAGGCTCCGGCGTGGCTCTTGTAACTCCTATGGAAAAGGGTAAGGTTAACTACTCCAAGCTGTCCGAACTTGTTTCGTTCCATCTGGAAAACAAAACCGACGCGATAATAGTCTGCGGGACAACGGGTGAGGCATCAACCCTTG
>DUUL01000068.1 GCA_012841575.1 Candidatus Moraniibacteriota bacterium | reverse complement strand
GAGATAGGGCATCCCGAAGGAACGCAAGCTGCAGAGGTGAACCACGGTCAGCAGCAGGGCAAACTGCACCCCGAAAAGACCGAAGGTGGCGCCCATGATGGTAAAGGCAAAGCGAAGCAGGCGAATGGCGGTGCTCAGGGCAAAGGCCGGGGTGGAGAAACCGGCGATGGCGGTGAGCGCCACAATGATGACCACACCGGGTGAGACCAGGCCGGCGCGAATGGCGGCGTCACCCAGAATCAGTGCTCCAACGATGCTGATCGCCGGGCCGATGGCAGGCGGCAGGCGCAGCCCTGCCTCGCGCAGCACCTCGAAGATCATCTCCAGGATCAGCATCTCGGCGATTACGGGAAAGGGAACCCCCTCCCGGGTGCTGATAATGCGCAAAAAGAGCGATGTTGGCAGCAGTTCGGGGTGAAAGGTGACCACGCCGACGTAGATTCCGGGCAAGACGAGGGAGATCACCAGGGCAGCGTAGCGCAGCAGGCGAATGAAGACGGCGATGGGCAGAAGTTCGAAGTAATCGTCGGGCGCCTGCATCAACATGTTCAGCTCGGTGGGGACGATCAGGGCAAAGGGGGTTCCGGCAGCGAGGATCACCACCCGTCCCTCGAGCAGGGCTGCAGTGACCTTGTCCGGTCTTTCGGTGCGATAGGTCAGCGGAAAAAGGGTGTTTGGATTGTCAACGATATAGTCTTCCAGGTAGCCGGTCCCGAGGACAGCGTCGAGATCGATCTGCTGCAGCCGGGAATGCGCTTCGCGGACCAGTTTGTCTCGGGCCAGCCCCTTGATATAGAGGAGGGCCACTTCGGTATTGCTGAGCCGGCCCAGAGTCATCTTCTTGATCCAGAGCTGGGGGATAGGCAAGCGTAGCCGGATCAGGGAGGTATTCACCCGCAGGTTTTCGATAAAGCCGTCGCGGGGGCCGCGCAGGGCGGTCTCGTTTTCCGGTTCACTGATCGCCCTGATCTCGGGTTTCCGGGTGTCGCAGATCAGCACAGCGGCGCTGCCGTCAAAGAGGAGAGCGGCACCGCCACGGGATAGCTCGGCAAAGAGTCCGGTGATATTTTCCACGATGCTGAGCTCGTCGGAGATGAGTAGCCTTTCCCGGGCGATCTCCAGTCCTTTCCCTTTTTTGAAAATGATCTTCAGCTTTTCCGGTTCAAGGATCAGGGTGCGAAGGATCTCTTCGGTTGATCTTTTATCGGTGAGCCCTTCAAAATAGAGCAGCGCTGCAGGCAGGCCACCGGCATGGAAGCGGCGAAGCGTAAAATCGTAACTGGAACCGCCGGCATCATCTATCTTCTTCAGATCCAGCTCCAGTTGACCGGTAAATTTATCCCGGCCAGTCTCCTCGAGGAGAGTGCTGAGATCACGTTCTCCACCCCGGGATTCTGTCTTTTGATCGAGTCCCAGTCTGTTTCTAAACCATTTGAACAAAAGCAGCCACCCTTTCACCATATAGCTTCCTGCTTAATTAAAATAATATGTAAAAAAGTGAGGATCGGGACCGTTTGCCGGGGAAACGGCGGTGCAGCCTGTGCCGGGCGGTCTTGCTGCCGGGGGCTTGCAAAAGAGTACTGTTAAAGCAAATTCAAAAATGCTAAGATACAGCTTGAGGGGTTGCCCCTGTGTTCCAATGTTATCCGCGAGCTTCCGGTCACGGATGACTGCGTTTGGCGGGACAGCCCGATCGATGGTTTGCTCAATATTACCAGAGGCGAGAAGGTGGTTTTGATCAGAGTAGTGGTGCTGCGCGATTACCGGTCTTTGAGTGAATATGCTGCCGGGCTGGTCGGCCAGAGGATCAGAAGAAAGCCTGCCGCGGTGCTCGGGCTGGCTTCAGGGTCGACCCCACTGGGCCTTTACCGTGAACTGATCAGGATGGTCAGGGAGAAGCGGATCGATCTTGGCCGGGTGGTCACCTTCAATCTTGACGAATACTATCCCATAGATAGAGAGAATTCACAAAGT
>DUUL01000050.1 GCA_012841575.1 Candidatus Moraniibacteriota bacterium | reverse complement strand
GAACAGGGATTTTATCTGCATGAAGTAGAAAGAGGAGAGACACTTTCTTCTCTTGCGAGGCGTTATAAAATTACAGTGGAGGAAATTAGACAGAAAAATAAGAAAATGGTTGATGCTAAAACTACACGAATTAAAGAAGGTGATGTGATAAAATTACCGCTAAACAACTCAGTAATGTTACAAAAACTTTCCAGTGCTTTAGAAAATCTAAATTATCCAGAAAAATTTTTTGCCATTTGGCAAGTGATTGAGGATTACAATTTAAGAGAGAAGTTTCCGGCATCAAAAATCAGTTATGAAACTTTCACCCTACCAGAAAAAAAGAAGATGTCTTTATCTGTAAAAGTTAATAAGGGGGATAATTTAACTGGAATTGCGCAGAAATTAAGGGTGAAAATGGAACAGGTATTACCAAATTCGGCACCGAAAACAAGTGAGATAGTTTCTCTGTTGCAAAAACAAAATCGTTTGCGTGGAGCCAAAGACATTCATCCAGGACAAGAATTGAAATTGGTGGTTAATTTGAAAAAGCTAGTTACCTTAGAGCAAATAGCAAGCAATGGAAATCTAGACTTGGGCGAAGTGAGTGAATTGAATCCAGCGATTAAGAAATACAAAACTGGTTTACCAGCAGGGCAGGAAATTCGTTTACCAAAAAGGATTTTGTTAAGTAAAAAGTAGATTAATTTTTTATCTTATAAATGACGATTTGGGAAATTATTGCAATTATTTTAGCAATACTAGGTGTTTTCGGGACGCTTATTCCAATGTTACCTGGTTCAGTATTAAGTCTTGCGGCGATAGCAATCTTGTTTTTCAGTGGTGGGGTGGAAGGGCTTTCAACAGCAAGTTTAATTATTTTTGTAACTTGTGGTTTGGGGTTGATGATTTTGGATTATATTGTGCCAATTTTAGGGGCTAAGTTTTTTGGAGCTAGTAAACAGGGAATTATTGGATCCATTACAGGAGGAATTATTGGGTTTTTTCTTTTTCCACCATTAGGAATTTTATTGGGAACCTTTTTAGGGGCAGTATTGGGAGAGGTTTATGTTGGAAAAAAGGGAATGAAAGCGGTGAGGGCTGCTATGGGGACTTTACTTGGTTCGGGGGCTGTGTTAGTTTTACAAATAATCTATGCCATTTGGATTTTGATTTGGATTTTATTAAAAGTTTTTTAAGGTGAAAATATTAGCAATTGCACCAACATCATTTTTTTCTGATCGTGGTTCACACATTAGAATTTATCAAGAAGCAAAGTATTTGCAGAAATTAGGGCATGAAGTGTCAGTCTTTTGCTATGGATTAGGTAAAGAAATGCCAGAGATTAAGACCGAACGCATTAGTCCCAATAAGTGGTATACAAAAGTATCACCGGGATTTTCTTGGGGGAAAATTTATCTTGATTTAGAGATGGCATGGCGAGGAATTTTTTTAATAAAAAACAAGAAACCAGATGTCATTCATGCTCATCTTTTTGAGGGATTGGGAGTGGCTTGGTTGGCACGATTGGGGGCCTGGATTTTTTCTGGATTTCGGTTGAAAAAACCACCGATTTTATTGGATCTGCAGGGTGACTTGCGAGATGAATTTGAAAGCTATAATCAAGAGAAGACTTTTGCTAAGAAAATATTTGTTAATCTCTCTTATTGGTTGGTGAGGGTGGCAGATGCAGCTGTAGTGAGTGGTGAAAATAGCTTAGAAGTTTTGAGGGTGAAATACCCCAAAACTAAATTTGCGTTAGTAAGGGATGGGGTTGATTTGGATTTTTTTGCACAAGAAAAATTATTAAATAAGGATAGTGATAGTGAAGGAGATTTGGAATTGAAGAAAATCGCCAGTTGGAAGGGGTTAGACAGGCTTTTGATTTATACCGGCGGAATGGAGAAAGGCAAGGGTGTTGATTGGCTTTTGGATACTTTTATTTCTCAAAAACCAGACGGTTGGAAGTTATTGCTGTTTGGAGGAGGACGTGAAAAAGAAGAATATCAGAAAAAAATAACTGGAAGAGATGAAATTTATTTTGCGAAAGACAATAGTTATTTAGCTCTTGCTCAATATTTGGTTTTGGCGGATGTTGCAATCGAACCTAAGAGAGATTCAACAGAAAGCAGTGGAAAATTATTGAACTATATGGCAGCTGGTTTACCAATTGTTTGCTTTGATAATAATTTTAATCAGGCACGTTTAGGTGAAAAAGGAAATTATTTGAAAGATGGGAGTGGCTTTAAGGATGTTTTGGAGGATTTGCAGATTGGAAAAATTAATTATGATTTGGCTGAATTGAGTGTGGAGGGTGAAGTGCAGAAATTAGATGAGATTTTACGGGAGTTGGTAAATGCTAGTAATTAAAAGTTATTTGTGAAAAACGGGGTTTGCTATGCTGGAGCGGGTCTGCTTGTGAGACGGGTAGTCAGGCTCATTAATTCTGCTAAGGAGAGCAGGGAGAATGTCTAATTTACAAATTATTTATTTGGTAGTAATAGAAATAATAATTACTAAAAAAGCTATTAATTTCAATTCTAGCGTTGGACAAAACACTGAAGTCTGGTAAAATGAAGTTACTGGAGGGCTTAATTAGTAAGATAAAATAATGGGAATTTTAATTGGTTTAGTTTTGGTAGTTTTAGTTTCTTCTATTAAACAAATTAATCAATATCAAAAGGGAGTAAAGTTTTCTTTTGGAAAATTTACGGGGGTGATGGAGCCAGGTTGGCGATTGGTGATCCCAGTTTTTCAAGGCTATCAAAAAGTCGATATGCGAGTGAAAGCAGTGGATGTGCCCGATCAGGAAGCGATTACTAAAGACAACATTTCAGTGCGAGTAAATGCAGTGATTTATTACAAAGTGGTGGATGCCGAGAAAGCAATTATAGAAGTAGAGGATTTTTATCATGCGGTTTCACAGTTGGCACAAACAACAATGCGGAATGTGACAGGAGAAGTTAACCTAGATGAACTACTTTCTAGGCGAGATGAGATTGCAGAAAAAATCCGATTAATTGTAGACAAAGCTACTGATGCCTGGGGTGTTCAAGTGCAATCAGTTGAACTAAAAGACGTAACCTTACCAGAAGAAATGAAGCGAGTGATTGGTAGGCAAGCAGAAGCAGAGCGTGAAAAGCGGGCGGTGATAATTAAAGCAGAAGGAGAAGTGGTGGCGTCAGAAAATCTGGCTAAGGCAGCAAAAACCTTGGCGACTTCTGAAGGTGCCTTGCATTTACGAACACTTAGCACAATTAATGACTTGAGTTCTGATCAATCTAACACGGTTATTTTTGCAGTGCCTTTAGAAATTTTGCGGGCCATTGAAAGAATAGGTAAGAAGTAGAAAAGGTAAACTTTTAATCTAAATAAATATATTTATTGATTTTGCAAAGTATGTTTAAGATGTTTGTTATAAATACATAAATGAAATCCAGCGAAAAAAAACTATCCATTGTAGTGCCAGTTTACAATGAAGAGGGGAATGTTAAGGAATTACACCGACAAATTTTTGAGGTAATTAAAAAAAATAATTACAATGCTGAAATTATTTTTGTTGATGACGGTAGCAAAGACAAGACAGTGGAGTTAATGAAGGAATTAAAGCCGCTTAAGATGGTTTTGTTTCGCAAAAATTTTGGGCAGACAGCAGCAATGGATGCTGGAGTGAAGGAGTCTACTGGCGACATTATTATTATGCTAGATGGAGACTTGCAAAATGATCCGGCGGATATTCCAAGGTTGCTAGAGAAAATGGATGAGGGTTATGATGTGGTGAGTGGTTGGAGAAAAAATCGTAAGGATTCTTTTTCTAAGAAATTTCTTTCGCGAGGAGCAGATAAGTTGCGCAAGATTCTAATCCATGATGGGATTAAAGACAGTGGTTGTAGTCTGAAGGCTTATAAAAAAGAATGTTTTGATTTTATTGATCTTTATGGTGAGATGCACCGCTTTATTCCAGCAATGATGAAGATTAATGGATTTAAAATTGGAGAAATTGCGGTTAATCATCGGCCAAGAATTGCGGGGAAGACAAAGTATAATTATAAGCGAGTGATTAAGGGATTTTTGGATATGATTAGCGTCTGGTTTTGGCGTAAATTTGCGGATCGCCCGTTACATCTTTTTGGTGGGATCGGTTTGTTTTTTGCTTTCTCTGGATCTTTAGTGGTGACGTGGACATTAATTGATAAAATTATTTTCGGAACTGCTTTGCGAGAGAGGGCTTTGCCAATCATTGGGGTTTTTATGGTACTAATTGGAATCCAGCTTTTCATTTCTGGCTTGCTTGCTGATATTTCTATTAAAACTTTTCATCAAGCTAAAAAAGAGCGACCATATAAAATAAAAGCGGTTGTGGAAAACAAATAATCTAGAAAATAATAAAAAATTAAATGGGCTTGCTGGGAGACTTTATAATGTCCTTGAGATGTTTTAGATTTTGAATTAATATAATCTTAAACTGAAGCAAAATTAATTTATATTTTTAAATAAATGAAACAAAAAATAAAAAGACTGTTTATCGCTTCCGTGGCTTTTTGTTGTACGCTCGTTTTTTCGTGTGCACAAAATGCACAGGCGTAATTTCAAGAGGTACAATTGACATCCGGTTTTTTTGGGGAATATAGCCCATCGTTGTCTGGGGATAAAATTGTATGGCTTGACAATCGTCATGTAAGCGAAACAAATACAGAGGTTTATTTGTATGATTTTATAACAAAAAAAGAGAGACGCATTACAAATGTTGCTAGTAGAAAGGATGATGTCTCTATTTCTGGTAATCGGATTGTATGGACGGATTGGCGTAATGGAAATCAGGATATTTACATGTACGATTTAGCTACAAATGTTGAAAAACGTATCACTACCAATACCAAATCGCAAGTGTATCCAAAAATTGACGGAGACAAGATTGTATGGCAGGACTATCGAGATGGATCGATAGGGTCCGCTGTGTATATGTATGACCTTGCCACTAACACGGAGAAGCGACTTGTTACTTCCGAGGGGAAATATCAGGAACGCCCCGCAATATCTGGCAACTACGTTGTGTGGTCTGATACAACCAACAATCCCAATGGGCTACTACGGCTGTATAATATCTTGACTGGTGTCACAACGTATCCCTTGATTAGCGACAAGGGAGATCGTATGGACTTTGTTGCAATTTCTGGTAATAAGGTGGCGTACAGGTATAACGAAAATGGAACAGGGCGGTACAATGTCTACGTCTATGACATTGATACAAAAACAGAAGTAAAGGTAACAAAAAATACAACAACGGACCTACGAGATCTGGCAATTTCTGGTAATAAGGTGGCATGGGCAGACAACCGCAATGGCAATTTCGATATTTATCTTTATGATCTTGCAACTGCCAAAGAAACGCGCATCACAACCAATGCAGAAGAGCAGTCTGAGCCAACAATTTCTGGAAATCGGTTGGCATGGAAGGACTTTCGATATGGAGGTGCAGACATCTTTCTTGTAGACTTTTCTCCTACAGCTGTGGAGCCGCCAGTAGCTACTCCCAAACCCGTTCACCGCTTCTACTCCGAAGAATTTCAAGCACACTTCTACACCATCTCTGAAGCAGAGAAAAACCACATCATTGCCACCTATCCACCCCGCACCCGGAACTATGAAGGTGTTGCCTATAATGCGATTAGTGATAGTCTTCCGGGTATGGCGCCGATCCACCGTTTCTATTCTCTAACTAACAGAAAACACTTTTACACAATCTCTGAAGCAGAAAAAAACGAACTCATCAACAATAAATATCCTGAGGCCAAATTTAGCTATGAAGGTGTGGCTTGGTATGCGCATAAAAAGAATGCTGCTGCCACTCGTCCGTTACACCGTTTTTATTCTGAAGCTAGTGCTGTTCATTTTTACACTGCATCGGAAGCAGAAAAAAAACATATCATCGCTACTTATCCACCCCATGTGTGGAATTATGAAGGGGTCGCTTGGCATGCGTTGCGGTAAGAAAAAAATAAACAGTCCATTACGGGCTGTTTATTTTTTGGGAAGTAAGAAAATTGTAATTTTAATATCTTAACGTAAAAAATGAAAAAGTTATTTTTCCTTTTTCTGTTGGCACTTTTTTGCGTGTGGCAGTCGGCGTGGGCGCAGGAAATACGTATCACTCTTAATGATGGAGTGAATCATTATAATCCTGCAATTTCTGGTGATAAAATTGTTTGGAATGATGATCGTAGCGGGAATGGAGATATTTATCTCTACGACTTGACAACCGGAGAGGAAACGCGTATCACAACGAATGTGGAATCTCAGAGAGATCCCAGTATCTCTGGCGACAAAATTATTTGGAAAGATCTTCGAGATGGCTTCTTTGGCAGTATTTATATGTATGATCTTACTACGAAGACAGAAGCGCGTATTACAGGAGGTTTCGCAGTTCCTTTTTATCCAAAAATATCTGGCAATATCATTGTATGGGAGGATCGGAGAGAGGTGGGCAATCCGGATATTTACATGCACGATCTGACTACGGGCACAGAAAAAAAGGTTAGTACGCATGCCAGTAAAAAGTCTAAACCAGCTATTTCTGGCAATATCATTGTGTGGGAGGATGATCGCAATGGCAATTCGAACATCTACATGCACGATCTGACTACAGGCACAGAAAAAAAGGTTAGTACACATACTAGTAGACAGATCGTTCCAGCTATTTCTGGCAATATCATTGTGTGGGAGGATTATCGTGGTGGCAACTGGGACCTCTACATGTATGACCTTTCTACAAATACAGAAAAAAAAGTTACTACGGATACATATGAAAAGAAAAATCCCTCCATCTCCGGTAATATCATCATATGGGATGATAATCGTCATGGGAGTCGTGATATTTATATGTACGATCTAGTACGTCAAAAAGAGAAACGACTTACTCATGGGGCGGTATCTTGGAATTCTAGATTGTCCGGCAATCGAATTGTCTGGAGCGATAATCGCACGGGAACATATCAGGTCTATCTTGTGTACACAGATAATCAACCTATCTACCGCTTCTACTCCGAAGAATTTCAAGCACACTTCTACACCATCTCTGAAGCAGAGAAAAACCACATCATTGCCACCTATCCACCCCGCACCTGGAACTATGAAGGTGTTGCCTATAATGCGATCAGAGACAGCCTTCCGGGTATGGCACCAATCCATCGCTTCTATTCCTTGACTAATAGAAAACACTTCTACACAATCTCTGAAGCAGAAAAAAACGAACTCATCAACAATAAATATCCTGAAGCTAAGTTTAACTATGAAGGTGTGGCTTGGTATGCACACAAAACACCGTAATCTTTCACCACACCTCTGTATAGATTCTACTCAAAGGCCCATGCCGTTCACTTCTATACCATCTCTGAAGCAGAAAAAAAACATATCATCGCTACTTACTCACCCCATTTTTGGAATTATGAAGGAGTAGCGTGGCATGGAATGAAGTAGGGTTGACTGAGATGTGAATTAAAGAAGATTGTCTTCGCATTATTTTTTTAGCTTGACTTTTCTTTCTAATTAGTTAAGATTATCTTGCTAGTGCTGAAAGGGGATTGGCTCCCTGGAGCTAGCAATAAAAATCAAGAGGGCTAAATCACTTTAGTGATTTGGTATACAGGTGGAACCGCGGGGAAACTCGTCCTGGATAATTCTAATAAAGAATTTTCTGGGACGAGTTTTTTATTATTAATCATTAATTTTAATTAAATGAGTAAAGAAGCAAAAGAAAAAAATGGAGTAATGGAGAAAATAGTTTCATTATGTAAGCGAAGAGGTTTTGTTTTTCCCTCGTGTGAAATTTATGGAGGACTAGCTAATGCTTACGGTTATGGACCTTATGGTGCTGAGTTGAAAAATAATATTAAGCAGTTGTGGTGGAAGAAGTTTGTGCATGACAGAGAGGACATTGTTGGGATTGATGGGCCAATTTTATTGCATCCTAAATTATGGGAGGCTTCAGGTCACACAGAGGGTTTTAATGATGCTTTGGTTGATTGTAAGGAATGCAAGAAAAGATTTAGAGCTGATCATTTAGTGGAAGAATTTACTGGTCAGGACTTAGAAGGACAATTAGAGGAAATGACCAAAATTATTCAAGCAGAGATCAAGTGCCCTGAATGTGGTAAGCAAAATTGGACAGAAGCAAGAAACTTAAACATGATGTTTAAAACTGAAATGAATGGAATTAGTGAAGCTGTTTATTTAAGGCCGGAAACTGCAGGAGCTATTTTCATTGAATTTAAAAACATAGTTGATTCTTTGCGACCCAAAATTCCTTTTGGGATTGCACAGATAGGAAAAGCCTTCCGGAATGAAATTGTCGCCAAGAATTTTATTTTTCGATTAAGAGAATTTGAGCAAATGGAGATTGAGTATTTTATTGACCCAGAAGTTGATTGGGAGCCATTATTTGAGCAATGGCTACAATGGCAAGAAGAGTTTGCTTTAGAGTTAGGCATTAAAAGCAATCAATTACGTCGTTATGAACATCCTAAAGACAAGCTTTCTCATTACTCTAAAAAGACAGTGGATACAGAGTTTGCTTTTCCTTTTGGTACTCGAGGTTATGAAGAATTGTTTGGACTGGCACATCGAGCTGATTTTGATTTAACGCAACATGCTAAATTTTCTGGACAAAAGTTGGAATACTTTGACGCAGTCAATAACCGACGTTTTGTGCCTCACGTTTTGGAGCCAACAGTTGGTTTGGATAGATTGGTTTTTGCTAGTCTGGTGGCAGCTTATGCTGAGGAAGAAGTTAAGGGAGGGAAGCGAGTAGTTCTGAAGTTTCCAGTTAAAATAGCTCCAGTTAAAGTTGCTATCTTACCACTTTCTAAAAAAGAAGAGTTAACTAAGCCGGCTAGGGAATTATTCAACAATTTGAAAACTCACTTTATTTGCGAGTACGATGAAACCCAGTCGATTGGTAAGCGCTATCGACGCCAAGATGAAATTGGCACCCCATATTGCGTGACGGTTGATTTTGAAACCTTAACAGATCAGGCAGTAACAGTGCGTGATCGTGATACGATGGAGCAGGAGCGAGTGAAAATCGGGGAGTTAGAGGTTTATTTGAAAAAGAAATTAGCTTAGCCGCTAAGTCTTTATAGGCAATAAAACCAAGGTAAATTTTTTACCTTGGTTTGGGCGCTTGCGTTGCTTTTCTTTTGATTTTATGGTAAATTCTCTATACTTAGATTTATTAATTATTATTAGAAAAATATGAAAAGAGCCAAAGATAATAATGTGGCAGTGATTGGCTTGGGCTATGTTGGTTTACCAGTAGCGTTAATTTGCGCTGAAAATGGCTATAATGTTTTCGGAATTGACTTAGATAAAGAAAAATTAAAGAAGATCAAGAAAGGGACTTCTCCCTTCAAGGAAGATTTTATTCAGAGAAGAAAAGAATGGCTTAAGAAGATTGCTGTTAGTGATAAGGGTGATAAAATTAAAAAGGCAGATATTGTTGTCGTTTGCGTGCCAACTCCAGTTGATAAAAATTTTTACCCGAATCTAAAACCGATTATTTCAGCGACAAAAATGATTATTGAAAATATCAACAAAGGACAGTTGGTGATTATCGAGTCAACGGTCAATCCAGGAGTTTGCGAGGAGGTTATTGAGCCTATTTTCAAAGAGGCGGGACTCAAGGAGGGAAGAGATTATTATTTAGCGCATTGTCCGGAAAGAATTGATCCAGGGAAGTCTAGGTTTAGTAAGGGTTTTGATCTAGTAAACACAAATCGTGTTGTGGGTGCGATGAGCAAGAAGGGTTTAAAGCGAGCAGTCAATTTTTATGAATCTATCTTAAGTGGAGAGGTTAGACCAATGAAGTCAATTCGAGCAGCGGAGGCAGTTAAGATTGTCGAAAATTCTTTTCGAGACATTAATCTTGCTTTTGTTAATGAATTGGCGCGAAGCTTTGATCGAATGGGAATAGATGTTAAAGATGTGATTGAGGGTGCTGCGACTAAACCTTATTCCTTTATGCCTCACTGGCCTTCTTGTGGAGTGGGTGGGCATTGTATCCCAGTCGATCCTTATTACTTAATTGAAAGAGCTAAGGAGGGAGGTTTTGATCATAAACTGTTGCGAATGGCGAGGGAGACTAATAATGAAATGCCTTCTTATACAGTAGAATTATTACAGGATGCATTAAATGAATTAAAGTTGCCACTTAAAGGAGTGACAATTGGAATAATGGGACTTGCTTACAAACCAAATGTGGATGACACTCGTGAGTCACCTTCTTTTAAGATAATGGATTTACTAGAAGAAAAAGGTGCAAAGGTAGTTACCTATGATCCACTTGTCCCTGGAAAATCGACTGTAAAAGACTTAAAAACTTTTCTAAAAAAGTCCACTGCAGTTATTTTTGCGACAGAACATCAAGAATTTTTAGAAATGGACTTGGGTGATTTTAAAAAATATGGCGTCTTGGCAATAATTGATGGAAAGAATTATTTGGACTCTGAAAAAATCAAAGCCCTGGGAATTAATTATCATGGCATTGGAAGAGCATAGCTAAAAGTTGTAATTTAGTAATATAAAAAAATGTGCGGAATAATCGGTTATGTTGGCAAGCAAAAAGCA
Organism: Candidatus Moraniibacteriota bacterium; assembly: GCA_012841575.1. Lineage (GTDB taxonomy): Bacteria > Patescibacteriota > Minisyncoccia > Moranbacterales > DUUL01 > DUUL01. Next base: position 17,220 of record DUUL01000050.1, on the reverse strand, counting down.
AAGCCAATTTTAATGGAAGGGTTAAAGAGACTTGAGTACCGAGGCTATGATAGTGCAGGATTAGCAGTTTTAGATAAGGCGAAAGTTAAATCTGTGCGGGCAGTTGGTATGGTGGTTGAGTTAGAAAAAAAGATTGCAAAGCTTGACTTAAAAGGTCAAGTTGGAGTGGCGCATACTCGCTGGGCAACTCATGGCAAGCCTTCTGTTGCTAATTCTCATCCACATACTGATTGTAAAAATAAAATTGCGGTTGTCCATAATGGAATAATCGAAAATTATTTAGAGTTAAAAAAAAGACTTTCAAGAAGGGGACATAAGTTTAAATCAGAAACGGATACAGAGGTTATTGTGCATTTAATTGAAGAGGAAAGAAGAAAGGTCAATGATCTTTTTGAAGCAGTGCAAAGAGTTTTGCCAAAATTAGTAGGTGCTTACGGCATAGCAGTTATTTCTGAGGCTGATCCGGATATGATTGTAATTGCTAAAAAGGGCAGCCCTTTACTTTTTGGTGTCGGAGACGATGAATATATTGTCTCTTCTGACGCTGCTGCAATTATTAGCTACACCAAGCAGGTAGTTTACTTGAATGATGGAGAAGTTGCAAAGATCACTCCGAAGGGCTACCAGGTGGTGGAGATTGGACAGGGAGAGGTTGAAAAGGAATCAGTTAAAATTAGTTGGACTCAAGAGAGTGCGCAAAAGAGTGGCTTTAAGCATTACATGCTAAAAGAGATTCATGAGCAACCACAGGCTATTGAAAGCGCAATCAGGGGGAGAGTGGATAAATTTATAAAAGAAGGTTCTCAGACTCCCATCTTAGGTGGATTAGCGCCAACCAAAGAAATTAGAGATCGCTTAGCGAAGATAAAAAGAATAATTATTGTTAGTTGCGGGACCTCTTATTATTCTGGTTTAGTGGGAGAGTATATGATCGAGGAGTATGCTGGCATTCCAGTAGAGGTAGAAACAGCTAGTGAATTTCGATATCGTAGACCAGTGATTGATGAAAATACAGCCATCTTGGCTATTTCTCAATCAGGAGAGACAGCTGATACACTAGAAGCGATCAGAGAGGGAAAGCTCAAGGGAGCTTTGTCTCTAGGAGTGGTTAATGTTGTTGGTTCAACTATTGCGCGAGAAACTGATGCTGGAGTTTATAATCATGCTGGTCCGGAAATCGGAGTTGCCTCAACTAAGGCGTTTACTTCTCAAATTTCAATTTTAACTTTAATCACACTTTCACTTGGACGACAAAGACAAATGTCTTTTGTGATGGGGAAGAGAATTGCTGAAGAGCTTAAGCGAATTCCTGGTTTAGTTAAAAAGACTCTGAAGAAAGAGGCTGAGATTAAAAAAATTGCAAAAAAATATGGTAAATATGACAATTGGCTTTATCTGGGAAGGAAATATAATTTTCCAATTGCAATGGAGGGAGCTCTAAAGCTGAAAGAAATTTCATATGCCCATGCAGAAGGCTACGCTGCTGGTGAGATGAAGCATGGACCAATTGCTATGATTGACAGCAATTTTCCCTCTCTATTTATTATTCCATCAGACAGTGTTTATGAGAAAGTAGTCAGTGGAGTTGAGGAAATAAAGGCGCGTGGAGGAAAAGTTTTAGCGATTGCCACGGAAGGCAATAAAGAGATTGCGAAGTTAGCTGATGATGTGATTTATATACCAAAAACATTGGAGATGTTGACTCCTCTATTAAGTGTTGTGCCGTTGCAATTGCTTGCTTATCACATAGGAGTTAGTCGAGGTTATGATGTAGACAAGCCGAGAAACTTAGCTAAAAGTGTGACTGTAGAGTAAGTCGCTTCAATTTTATGATAATTAAAACCGCTCAGAGAGCGGTTTTAAAATTTCAAAAGTCAATGTAACTGCTTATTTTACATCAATTCTATATTGCATTCCAGGCATGACATTAGGAATTGTTACCCAACCTTTCTTATCAGTCTTTAGGGTAGCTAGTTTGGTTTTTACTTTGCCTTTTCCTAGGTATCCGTAAACTGTAACGTTAGTTGCTTTTTTGATTTGCTTACCATTTTTATCAAGCAGTCTAGCGTTTAATGTGAACGGCTGATTGTCATTTCTGTCACCTGATTTATACTTAAATTTATATTTTCCAGGTAGAACATCACTTACTTTGTAAGTATAGCTTCTGTCGGTTCTTTGATAGCGATTAGGAAACCATTTACTCTTTTCAATTTTAGCTTTAGTTTTAATTCTGGCTTTATCGCTCTTCTTTTTTACTTTAGAGCTATCTGCTACTTTTATCTTATACTCCATATCCAAGGGAACATTTTCAAGCTCAAATTCTCCCTTTTTATTAGTAGTGACTTTGGCAATAAGAACGTCTTTACCACTTACGTTAGTAGAAACCTCAACAGCTGTTTTTTTTGTGAACTTTCGTCCCTTTTCGTCCAAAACTCTCAATTTTAAAGCTAGAAATTGACCATCTTTGGCATCCTTTTTGTTTTTTAACTCAAACTTGTATTGACCTGGCAATACATTTTTTACTTTCAAGACACCATTTTTTCCAGTCTTTTCTTCTAGTGACTTAAACCACTTTCCACCTTGCTTGGCTTTGACTACGATTCTAGTGTCGCTGATATTTTTGCCAGAGACTGCTTGACTGGAGGCAAAAGGCACGACGACTAGAGCCGCGGCGAGCAAAATCATTGTTGCTTTGATTTTTCTCATTTTTTATTTTTAAAAATTAATAATACTTATTTTTTGGTTGAATTTTTATATTCTTCAAATTAAGCCAATTATAGCATATTATTTTTTCAAGACAATTCAATCCTTGAAGATTACGAATTATTTATTAGTCAATGCTTTAAGGATGTTTATTTTTAGCTTACAGTCTAAGTTAACTAGTTTTTTAATTCTATAACTTCAGCAATAAGTCTAAAAGTGGCTGTTAATTCCTCTTGTTCAATGCGAAAGGCTTTGTTGCTAAAAATAACGAAAGTTTTTTCAGAAATTAAAATAGTTTTCAGCTTAACATTTTTAGAAAGGCTAGGTTTAGTTTTAACCAGATTTATTTGCTTTATTGAGGTGTCTCCACCTAGGCGCTCTTTAATTTTTTTAAATACTTTTTGGAGCTTTTGGCTTGTCTTTTTCTCAGCACTAAAATTTAAAACAATTAAATCTTTAGAGTGAGTAGAGCTAAAGTTATCCCATGCGATTCGAGGATTAATCAAATAAGCTATTTTTTTGCCACTAAGAGATTGGTAATAATCTTGGAGAAGTGAGATGATGCGTAAAAATTCTCTCTCTTGTTCTTCCGCTCTTCTTTTTCGGAGTACTAATTCTTGTAGGAGCATCTCAGGAGAATTAGCAGAAAAGCAGGTACTCCGTTTTTGTTTATTTGCGATAACTAATTGTTTTTTCTGTAAGTCAGCTAAAATTCGATAAATTGTAGGACGACTTAGCTTTTGCCAGGAGGAGAGTTGTGTTGCCGAGGAGGGACCTTTTTGCAAAAGAGTTAAGTAGAGGTTAGCCTCTCTTCTGTTTAGTCCTAATTTTGTTAACTCTCCCACAATTAATTCAAAATTTTTCATGATCAATATTGTTTAGTAGAATTAATTTTTGTGTGTAAAATAATATCACTGTTTATTTTACAAAGCAAATTAATAAAACCCCAAAAAGCTCTTTTGAAAGAGGTTTCTAGGTTAGCTATTTAGAGTTTTTTATAAATTATTTCTTGAAAACGATTAGCTTATAGCCAATAAAGTTCCAAACCATTGAAATCGCAGTGGCAGTCAGTAGTCCAAACTGCATCCAAATTATAGCAGAAATTTCTCTAATTGGTCCGATAAAATCAACAATGACCCAAGCAGTGGAAACATTGATTAGTAGACCCAATAAGCTAACAACAAAAAATTGCCAAAAAGCAGAAGAATTTTTTTTGTCTGATTGAAATGTCCAGTTTTTGTTCCAAAAATAACTAGCAATATTGGCAACTAAAAAAGAAGTAGCTTTAAAGAAGTAAAATTGCCAGCCGCTGGATAAACCTGATATGAAAACCAACAAATTAACCACACCCCAATCCAGCAAGGTATTGAATCCGCCTACAAAAACAAACCTAATTATTTGCAGAAGAACCGGTATATTGGCAACTAGTTTTTTAGCAGTGAATAAAACCAGTAAAAAAATAGCAATTAGTAAGAAAGAGAATAGGAGTGCGAAAAAAAGCCAGCTTAAAAAACTTAAATCAATAAAATATTGTCTAAGATTTTGGCTCAAAAACGGGATTTTAGTTTCATCTCGAATTACATTGTTGACAGTTGGGATTAAGAAAAAAGGAACACAAAAACCAATCAAAACTACTCCCCAATAGTCTTTTTTGTCACTAAGGGACATTTTTTTAAGCATAAAATTGTAGATGTGAAAATTCTTAATATTCTAGTACAAGATACTTTCTAATTCGATAAATATATTGTCAATTAGTCTGATTTTTTGCCGGCCTCCTTTTTTAGCTCCTCGATATCAGGGGTCCATTCATCTAAAATGTCTTTCTGGCTAAGTTGTTTTTTTCTTTCTTCGGCAATCTCTTGCTCAAGAGCCTCAATGGCTGAGGGACGTGATGGTTCTTCTTTTACTTCAACTTCTTCCGCAAATGCTTCCTTTGGCTCAGCCTCTTCAATTAACTTAGCCTTTTTAACTAGTTTTGATTTTCTGACTGAGTCTTCTTCTTGAAAAGAGCTGAGATCCGAACTCCCTTTGCGCACGATATTTTCGATTGCACCCCAAACAGCATCTTCATCTCGGGGGACAATAATGGTTACTTCATCACCAGCTTCGATTTTGAAATAGGTTGCCGCTGCTAAAAGCACTCGATAGTCCTTGCTGTCAGTGCGGATCGTGTAGTTACCATATTCATCTTGGATGACAATACCAATTAGGTATTTTCTTTCAACAGGGCCAATTTGTTTATAAATAAAACCGCCGCCTTGAGTGATGGTTAGTTTCATGGTATCGCCTTCAACCAACTTTGACTTAGAGGCGTAATTAGCAGGAACTGGATATTGTTTTCCATCTTCGCCTTGCATAATCTGACCATCAAATACACCAAGAATAACCTGGTTTTCACCTGAATCAATTCCATTTTTTATGCCACTCGGTGAAAGTTTTGAATTAGTGTTGCCCTGAACTTGAGCCAGCATTGCCTTAGCTGAAAGAATTGTCTTTTCAGCAGTAGCAATCATTTCTTGCAAGGAACGAATTTTTTCTGCTTGGTCGGCAGAGTTATTGGTAGTGGTTTTTTTTGCCCCCATAGGTTTAATTTAATTTTGTTTGTAATTTTTATTATTTTATTTTCTGATAAATCTAATTCAATTATATAACCTTTTAAAAAAAGTGCAAGAGTTTTTTTAAGGCTTAAATAAAAGATTGAATATTTTTAGAAGGGTGCTACAATAAAACCAAATTATGAGTCTCATTGAATATAGATTGAAGCGTGATTTTTCAAGAACCGGCGAGCCTATTCCGGCAAAGGTTGATTGTCCGTCAAAAAATAGATTTGTTATTCAAGAGCATTACGCCTCTCTTTCTCACTATGACTTTCGTTTGGAAATGAAAGATGAACAAAGTGAATTTGTTGTGCTTAAGTCATGGGCAGTGCCGAAAAATCTACCATTGATCAAAGAGGTGAAGCATTTAGCAATTCAGACGGAGGATCACCCAGTTGCATATTTAGATTTTTCAGGAGAAATACCAGCAGGAAATTACGGTGCAGGAATAGTTAAGATTTGGGATCAAGGAAGGTGGGGTTTGAGCAGGGGAAGTTTAGGATCTGGACGAATCGCTTTCAATTTATTCGGTCAAAAAGTAAAGGGGCGCTATCAAATGATCTTAACTAAAGGTTTAAACCAAAAATTTAAACAGTTTTCGCATCAGCATTTAGAAGAAGATGATGAAAGAGCGAGGCGAAATAGTAAGTATTGGCTGATTTGGAGAAAAGGAGACTTTGTTTTTTAGATAGAATCAATTAGAGACCAAGGTGAGCAAAAGATGGTTATTATAAATATTTTAAATTTAAGTAATGGAAAATTTTAAAATTAATGGAGGCAGGAAGCTAGCGGGAGAGATTTCAATTAATGGATCAAAAAATGCTACCGTGGCTATCTTAGCAGCTAGCTTATTAAATAAAGGCAAAACAATTCTAAACAACGTTCCTCAGATCGAAGAAGTTAATCGTTGGTTAGAGGTTTTAGGGAGCATAGGAGTTGTAATTGAGAAAAGCGGGAGTCAATTAATTTTAGCTCCACCTAAAAAAATAAACTTAAAGAAGATTGATAAGTCAGCTGCGCAAAAAACACGGAGTGTGATTTTATTGATTGGGGCTTTAATTAGGCAGTTTAAAAAGTATTCAATTCCTCAGGCGGGTGGCTGTAAATTGGGAAAGCGGACGGTAAAGCCGCATTTATTTGTTTTAGAAAATTTTGGACTAAGCGTTGAAGCCAGTAAAGATAGTTATGAAATTGATGCTAGTCAATTTTCCCCTGCGGGAGAATTTGTATTGTATGAATCAGGTGACACAGTGACTGAAACAGCACTTTTGGCGGCAGCTCAAATTGAGAAAAAAACAATCATTCGAATGGCAACTTCTAATTATATGGTGCAGGATTTGTGTTTTTTCTTGCAACAATTGGGGGTAAAAATTAAAGGAATCGGCACTTCAACTCTAGAGGTGGTTGGATTAAGTGAAATTAAAAAAGAGGTAACTTATGAAATTAGCGAAGATCCGATTGAGGCGATGTTTTTTATTGCTTTAGCTATCACCACAGAAAGCAATCTTATGATTAAGCGTTGTCCAATTGAGTTTTTGGAACTGGAATTGTTGAAGCTAAAAAAAATGGGACAGCGGTTTGAAATTAGGAGACAATATTTTTCTAAGAATAAGAAAACTAGATTAATAGATTTAGCTATCTACCCGTCAAAACTAACTGCTCCAGAAGAAAAAATTCACGCTTTGCCCTTTCCTGGAATTAATCAAGACAATCTACCATTCTTCGTGCCGATTTGCATGAAGGCCAAGGGGCGAACCCTAATTCATGATTGGGCTTTTGAGAATAGGGCAGTTTATTTCACCGAACTTAATCGCTTGGGTGGAAAGATTACACTATTAGATCCGCATCGAGTTTATGTTGAAGGACCAACCAAATTTACTCATGCGGAAATGATGGCACCACCGGCTTTGCGACCAGCAGCAATAATTTTAGTGGCGATGTTAGCAGCCTCAGGAAAGTCAGTCTTGAGGGATGTTTACTCAATTAATCGTGGCTATGAAAATATCGCAGAAAGATTACAGAGTCTAGGGGCTGAAATTGAAATGACAGAGGAATAGAATGAGATTTTAAAAATAAGAAAAATGAAAATTGCACCAGGGGTAATTAAAAAAATTGAGAAAGAAGCACGAGAATTTTTTGTGGGATCCAATGGTTGTCATGATTGGTCACACGTGGAGAGGGTGCGGAATTTAGCGCTGACTATTGGTAAGAAAGAAAAAGCAGATTTGCAAATTTTAGAAATAGCAGCGCTGTTACATGATATTGCGCGAAAAGATGAAATAAGCTCCAAAAAGAGCATTTTGTCATGCGGAAAAGGGGGCAGAAATGGCGGAAAATATTTTACGAAAATATAAACTGCCCGAAGGAATTATTGAGGAAGTTAAACACGCTGTGATCAGTCATCGATTTCGAAATGACTTGCAACCAAAAACGATTGAAGCCAAAGTTCTTTTTGATGCGGACAAAATTGATTCGATCGGAGCGGTGGGAATTGGGAGGGCTTTTTTGTTTGCTGGTAATGCTGGATCTGGCAATATGTATACTGGTAGAGAAAAAGAATTGGCAAAATTGAATAATCCTAAAAAGTTTGTTTTCACTAAAGAAGATTCTGCAGTTCTAGAGTATGAGGTAAAATTGAAATATGTTAAAGATAAGGTTTTAACTCTAGCTGGCAAAAAAATAGCTTTTAAGCGAGACAAATTTATGAGAGAATTTTTTAAGCAGTTTTGGTTGGAGGTGGAAGGGAAAAGATGATTTGTAAGTATAATGTTTCAAGGTTCGAGTAAATAAGTACATTATTAGAAGTGTGTTAGTCATAAGTTAATTAAATGTTTTTAAGTAAAATCGGCATTGATCTGGGGACGGCGAATACCTTAGTTTTTGTGCCAAAAAAAGGAATAGTGGTGAATGAACCCAGTGTAGTAGCAGTAACGGTAGAAGATAACCGAGTTTTGGCAGTGGGCAATGAGGCAAAAGAAATGGTGGGGCGAACTCCAGAGCAAATAATTGCCTATCGACCAATGAAAGATGGCGTGATTGCTGATTATAGGGTCACTGAAGCGATGTTGAAATATTTTATTGGCAAAGTTTCTCCGCGAATTCGCTTAACTCGACCAGATGTTATGATGTCCACTCCAGCGGGAGTAACTTCAACAGAAAGAAGGGCGGTGGTTGAAGCAACATTAAAGGCAGGAGCGAAAAATGCCTACATTGTCAAAGAGCCAGTGTTAGCGGCGATTGGTGCTGGAATCCCGATTAATAGTGCTAGTGGTAATATGATTATTAATATTGGCGGAGGAACTTCCGAGGTGGCGGTTATTTCGCTAGGTGGAGTAGTAGCAGCTTATAGTGCGCGAGTGGGAGGAAATAGGATTGATAATGCCATTGCTGCATACATTAAAAGAAAACATGGCTTATCAATTGGAGAGCGTACGGCGGAAGAAGTGAAAGTTGCCATTGGAAGTGCATTACCACAAATCAAAGAATCTTATACAGAAATCAAAGGAAGGGATTTGTTGGGCGGTCTACCCAAAACAATTAGAATTTCCTCAAATGATATCACAGAGGCGATTCAAGATGAGTTATTGGAAATTATTGCAGCGGTCAAGAAGGTTTTGCAAGAAACACCGCCAGAATTAGCTGCAGATGTAATGGATAAAGGAATGGTTTTGTCGGGAGGGAGTGCGTTGTTAAGAAATTTGGACAAGCTGATCACTCGTTCGACAGGTGTGCCTTGCTATGTTGCGGACGACCCTTTGCTGTGCGTGACAAAAGGAACTGGAATTGCTCTAGAAAATTTGGAAGTTTATAAAAGAATGGCGTTGATGAAATAAGGTAATCAAATTATCGAGCTCTGTTTTTAGTGCTTAAGTTTAACTTTAATTTAATGAAAATTGCTATTGATGCTTCAAGAGCGTTTGTTGAAGAGCGCACTGGAATTGAAGAATATTCTTATCAAGTGATTAAAAATTTAAGGGGAAAATTAGGAGAAGAAAATCAAGTTTTACTTTATGGTTATCGCGGCGCGCGGAAAAGAATTGATTTTAAACTACCAAAAAATTGGGAATTTAAGGAAGTTGCTTGGAATAAGCTATGGACTCAGATTGGACTTTCTTGGGTGATAAAAAATGATGCACCAGATGTTTTGTTTGTGCCAGCGCATAATTTACCCTGGCTTCATCCCAAAAATTCTGTAGTAACTATTCATGGTTTAGAATATGAGCATTTCCCTGAAAGTTATGGTCTAATTTCTGTTTTATTTCATCGTTTTTTTATTAAAAAAAGTTGTCGTTGGGCACGGGTGCTGATTGCGGTTTCTGAGAATACAAAAAAAGACTTAGAGAAACTTTATAAAGTTAAAAGCGAAAAAATAACGGTTATTGCCAATGGGTTTGAAATAAGTAATCAAAAGACGGAAGAAAATGTTAAGGAGAAAATAAAGAATATATCAAAAGAACCTTTTTGTCTTTTTCTTGGCAGAATTGAATTACGGAAAAATGTGGACAATATTGCACGGGCTTTTGATTTGCTGAAAAGTCGATACAACTATCCTGGAAAATTAATTTTAGCTGGTCGACCAGGATATGGTTACGAGAAAATAAAGAAATCAATCAATGATTTGTCAGGTGCAAATTCAATTGAAGAATTAGGTTACTTATCAATAGCAGAAAAGGAGCTACTACTTTCAAAAGCGGACTTGTTTTTCTTTCCTTCTTTGGCGGAGGGTTTTGGGATTCCAATTTTGGAAGCGCAAAGTGTTGGAACGCCAGTGATTACATCTAGCTTTGGTCCGATGGACGAAGTGGCAGGTGATAAAAATATCTTGGTTAATCCAAAAGATTCGACAGTAATGGCAAAGTTGGCTAGTAAAATGATTAGTGATAATAAATTTAGAGAAAAGGTTATAGCTAATGGCTTGAAAAACGCAAAAAGATTTTCCTGGGATAAATGTGCGCGAGAAGTGGCAGAGGTGATTTTGGGAGTAGTAAATTAGTAAATTAATTTAAATGAAAAAAGTCGGATTTAACACTGGAGTGATGTATAAAACAATTTATCCCATTTCTAATAAGATGCTGGATATTTGCTTTAAAATTGCGCCGGAGCACTTGGAGGTTTCTTGTCATTCAATGAAGGAAATGGGAGATTTATCAAAGTTGCATATAAGGAAATTGCTTAAGTTTGGTTCGCTTTCAATTCATGCTCCTTGTCACGGAATTAGGTATGGTAATAATAAAGAAACTAGATTGGTTTTTAATGAAATTGAAAAGCTAAGTCAAAAAGTCAAAATAGAAAATGTAGTTTTTCATCCTGATTTAATTGATGACGTTATTATTTTTGAGAGGTGTGAATTTACCAAATCAGTAGAAAATATGGATTGGAGAAAAGAACGATATAAAAACACCGAAGAACTTGCTGAATTTTTTGAAAAAACGGATTTTAAATTTACTCTGGATATAAATCATGTTTTTACTAACGACAAAACTTTGAAATTAGCTAATGAGCTAGTTGAGCATTTTGGAGAAAGGTTGATAGAGGTGCATATAAGCGGTTTTGAGACTTTTCACGAACCCATTTTTGTTACCAAACAAGATCAAATAATTCAAAAAGTTAAAAAGTTGGAGGTGCCATTTGTAATTGAGAGTACTTGTGCTAGTCAAGGTGAAATGAAAAAGGAGTTTGAGTATATCAAGGAAAGATTAAAATGAGAAAGTTAACTATCAAAAATAAAAAATATTCTTTGCCGATTTATTTGCCGGATGCGACGCGGGCGGTGGTGCGAGGATTAGACACAATGGATTTGGAGGTAATCGGAATAGAAGGCGTGGTGGTGAATACTTATCATTTAATGACCCAGCCAGGGTTAGCTGTTTTGAAAAAAGCAGGTGGAGTGAAAGGACTGATGAGGTTTAACGGATTAGTAGTTTCAGATTCAGGCGGTTGGCAAATTTTTTCCACCATCAAGCGGACAGGAAGCACTTTGTCGGGAGAAATTACTGACGAAGGAGTGCTGTTTGGTTTTGGTGGCAAGAAAAAAGAAATTTTTACTCCAGAAAAATCCATTCAAGTGCAATTCGCCATTGGGTCGGATATTTTGATTTGCTTAGATGATTTTACAGCACCAGAAGCGAAGGCAGAGGCAGTAAAAGAAAGTGTGGAGCGGACAATTCTTTGGGCGAAACGATCGCGGAAAGAATTTGATAGTCTAGTCAAGAGAAATAAATTAACAGCCAAAAATCGTCCTCATCTCTTTGCTGTCATTCAAGGTGGTTGGAATAAAAACTTGCGTAAATATTGCGCAGAGGAATTATTGAAAATCGGTTTTGATGGATTTGGTTATGGTGGTTATACGGTGAATGAAAAGAGAGAGCAGGATTTAAAAATGGCAAAGTTTGTGGCAGATCTAATTCCAGAAGAGTTTCCTAAATTTGCTTTAGGATCAGGGCAGCTAGTTGATATTGCAAGGATGCATGAATTAGGTTGGCAGATTTTTGATTGCGTTTTGCCCACTCGTGATGCTCGTCATGGTCGGCTTTATTTAATTAAAAAAGTAGCACTAGAAAATCCAGAAAAGTTGAAGTTGAAAAGTGGCTATCAATTTTTATCAATTACTCGTGGGAAATATGCTAATGATTTAAAGCCAATTGATGAAGATTGTGATTGCTTGACTTGTCAAAATTATTCACGTGCCTATCTAAACCATCTTTTCAAAATCGGTGACTCGACCTATTTTCGCTTGGCAACAATGCATAATTTAAGACAGTATGTTAGACTGGTGGAGAGGTTGAGACTAAAAAGTTAAAATTAAAACTAGAGACTTAAGTAAGCTATAGGATTTAAGAACTAACCATATGAATCTAAAAGACAAAAAAATTGCGTTGGTGCATGACTTTCTGCTTTATCACGGTGGAGCGGAGGAGACATTGCTAGAGATGCAAAAGGTTTTTTCTGATGCGTCGATCTATACTTTATTAGCAAATAAAGAGTGGGCAAAAGACTTTTTTCCACGGACAGAAATTATCACCTCTTTTTTGCAAAAATCACCTAAATTTTTACGCAAACGACATAAGTTTTTGTTGCCACTAATGCCGTCGGCAATTGAAGCTTTTGACTTGCGAGACTATGATGTGGTGATTTCTTCTTCCTCCGCCTTTGCAAAAGGAATTGTAGTTAAGACAAAAATTTCTCATATTTGCTACATGCATGCACCAATGCGCTATGTTTGGGATTGGCAGCATGAGTACTTAGAAGAGAAAAAGTTGAAGGGGAAAATTAAATTAATGACTAGATTTTTGCTTAATTATTTAAGATTATGGGATCGGGCTAGTGCAGCGCGGCCTGATTTTTTAGTGGCTAATTCTAAATTTACAGCACGAAGAATTGAAAAATATTATCGACGAGAAGTGCCAGTAATTTACCCGCCAGTACGGGTGGAGCAAATTAAACCGCAAAAAGAAAACGATGGCTATTTTTTAACAGTAGGAAGACTTTCTGCCTACAAGCGAGTTGATTTAATTATTAAAACATTTTCTAAGTTAAAACTGCCTTTGGTTGTAATTGGAGATGGGGAGGAGGTGGAAAGCTTAAAGAAGCTTGTTGAAGGGCAGTCAAAAATTAAACTATTGGGTTGGCAGTCTAATGAAAAATTATTTAAGTTCTATCAAAATGCAAGGGCTTTTATTTGCGCCTCTGAGGATGATTTTAATATTACGGCAGTGGAGGCGATGGCAGCGGGCAAGCCTGTGATTGGACTGAGAGCGGGTGGACTAAGAGAGACGATAATTGAGGGAGAGACGGGTGAGTTCTTTGATGAGCCTATTTTAGAATTAGTGGCAGATGGAGTGCGACGGTTTATTGAAAAGGAAGAGCAATACAACTATAAAGAGATTAGTCGACACGCAAGTCAGTTTAGTGTAGAAAGGTTTAGGCGTGATTTTAGAAATTATGTGGAGGGAGTTTTGAGAGATTGGAAAGATTGACAGAGTTATTTTTTTGTGTTTGTTTAAAAGATTGTTAATGATTTAATCAAGCAATGGAAATTATTAATGGAAAAAAAATTGCGAAGGAGATAAAATCAGATTTGGCGAAGGAGGTTGAGCAGCTAAAGAGATTGGGTGTTAATCCCGCTTTGACAGTGATTTTGGTTGGCAATGACTCCGCTTCTGAAATTTATGTTAGGAGTAAAGCAAAAGCTTGTGCGGAGATTGGGATTAGTTCGAATATCTTAAGACTATCCAAAAAGATTGAACAGAAAGAACTTATCAATTTAATAAGTAGAATCAATCAAGATGCTAAAATTCATGGTCTTTTGGTTCAACTACCATTACCAGATCATCTGGATGAGGATGTTGTTGTGCAAAGCGTTGCTCTTGAAAAAGACGTTGATTGTTTTTGTGCAGAAAATGTTGGGCGGATGTTCTTTGGAAAAGGAGAAATTCTTTCTTGTACGCCGGCAGGAGTGGTCGAGTTATTAAGGAGAAGCGGAGTTGGGATAGCAGGGAAAGATGTTGTGATAATCGGACGCAGTCGAGTGGTAGGGCGACCTTTAGCGGCAATGTTAATTAATCTGAATGCCACAGTGACCGTTTGTCACAAGCAAACTAAAAATCTTTCAGAAAAATGTGCACAAGCTGACATTTTAATTTCAGCAGCTGGACAGGCAGGATTGGTGATTGAGGAAATGATTAAGCCCGGTGCGGTAGTGATTGATGTGGGAATTAACCGCACCAAAGAAGGCAAAGTAGTTGGAGATGTGGTTTGGTCGGCAGCTGAGAGGAGAGCTAGTTTAGCAACTCCAGTGCCGAGAGGAGTTGGGCCGATGACGATCGCAATGCTTTTAAAGAATACAATTATTGCTGCTAATATCGCTGCTAAAAAGTTAAACAAAAAACAAGTCACTAAGTAGTAACTTGTCTTTGTAAGAATTGAGATTTAAATAGAGAGCTATTTTTTAGAGGGGAGTTCTTCACAAGCGATTCCGTCTTTGTCTCCATCTAGGCCGTGAACATCATAATCTCCACAGTCTTCAAAGATTTCCTGAGCCTCTTCTTGGGTGGTAAAATCAGAACAGTTATATTTTTTATCTGGGTCGCATTTTCCGATTAAAATAGTTCCGTCTTCAGCACGTTTCACTTTAGAGTTTTCCAGACCTTGACCAGAGAGGAGTTTGCCTAAATGCCAATCATTGTTGGTTAGTTCTAACCCCAATGCACCAATTAAAAGAGCAATTACGATGCCTAGACCAGTTTTCACGTATTTAGCGCCTGGAGTGTTTTTGAACTTTCCAGTTTGAGGAAGTTTTAATTTTGGTTTTTTCATTAAAGTTAATTAAAGTAATTTAAACTAATCACCATTTATTTTAATTGGAAGGCGAAGACTGAGTTAAAATTGCAAGAATAGATATGTAGCTATGACTAGCAAAATAACAATAACCGCAATACGCCAACCTTTTGAGTTGCGAATATTTTTCATTTTGGTTTATTTTAAATAATAAATTTTAATTTAATTATAACACAAAATTAAAATTTTCAAATGTTGTTAATTTATTATGAAAGCAAATAGGCAAAAGATATTAATTGGGCAAAAAGCAGAAGAATTAGCGGTTAACTATCTTTTAGCTCAAGGCTATAAAATTCTTGAGAGACATTATTATAATAAAAAAGGCTATCATTTAGGAGAGATTGATGTGATTGCAGAGGATTCAACGGGGAAGTTAGTTTTTGTTGAAGTAAAAGCACGCAGAGGAAGGGGGAGAAAGGTTTTGCCAGAAGAAAATTTAACTCCAGCTAAAATTAGAAAGCTTTATCGAATTATTGAACATTTTTTAAGGATTAATCAATGGCAAGAGAGAGATTGGCGATTAGATGCCATTTTAGTTAATTTTGATTTTAAAACCAGAAAATCTTGTTTGCGACAAATTAAATTTATACGCTTGTGAGACTCAAGAGTGATTGCTTCTGAACTCCTTTACAATTTGACTTTAGTATGTTAAATTGTTTTAGTCGACTGGAAAACAGTCGGTTATTACACATGTCTAGCGGCCGGCTTGCCTTAATCAAAAGAGCTGGAGTTAAAGTTAGGCAGAGGTTAATTATTAAAGGCAAAATAACAATGTTAGAAGAAAAAAAAGAACAAGTTACTGAAGAGGCACAAAAAAATGACTCAAGAAAGACTGAGAATATGAATGATAAGTATGAGCTTAGCTTGGAGTCAATGTTGAAAGCGGGGTTGCATTTTGGGCACAAGAAATCACGTTGGAATCCTAAAATGGAAAAGTATATTTTTGGGACCAGAGAAGGCGTGCATATTCTTGATTTAGAAAAAACAATTACCTTATTTGAGCGAGCAATGAAAGAGGTTGCTGAAACTTTGGGTAAAGGACAACAAATTATGCTGGTAGGAACTAAAAGGCAAGCTAAAAATTTAGTTAAAGCAATCGGAGAAAAAGCGGAAATTCCTTATGTTGAAGAGCGCTGGCTGGGCGGAACCTTTACTAATTTTGATGTAATTAAGAAAAGAGTTAAGTTTCTTTTGGAAAATGAAGAAGCGTTAGAGAAAGGGCGCTTAGGTCATATGACTAAGTTGGAGAGATTAAGATTGGAGAAGAAGTTAGAAAAAATTGAAGAATCAATGGGGGGGTTAAGAAAAATGACTCAATTGCCAGAGTTAGTTTTTGTAATGGATGCTATTCAAGACAAGACTGTAATTGAAGAAGCGAAAAAAATGGGAATTAAAACAGTTGGAATAATTGACACTAACGCTGATCCTTCCATAGTAGATTTTCCTATTCCTGCCAATGATGATGCACTTTCTTCTATCAAATATATTTTGGGAGTTTTTCTAAAGACTGTTTTAAAAACGAAAAAAGAGCGAGTAGTTGCAACAGCTAATCAGTTAGAAAATTAACTTTAATAAGTGTAAGCTTTATTAAGCTTAACCTAATATAAAATTTAATCTGATTAATATGTTAGAATTAATAAGAAAAATAAGAGAGCAAACTGGTGCTGGTGTGATTGATATTAAAAAAGCATTGGATGAAGCCAAGGGGGATGAGGCTGAGGCAATTAAAGTTTTGCGCAAGAGAGGTCTGGAAAAAGCAGACAAGAAAGGAGGAAGAGAAACAAAAGAGGGTTTGATTGTGTCTTATGTTCACAATAACGGCAAGGTGGCAGCATTGGTGAAGTTGCTTTGTGAAACTGATTTTGTGGCACGCAACGAGCAGTTTATTGAGTTTGCTAAAGACTTGGCAATGCAAGTGGCAGCGATGAATCCTTTAGCAGTTAGCCCAGAAGCTATTAATGAAAAATTAGTAATGGAGCAAAAAGAGCTTTGGCTGGATGATTTGAAAAAAGAAGATAAACCCGATGAGATTAAGCAAAAAATTATTGCTGGCAAGGAGGAGAAGTTTCGCAAGGAGAATTCTTTATTAGGGCAAGCTTTTGTGAAGGATTCTGAAAGAACTGTAGAGGAGGTTTTGAAGGAAAAGGTTGCGACTATTGGAGAAAATATCATTATTGATAGTTTTACTAGAATGGAGCTTTAGATTCCTATTTTTGTTAAGTTTGACTTAAGGTTTAAATAGACAAATTTACATATGGCAATTGTTCGTTTTTTCGAATGGGATCAACCTAAGTTAATTTTTTCAGAAAAAAAACTGAAAAAAGGAGACAAGATTGTTGTTGAGCATGAATGGGGAACTTTTCTAGCAGAGGTTCTTATCCCAGAGCAAAAGGGTGAGTTGGAAGAAGAGGGTCGGTTTATCAGACTGGCAAGTGCTTTAGATTTGGAGACTGCAGAGGATAACAAGAAGAAAGAGATAGAAATTTTAGATTTAGCAAAAACTAAAGCAAGAGAAGTTGGGGTTTCAATGAAACTAATAGATTCTAAAATTAGTTTGGATGGAAGTTGTGCCGTTATTGCTTTT
>DUUL01000049.1 GCA_012841575.1 Candidatus Moraniibacteriota bacterium | reverse complement strand
TGCTTAGTTAATTCACTCTCTTTTTCCAAAAAATATAGTTCATATTCAACACTACGTACCAAACGATCTGCTAGCTGTGGAACAATCCAGGCCAAATAAATATTCCCTTCCAATTCTTGTGATTTTAGATTTAGTAAATGAACTGATAAATCATTGTCATAATAAACAAACTCTCTTCTAATTTGTTCTGCAACTTTTTCAATCTGATTAAGGCTTTTTTGAATTTCTCTTACTTTGAATTGGTGTTCTTCCTTGTCAAATTTTGGTGCTTTTTTATTATCATTTAATTCTGCAAAAAAATTATCCCGCAAGTATAAATTTTCTGTTTTTAACTGTTCGGCATAATTTCTTATTTTTTCCCAATGAATGATTTGCTCTGCATGAATTTCTTTTTCCAATTTTATTTTAATTTTCAGAAATGCAACTTGCACTGTTTTTAGCAAAACAACTATCAACAAAGCAAAAATTAAGCTTTTCAGGATTTTCTTTCCCTTACTTATTCTCTCAACTTGTTTCACTTCATTTTTTTCTGTGATAGTCTTGAAATTTACCTTAACTCCTCTTGATTTTCCAGCTCTCTTATACTTATTATTTTTTTGCTTATTTTTGCCCACAATTTTAAATTAACATAAATAACTTTCAAGATTATGACATAATCTTGACAATTTTTCAAATCATATTAGACTAAAAGGCTTGATAGTAGGTTTATTTTAACCTGCTATTAAATGCACATTTATATTCTAAATTCTAGCAGGTTGTCTGCTGGATAAAAAATCCCCAAAAGGAGGGAAAAATGAAAAGACTAATTAGTATTATTTTGGCAATGGCATTTTTCTGTCTGAGCGGAAATGCTTTGGCAGGAGATTACCTATTCAAAACATACCCAGAATCTCACAGGAGTGGGTGCGCCTACACAGTGAGCCTGGCTTGTAAAAATGGTGTCCTTACACCATTTGTTAAGGGATACGAAAAGAATCCTGACCCTATTGGGGTTTCTGAGATTCAGGATTACGTAAAGAGTCTCAAAAAACATCCTGATAACGGAAAAAAATGCTCAGTAGAGCATGAGCCACTGGATGGCACTTGGAAACCATTTAAGATAACCCCTCAAACCCCAAAGAGGAAAGCAGGAGAAAAAACAGTTCTCGCCTCAAAAAAGCCTCAGCTATCCAATGCATTTGGGGTTTCTACTGCCCATGCAGCGGAACTGCCAACGACAATCCGCCTCGAAGGAAGTCAGGATCGGATTGAATTGGCAAAAACAATAATTCGCATGAATCGTCCCGCTGATTACTCACGACTTTCCTTTCAGGAGGTTGTCAATAATCAGCGTGGCAACAAACTCATCGCCACAGCGTTAAATAATGGCGTTAATGAGGAAATAACGCTGACAGATGGGCTACTTAGGAGTAACTCAGCAGCCATAAGAAGCGGAAATCCGAGCGCCATCGTTGGACTTTGTGCCCAACAA
The DNA here is from genome assembly GCA_012841575.1 of Candidatus Moraniibacteriota bacterium. Lineage (GTDB taxonomy): Bacteria > Patescibacteriota > Minisyncoccia > Moranbacterales > DUUL01 > DUUL01. The sequence continues at coordinate 5,053 of DUUL01000049.1, read as the reverse complement.
GCGCCCCAACTCGGTCGAGTTGTAGATGCTGCCCTGGCAATGCCTGCAACCCAATCCGTTCCCACTCTAAAGCTAGTGCCTTGCCCCCCTGGCAAGTGCAGGCAAGAGCCACCAAGCTCAAATCAGGCTTGCTCTGGTTTCCTGCAGCATATGAAGCTCCCTGATGGCTCCATTGTCGACCTTAAAGTTTGTGGTCTTGACAATGGGAAAAAAATTGACGGGGAAACATCTGTCGCCTGGCGTTGTTATGGGTCAGGGAAGATGCCAGAAAAAGGCATTCGGTTCTATTCTGTTTATTTTGAAAAAAATAAGCAATTGGAGCCAGGTGTTAACTATTGGTCTCTGATTCCAAAGGAAGCCATCCAATACCTAGCAAATCTGCCAGCTCCCAACTTCAATTGTCCTGGAAAGGACTATGTTGAATGCTGGAAAAAATTTCCGCCTGTAAAATAAAAAGGTGCGGAAAACGTTAACCTCAACCAACCGCAGTAACTTTTAGTTTAACCAAACTATTAGTCGCTGCGGTTGCTTTTTTTATAAAAACATGCTATCATCAACCGTTCTCAATAATTCAGAGCTTAACTTATTATTAACTTTAGAATATTGAATAAATCATCTCAAAACGCCAAGCATACTTTTTGCCCAAAGTTATGGGAAGAATTTTTTATTGTGGAAGACGGCACTGTTTTTCCTTGTTGTGAAAGACCAAGGGCTGTTGGTAATATTTACGACAACAACACAAGAGAAATTTATAACTCACCAGAACTTCAGAGAATGCGAGAGAAATCTTTGACTGGAAAACTTCCCTGCTATAAAAATTGTCGTTTACTTCAAAAAAAACAACTAAAGCCAGATTTCTCCAAAAAAGTTAAAGCGGATTATGCTGAAATGAAAAAACTAAGAATGTTGTTTTCTGAAAAATGCAACTTGAATTGTCGCATGTGTCATCAAAACAGTGACTGTAAAACTGTTCTCTCAATGGATGTTATGAAAAGAAATATTGATTTGGAGCCAATCGAAACCATTGATTCGCAAGGTGGTGAATCACTGTTTATTAAAGAAGCTAATCAGTTTTTTGATTATGCCGTTGAAAAAGGAAAAAAGATTTCCCTTTTAACTAATTGTATGCTGGTTAATGATCTGTGGGCGGAAAAAATCGCACTTCACTCTGAATTTGTTCATATCTCTTTGAACTCACCCTACAAAGAAACCCATGAAAAAATCAACCGTGGCTCTAGCTGGGAAAGAGTTCTGACAAATATTCAACGCATTCGTAAAGCAAAAGAAAAACATGACTCTGACTTAAATATCATTGGGCACATGACCATCACTTTACAAAACTTAAATGAGATTCCAGAATTTATTCGTCAATTCAAGAGTCTAGGCTTTGACACGATTAACTTTGGCTTTACTCGCAGCGTTCAGTTCTATTTAATGTTTAATTTTCTAAAAAGAAAATCACTCAGCAAAAAAATTAAACAAGCAATTATAGAAACTGGGGCTCAAAAAGATATTGATGCTCTTCGCTTAGAACTACTTAAATTGGCTTAATTTTACCTTACTTAACTAAATTCTACTTAATGTTTAAACCTCTGCTTAAGTTTAATCATAGCTTTAGTAGCTATTTTCTACTTACCCTAACCTTACTTCTAGGCATTATCGGGTCAACAATGGCCTTCTCTTTAGATTTAAAAGAACAATGGCCTCTAATAATGGTTTTTTTGACTTTAGCTGGTCTATTTCTCTTGGCAGCTTTCAATCTACAACTAGCCTTTCTAATTTCTCTGATTCTCTTGCCAGGATTTTTCGCATTAGACAATCTAACGATTATCAGTAAAACCTACGACATTTCCTTCGAACAAAATTCCTATTTCTCCCTGGTAGACATTCGTCTCTTGGGTTTTCTAATCACTTTAATTTTAGCCATTCTTTTTCTTGTTAAAAAACGCCCTGATTTTTTCAGTGCACCTCTTTCTAGGGTCATGACCTCTTTTGTTACATTTATTTGTATTTCTGCTTTTTGGTCAATTGGACAAGAGACTAAGTTTATCCAAGTTTCTTTTTTCTTACTTTTAGCACTGCTTTATTTTATCGCTTACTTCTCTGTTAAAAATCTAAAGTCCTTCTATTATCTAATTGGATTTATTGCTTTCATTTCAATTCCAGCTCTCTTGATGGCCTACTATCAATTATTAGGCGGTTGGCTTTATGAATATTCCGATTTGGATATTAAGCGCATTACTGGTCCTTTTGAAAAACCAAATCAATTTGGTAGCCTACTTCTAATCACTTCTGCTCTTAGCATTATTCTTCTGACTGCCTTAAAGGAAAAAATGACCCGTTTTTACAAAAACAGCTTATGGCTTTATCTATTTTTCGCTTTTCCCATTTTCATTTTAACTTTTTCCCGTTCCGCTTGGATTGGCTTAGTTGTTTTCTTATTGATTTTTGCTTCTCAAAAAAAACAGCTCCTCTTCACTACTTTAGTAGTGGGCTTCATAGCTTTAATAGGAATGCTGTCTGTTGATGTTACTAATGAAAGAATTCGGGGAATCTTTCAGCGCAGTATGTTTGATTCAGTTTATGCACGAGAGGAAGTTTGGCAGTTAAGCTTTGCAAAATTTAAGCAAGCTCCCTTGATTGGTTACGGAGCCGGTAGCTTCACTGAAGTAATCCGCGATGCCAAAGAATCTGGTGGTGGAACAGACAACCCTCATAACGACTTAGTTTTCTTTTCTGTGGAAACTGGAATCATCGGAGTAATTGGCTTTATTTGGCTAACCTTGGGCTTTTATTACTATTTAATAAAATCTCACTTATTAATCCGAAAACAAAAAACCGCTTCTGAAAACGGTTTCTTGCAAATTATAAGTCTAGGAATGATTGCTTTAATGGTTACAATTAGCACCATTAGTTTTGTAGAATCTTACTATGAAGGCAACTTTCTCTACTTAATATTTTGGCCTCTGATTGGAAATTGGCTTGCGGCAGCCAACTATCAAATCAATCGCTCTACATCTCACCTCGCAAAAGCTGATTGAGTCGCTTTTTTATTTCTTCCTCACTAACCTCCTTGTCTGAATCCTCCTTAGCGTAACCATTTGCGATATCTGACGCACTTGGTTTTTTATTATCTTCAAATACAGGCAAATCGATTGGGGCAAAGCTCTTGCTTCCCAAGCTAATATTTTGTGCTTCAACTGAATCAGTTTTTTCAATTGGTAAATCTGTTGGTAGATCCGTCTCAACTGGTAAAGCTTTGACACTCTTCTTCACCTCTGATTCAGCTTTTTTATCAAAATAGAGAGCATCCTCTGATTCAATCAGCTGACTTATTTTCTCTGCTGAATCCTGCTTGCTCTCATCAGCCTTCACTTGTGTTATAAGATCAGTTGCTAGCTTGGCTTCGTTTATTTTTTCAGTAGTAACCTTTGCAATCTTACTTGCTTTAAATAAATTTAATTTAAATCGAGAATCATCTTTTCTTGTCTTCTCTTTTTTTCTAATTTGCACATTACTATCTATTGCAGGCCATAAATTTGAACTACGTAAAATCGTCCAAACTATTGCAAATAAACAACCCAGTATAAACCCAACTAATGATGCAAGGGGTAGGTTTGGAAAAGTTGGCTTGCTGAAATAATAAGGCTCATTTGTTACGCTCACAGAGACATCTTTTTCTCCCAAAAAACTCTGTTTATTGACCACAATATAATTGATCATTTCAGTTAAAAGTGTTTTTGAAAGCTCTCTATCTTTAGTGTAAATAGAAATATTCATCACTCCAGTATTTGGAATGACTGCTACTTTAACCTTTTTGCGCCAAAATTTTAATTGCTTATCTTGTCCCTCAATTTTACTCATATCAACCCAATCCACCTTACTTTGCGCTAAAGTTTTCCGCATAAAAGAGTTAGAGAGAATCACCTCTTTACTAGTTCGTGCAACAAACTCAGATGACTTAGCCTCTCGATAAGCATCCATGGCAGACACACTTCCTTGACTGATAACGATAGAAGAGGTTGCTTTGTATTGTGGGGGAATAAATGCCGCTACAATAAAAAAGAGCATGGCAAAAATAAGTCCAATCAAGCCAATTTCCTTCCAGTTGCCTAAAACTAATTCTCCAATATTAAGCTCATTTTTTTCTGAATAATCCTTCATTTTAAAAAATAAAATATTAATCTCTACTTATTACCTATCTGGTCTTTTTATCAAAATTTAAATTTCGATTATAGCTTTCTACAAAATATTCCTTTTGAATTAATGCCTGTGAAATCAAAGAAATTGCCCAGGATTGTAGTTTGTTGCGTAAAACATTCCTTTTACTACCCTTAAGATAAAAATACTTTGTTTTTGAAACATAATCCTGGAGACTATATAAAGTCGCGATCATCAAGCCTTCTCTGCCATCTAAAAATCCTAGTCGAACAAAATACATCCAAAAAAATCTCAAAAATGAACTCCCTGGGATAAAAAACCAAATATCTTTAATAACCGATTTAAAATAGATAGAGTTAACAAAAAACTCTTTGCGATCTACTTGTAAACCTTTGCTGGCAATTTTCTTCATGTAATTTGCCTGATAAGTAGAATACCGATCGAAACGTTCAAAAAAATCAGAAAAATCACAGTCAGAGTAGTGCAAAATGTCACCATCCTTCGGTGAAATTTTTCCCATTCTCTCCTTTTTCAAAACAATATGCGCATGCACATCACGATCTTCATAACGAAAACTTTTTCTAAATAATCTGATATTATAAAGTGGGTAACGACCACCATATTTCAAAAAACGTCCAAAAAAGAAATGCTTTCGTGCGATTCCAAATCCATCATAATTATCAACCTCTTCACTATTTAGCATTTGCTTGATCTTTCTTGTCAATTTTTTTGTCACCACCTCGTCACTATCCAACAAAAGCACCCACTCATTTCTTGCTTGTGGAATAGCCCAATTTTTAAAATCAGCGCTATAATTATATTCTCTTGAAATGTAGCTGGCTTGAAATTCATCCGCTAACTCTCTCACCTGTCTTCTTCCCACTTCATTCTC
>DUUL01000002.1 GCA_012841575.1 Candidatus Moraniibacteriota bacterium | reverse complement strand
GATCTTGATGGTAACTTAAAGGTTAATCAATTACAGGCGGAGACGGTGGTGGCGGGGGAAAAGCAAGTAGATGAAGTGGTCGAAATGGGGACAGTGCGAGGACAAATTTTGCAAGGAGATAGGTTGAAATTAAGTAGCGGGGTTTCAGGGCAAAGTCAAATTATCTCTGGTGAAACAGAAGCCTTAATTGAAGATGTGAACCTAACTGAGACTTCAAAGGTTTCTTTAACTGCCAAAGGAAGCTCACAAGGCAAGGTGTTATACGTTGATAAAATTGATATAAAGAACAAGACATTTACCGTTAAATTTGATGGCTCGGCGCTAGATGAAAGCATAGATTTTTACTGGTTTATTGTTGATTAGAAAAAGAAAAGTTTGACTAAGCAATCTTCGTGGGGGCGGAGATTGTTTTATTTTTGACAGTTTACATTTTCACAAAATAGGCTAGACTGATTAAGTTGGTTTTGAAATTAGTTTAGATAAATTTATTCAAAATGAAGTTTCTAGAAAAAATATTTGGCTCACAGAAAAAAAACATCAATCAGTTGCAAAAAATTGTTGATCAAATTAATGAGCTGGAGTCTGAAATGAAGTCGCTGTCAGTGGAGGATTTTCCAAAAAAAACAGCAGAGTTGAAAGAGCGCTTAGGAATGCAGAATGCTAAGACGATTGATTTTGATGAAAAAGAGTTGAATAAAAAACTAGACGAGATTTTACCAGAGGCATTTGCTTTAGTGCGAGAGGCGGCGCATCGAATCATTAATCAAAGAGCTTTTGACACTCAATTAATCGGGGCAATTGTTTTGCATCAGGGGAAAATTGCAGAAATGAAAACAGGAGAAGGAAAGACCTTAACTGCAGTTTTTGCTGCCTATTTAAACGCACTTTCTGGACGAGGAGTGCATATTGTTACTGTTAATGATTATCTTTCCAAGCGAGACGCTAATTGGATGGGAAGTGTTTTTCATTTTTTGGGCATATCAACTGCTTGTCTTAATCATGATGTCGCCTATCTTTATCAACCAAATAAAGTTGATCAAAATGAAGTGAGTGTAGAGGAAGAAAATATGATTCCAGTTGAGCGCAAGGTGGCTTATCAAGCGGATATTTTATATGGAACAAATAATGAATTTGGGTTTGATTATTTGCGGGATAATATGGCGCAGGATTTAGAGCAGATGGTGCAACGGCCTTTGAATTATACTATTGTGGATGAAGTTGACTCAATTTTAATTGATGAGGCGCGAACGCCATTGATTATTTCTGCGCCGGATGATGAGTCGACTCAGATGTATGCGCAATTTGCTCAATTGGTGCCACGTTTAAAAGAAAATGAAGACTATAATTTAGATGAAAAGCTAAGAAGTGCAATGTTGACGGATAAGGGAATTTCTAAAATGGAAAGTTGGTTAGGAATTGGCAATATTTATGAAACTGACAAAATTCATTACGTGCATCATCTAGAGCAGGCTTTGAAAGCGCAAGTTTTATTTATTCGTGATAAAGACTATGTGGTTAAAGAAGGTGAAGTGCAAATTGTGGATGAGTTTACGGGACGTTTAATGCCAGGACGACGCTATAGTGAGGGCTTGCATCAGGCGATTGAGGCCAAGGAAGGAGTGAAGGTACAACGCGAATCTCGCACATTAGCAACTATTACTTTTCAAAACTATTTTCGAATTTACAATAAAATTGCTGGAATGACTGGAACGGCGATGACTTCTGCAGAGGAATTTTTCAAAGTTTATGAACTAGACGTAGTGGAAATTCCCACTAATCAACCAATGATTCGCAAAGATTTACCCGATGTCATTTATAAAACTGAACAGGGAAAATTTCAAGCAATCGCAGAAGAAATTATTCAGCGACACAAACGAGAGCAGCCAGTTTTAGTTGGAACAATTGCGATTGAAAAATCAGAATTATTGTCTGAATTTTTAAAAAAGCGAGGCATTAGGCACGAGGTCTTAAATGCGAAAAATCACGAGCGAGAAGCACAAATTGTTGCTAATGCAGGACAAAAAGGCGCGGTAACAATTGCAACCAACATGGCAGGACGAGGAACTGATATTAAGCTGGGAGAAGGCGTGAAAGAGTTGGGAGGTTTGCATATTTTGGGGACAGAACGACATGAAGCAAGACGAATTGATAATCAGCTGCGGGGACGATCCGGGCGACAAGGCGATCCTGGTTCTAGTCAGTTCTATGTTTCACTAGAAGATGAGCTAATTCGACGTTTTGGCGGAGATAAAATGAGTAATATTATGGGGCGGCTTGGTTTGCCAGAAGATCAGCCTATTGAGAATAAAATGATTTCTCGTTCTATTGAGTCAGCGCAGGGGAAAATAGAGGGCTTTAACTTTGATATTCGTAAACGAGTGTTGGAATATGATGATGTGATGAATAAGCAGCGAGAGACGATTTATAAAAAAAGACGTGAACTGTTGGGACAAGAAAATATTGAAGAAGAAATTAAAAAATTACTAGAAGACGAGGTGGATGGAATTGTGGGAGCGCATACGGCGCTAGAAGATGAAGATCGTTGGAATATGGAAGAATTGTCAGAGGAAATTCAGGCCACCTTTAATTTTGAACAAGGTAAAGTTCATCAAAAACTTTTAGAGATCAAGCGCGACCGTCAGCTAAATGGTGAGTTTGAAAAAAAGCATGCCATGACTGAATTCTTATTAAAGAAAGTGCAAGATGCTTACGCCAAGAAAAAAGAAATAATTGAAGAAGAGATAATGTTGCTAGCAGAGAAGAGTCTTTATTTACGAACAATAGACGCTTTTTGGATGAATCATTTAGAGGAGATGAATCAATTGCGCGAGTCAATTAGTTTTCAGGGCTATGCTCAGCGGGATCCGTTGATTATGTATAAAAAGGAAGGTTTTGAAATGTTTCAAAAGTTACTTTCTTCCATTAGTCACACGGTGGTGACTGGAGTTTTTAAGGTGGAAAGAGCGGTGGAAAGTAATTTCTTTTCTGGTGCAAGTCAGATTAATTATGAGGGAGGCGATGAACCAGCACAATTTTCTGGCAGTGAAGAAAAAGAGGAGAAACCCAAAAAAATCAAACCGATTGTTAACGCACAAAAAGATGTGGGACGCAATGATCCGTGTCCTTGTGAAAGTGGGAAGAAATACAAAAAGTGTTGTGGGCGAAATTAATCATTTCCTATAAATGAACTTTTCCCCAGTTTTTCCCCAGAATAAATTTGACAAAGTCTTGACAATTATTTTAGAAATGCTAAAGTGACAACCACGTTTGAAAATAATAAGGGTGAATAATTAAACGTAAAAGAGTCTCAATGACGAAACTAAAATCAACTAATTTAAAGTGCGGCTAAGATCAGGACTTTTTGCCTTGTGAGTGCCGCCGGTAGGCGGTTTTTGTTTTGAAGGAATAATTTAATATTAAGAAGTTTCTTTTATATTTTTTATAAAGTTTTTGTTGGAAGCAGCAAAAGGGGAATTAGCAGGCTGGGTCGTTGCGATGGTAACACTTGGAAAACTCTGCTACCTCTTTTGGTGAGTCCGACGGAAGCTTGTTAGCAATCACTTCAAGTGATTGAAACAGTTGAAGAAAGACTTAAACTTTGACAATAGAATAAACAAGTAGGTAAAGTAAGCAGTTTTGATTTTCTCAGGATAAATCAATTTTTACTGTTTACTAGTCAATTAAATTGTAAGTAAAAACGGTTACGGCATATGGTGAATGCCTTGGCTAAAACAAGCGATGAAGGACGCGATAGTCGGCGAAACGCTTCGGGGAGCTGGCAAATAAGCTTTGATCCGGAGATTTCCGAATGCGGCAACGCGGTAGAGTGAACCTCTATCAATCGTCTGGTTTCCTGGTTGGCTGGAATCTTGTGGGTTGGTTATTTAGTAATTAGTTTCTTGGTTTAAAATCTTAAAGGATAAATAAAACCAGCGAACTATAAAGCTAGAAACCAATGAACTAGAATACCAGATAACTAGAAAACCAGACGGTGGCAGACCCGTCGAATTGAAACATCTTAGTAGGCGGAGGAAAAGAAAACAACAGTGATTCCCCAAGTAGTGGCGAGCGAAAGGGGAAAAGCCTAAACCGATCTAGTTTCCTGGTTGGCTGGAATCTTGTGGGCTGGTTATTTAGTGACTGGTTTCCTGGTTTAAATCTTAAATGATAAATAAACCTAGTGAATCAGTAAATTAAAAACTAGCAAACTAGAGCACCAGATAACTAGAAAACTAGATCGGGGTTGCGAGGTAGTTATTCCTATTTAATTAGGGCAATTTAAAATTTATTTCTAGCCGAAATACTCAGGAAAGGGTATTCCATAGAGGGTAATAGACCCGTAGGCGAAAGGAATAAATAATTGTAGTAATTATTCTCAAGTAAGGCGGGGCCGGTGAAACCCCGTCTGAATCTGGGACCACTACTGTCCCAAGGCTAAATATTGTTTTAGACCGATAGTGAACAAGTACCGTGAGGGAAAGGTGAAAAGTACCCCGATAAGGGGAATGAAATAGTTTCTGAAACCATATGCTTACAAAGAGTCAGAGCGGATCTGGTTTACTGGTTTAGCTGGTAGCCTAGTTGCTTGGTTATTTAAAAGAATTCAGTTTTATCTAAGAGTTTAAGTTAAAGTTAAATAATCATAAAACTAGCAAACTAGAAAACTAGCAAACCAGATCTGTAATGGCGTGCTTTTTGCAGAACGAGCCAACGACTTATTTTATGCGGCAAGCTTAAGTCCATTTCTGGAACTAGGCATAGTGAAAGCGAGGCTTAACCGCCGATTAGTCGTATAGAATAGACCCGAAACCAGGCGAGCTATACTTGAGCAGGGTGAATCCCGAGTAATATCGGGAGGAGGCCCGAACCCACCGGTCGTTCGACTCCGGGGGATGACTTGAGTATAGAGGAGAAATTCCAATCGAGCCTGGCAATAGCTGGTTCTTCTCGAAATAACTGTAGGGTTAGCGTCGAGCAACTATTTAGTGGAGGTAGAGCTACTGGAAGAGTGGTCGTGACCTTGTGTCAAGCCCACACTACCAAACTCCGAATGCCATTAAAACTATCTCGACAGTCAGAACTCCGGGGCTAAGCTCGGAGCTCAAAAGGGAAACAGCCCAGATCGCAATCTAAGGCCCCTAAATCTATGTTAAGTGGAAAAGGTAGTGAAATTGCTTAAACAGCTAGGAGGTTGGCTTAGAAGCAGCCATCCTTTAAAGAAAGCGTAATAGCTCACTAGTCTAGCGATTTTGCATCGAAGATGTAGCGGGGCTAAACATAGTGCCGAAGATGCGAATGTGTCTGGTTTCCTGGTTTGCTAGTAAAACTAGTATTTTAGTTATTAATTTTAATTAAAGGCTAGTCAACTAGAAAGCTAGAAAACCAGACACGTGGTAGAGAAGCGTTCCTATCTGCTGCGAAGTCAAGCCGTGAGGTTTGGTGGAGCGATGGGAAGTGAGAATGTTGGCATAAGTAACCGCAATACGTGTGAGACTCACGTACACCGAAAGTCCAAGGTTTCCTCCGCCATGATAATCAGCGGAGGGTTAGGCGACCCTAAGATCAGCCCCGCTTTTTTGGAGTGTTATTCATTTGCATCTTAATGATTCATTTGATTAATAATCAAAAGCAATAGTGCTCCGAAAGAGCGGGGGTAGTCGATGGATTGCAGGTTAATATTCCTGCCCTACTGTATTATTTGATGGAGTGACGCATTTTAGTAGTCCTTGCCGGTTATTGGATTCCGGTAGTCATTTTAAGGCGGTTGGATAGGCAAATCCGCCAACATAAGTCAAGAAATGGCTGGAATTTCAAGTTTACTTGAGAAAACGAGGATGAGCAGGGTGCCAGGAAAAGCTTCTAAAATTAGTAATACAGTATCCGTACTTAAAACCGACACAGGTGGACAGGGCGAGTAGCCCAAGGTGAACGGGAGAACCCTTGTTAAGGAACTCGGCAATACAGCGACCGTAACTTCGGGATAAGGTCTGCCCGTCTGGTATCTAGTGGGCTGGTTTGCTGGCGATTTGGTTTGAGTGTGAATTTAAAATTTACATTAATTAAACCAGAAAACCAGAAAACCAGAAAACCAGTTACCAGATGGGCCGCAGCTAAAGATGCCTGGCGACTGTTTATCAAAAACACAGCTCTCTGCTAACCCGTAAGGGGATGTATAGGGGGTGACGCCTGACCAGTGCTGGAACGTTAACGGGAGAGGTGCAAGCCAATCCCCGAAGCGCCAGTGAACGTCAGCGATAACTATAATCGTTCTAAGGTAGCGAAATTCCTTGTCGGCTAAATACCGACCCGCATTAAAGGCGTAACGACTTGGCAACTGTCTCAACAAGGGACCCGGTGAAATTGCAATGGGGGTGAAGATGCCCCCTACCTACGGCAAGACGAAAAGACCCCGTGGAGCTTTACTACAACTTGGCATTGCGTTTGAGATTATGCTGCCGAGCATAGGTGGGAGGCTTTGAAGTCCCGATTCCGGTCGGGATGGAGCCAACACTGGAATACCACCCTGTATGCTTTCGAACGCTAACCCTGGTCTGTTATCTGG
>DUUL01000105.1 GCA_012841575.1 Candidatus Moraniibacteriota bacterium | reverse complement strand
CGCCGGCCGGGGAAGCGGGAGAAGCAAGAAGGAGGCGGAGCAGGCTGCAGCCAGGGAAGCCTGGGTGGAGCTGACTTGAGCCCGCTGCCGGGGCGGTTTCCGGGTGAAACCTTGCCTGCATCGGGCCGTTCCCGGGTGCACCATTATTGCTGTTCCGGAAGGTATTTCCTGAATTGATCAAGAATAGTACCGCCGGAAGAAGACGGTTCGGGGCAGGGCAACTGCCCGCAAGCAAGCGTAGAAGCAAAGCTGCCGGCCGATTCTGTTCTGGTTAACCGGCGCTCAAACAGCCCGGTGACGGGCTGCTCTGTTTTTACCCGGTGAGGAGAATCTGAAGATGTACCTGAAACAGATGGAATTATTCGGTTTCAAATCTTTTGCCGATAAAACCGAACTGAAATTCAACAAGGGGATCACCGTGGTGATCGGCCCGAACGGCTGCGGCAAGAGCAATCTTGTCGATGCGGTCCGCTGGGCCCTTGGTGAGCAGAGTGCCAAAACGCTGCGCGGCAGCCGGATGGAGGAGCTGATCTTCTCGGGCAGCGAGCACCGCAAAGCGCTCAATTTTGCAGAAGTTAGCCTTACATTCAGCGATGTCGGACCGGTGTTAAACCTTGAGTATGAAGAGATTACCGTGAGCCGGCGGATCTACCGCTCCGGAGAGAGCGAATACCTGATCAACGGCTCCCCCTGCCGCTTGAGGGATATCACCGAGCTATTTCTGGATACGGGAGTGGGACGGGAGATCTATTCCGTGGTCGGACAGGGCCGGGTGGAGGGGATCATCAACAGCAAGCCGGAGGACCGCAGGGAGATATTCGAAGAGGCCGCCGGCATATTCAAATACAAGCTCCGGAAAAGTGAAGCCCAGCGCCGTCTCGAAGAGACCAGGGAGAACCTGGTCCGGGTGCAGGATCTGATCTTCGAACTGGAGATGCAGATCGAACCGCTCACCGGGCAGGCCGGGACGGCCCATCGTTACCGGGAGCTGCACGGGCGGATGCGGGAGGCGGAAAAAAAGCTTTATTCCCACCGGCTTCGCGGTGCCCGGAGCGAGCTTGCCGCAGTGGAAGAACAGCTGCACAAGGTGACTGCATCGTTGAGCGAAGAGGCTGCTCGCGGGGCGGGACAGGAAGAGAGATTCCAGCAACTCAAGCTGCAGCAGCAGGAGGAGGGGCGCGTTTACACCGGGCTGGAGCAGGAAGTGAACCGCGCTTTCCGGGAGATGGAGCGGCAGGAAAATGAGCTGCGCCTGCTCGGCGAGCGGGAAGGCCGCTGCCGGGAGCAGATCGGGCAGAGCGAGCGGCGCCTGGAGCAGCTGGCAGCGATCATCAGCGAGATGAACGCTGAGAGTGAAAGCTGCGCCCGGGAATTGCACTTGAAAAGGGAGCTGCTGCTCCGCGAGGAAGAGAACTGCCGGGTCCTGCGAAGGGAGCAGGAGCAAAAAGAGAGAGAAGGCGCCGGGGGAGAACTTGAAAAACAGCAGCAGCTGATCTTCCGCGCGCTGGCACGGCAGAAGGCCCTGGAGGCCTCTCTGGAGGAGCTGCAGCAGCAAAAAGAGCGCTCCAGCCGGCGCCGTGAGCTGCTTCTTCAGGAGCAGCTCACCCTGAAAGATGAGCGGCGGCAGCTCCAGATTCACCAGGAAAAGT
>DUUL01000008.1 GCA_012841575.1 Candidatus Moraniibacteriota bacterium | reverse complement strand
GTGTAGTTTTAGCATCAACCATTTTCTTATTTTTCTGTCTAATTTCCTCCACTGTAATTTTATAACGCCTCGCAAGAGAAGAAAGTGTCTCTCCTCTTTCTACTTCATGCAGATAAAATCCCTGTTCCTCGTTCTCATTAATGTAATCATTTATATTTTTCTCTCGATATTTTAAATAATCACTGTAACTCATCTCTTCAGTATTTGATCCTTTCGCCACTCTGTATTTATTGGCATAACCTCCGTTGTAGGCAGCTAATGCTAGCTTCCACTCACCACCAAACTGGTTGTAAAGATCGAGCAAATAGCTAGCCGCTGCTTCAGCGCTTTTGATTGGATCAAATCGCTCGTCAATAATATCATCACAACGCAAATTATAGCCCTTGGCTGTATTCCTCATAAATTGATACGGACCGCATGCTCCTGCTGGAGAAACTCTCCGAAAAACAAAATTAGACTCTGGAATTGCTAAGTAAATTAAAGTCTCTGGAACCTGTTGTCTTCTAAAAACTTCTTCTAACTCACTCAACCAAGGCTGCATGTCACTCAAGCTCTCCAAGAGTCCAGGGTGCTCCACTCCTCCTGGACTATATAACTTATACCACTTCTTATAAATTGCTGCTTTTGCTTTTTCTATATCCACCTGCTTATTAACAATCAACTGCTCTTTTATTGTTCCCTCCACAACCTCTTTTTCGATAGCCTCTTCTTGCTCCCTAGTCAAAACTCTTTCTTTTACTCCCTCAAGCGCTGCTCTCAATTTCTCTTCCTCGCTCATAGTTTCATCTTCGCTGCTTTTCCCTTGCTCAACTTCCCTATTATCTAACACCCAATCAGCGCTATCCATAAATTTTTTTAAAGAAAGAGCTGCTACTCCCAATAAAGCTGTTCCCAAAAACTTTCTGCGGCTCATTAATTGGTCTTTCTTTTTAGATTTTTCAACCGCAGCAAGCCTCCTTCCCTGCGGACTATTGCTTCGCCATCTATTTGGCTCTGAGTTTGAACTTTTGCCTTCTAGCATAACTTTTTATTTTATCTTTTATAGAAATTGCTTATTTTTTTAACACTTCCAAAAAAGCCTTTTGTGGAATCTCTACCCTTCCAGTGCCCACCGCTTTTTTCTTACCACGTTTTTGTTTTTCTAAAAGCTTTCTTTTGCGTGTCACATCTCCACCATAAAGATAGCCTGTTACATCCTTACGAAAAGGAGTAATGCTTTCTCGAGCTAAAATTTTCCCACCTACTGCCGCTTGAATTTTCACCAAAAAGTTTTGGCGCGGAATTACTTCTTTTAACTTTTTCACTAAACGATTGGCTTCAGTTTGCAGCTTATTTTTAGGTATAATTTGAGAAAATGCCTCCACTTTGTCCTCCGCAATCAAAACATCTAGCCGCGCTAAATCTGCTGGTTGATAGTCAATCATTTCATAACTAAAAGAAGCATATCCGCTAGAAGATGACTTAATGCCATCGTGCAAATTGATAATCACCTCTCCCAGTGGCGCATTGAAACTCAAAACCATCCGATCACCTTCTAAGTATTCTGTTTTTAAATATTCAGCTCGAGTTGTTGTAGTGATTAATTCCATAATCGCTCCCATATACTGAGTCGGAGTTACTACGTCTAGCTTTACTCTAGGCTCAGTAATTTGCTTAATATGGTTAGCTTCGGGCATCTCAGTAGCGCTGTAAATATTTTTTTCTGTCCCATCAGTTAAGGTAATTTTATAAACCACACTGGGAGTGGTAATCACTGGATGAAAATCAAACTCCCGCGCTAAGCGCTCTTTAATAATTTCTAAATGCAAAAGTCCTAAAAAACCAATCCTAAAACCTCGTCCCAAAGCCAAAGAACTTTCTCCTTCGAAAGTCAATGAAGCATCATTAAGTTGCAGCTTTTCTAATGCCTCCCGAAAGTCATTATAGTCCTCACCTTCAATTGGATAAAAACTAGCATACACCATCGGCTTAACTTCCTTATATCCAGCTAATGGCTTAATTTGATTAACTGACTGACTTAACTCTGGAGTTAAAAAATGAGAATTAAAAATTG
>DUUL01000101.1 GCA_012841575.1 Candidatus Moraniibacteriota bacterium | reverse complement strand
TCACCCGGATGAAGCGGGATGAGGTCAAGAATCAGGGTTACAAGCTGGGCGATTACCCGGTTTTCTTCAACGAGTACCTCAGCGGCCAGCGCGAGCCTTTTCCCATCGGGATGGAGGAGGGGGTTGCCCTTTACCGGGAAGTTCTGCGGCAGGAGCTGAATCAGGCGCCGCCTGATGGGGTGCTTCTCTATATCCAGGATCTCGAATTGATGGATTTCGGGGATACCGCCATCGAGATCATCGCCCGGGCCTGGCAGACCATCCTGGCCGAGGACCGCGAGATCTACCGGGTTCACTTCGTCACCCCGGAGGAATATATCGACCGAATCCTGAAAGTGGAGGGCTTTGAACAACTTCCCGAGGTGAAATTCAGACAGATCTGCTGGGCTCCGGAGATCCGTCTGGTCCTGAGGGCGGATGGGCATTATCCTCCCCTTGGAGTGGAGGGGGGAGAGCGCTATTCTACAGAAAAGAGCGGACTTTACCGCAACCCGCTCATCTTCTGGGAAAACGGCAAATATTTCTGCGGTATCTGCGATACCCTGGTGGAGAACTTCAGAATAACGGAAAATATCCCGGTACAGGCGGTCAGACTGAGCGAGACCGGTTACGATCTGGCCCGGGAAGATCTTGATACCCAGATCGTGCTCTACCGCCGTCTGATGAAGCGGGCCTGCAACTGGGGCTGGCGCCCCACCGAGGGCCGCCAGAAGCGCCCCTGCCTGGATGGCTATCTGCTCTGCGGGGCCCTGTTGAAAAAGATTGACCGCTGTCCCGATCTGTTCATCCTTTGCCGCGAGCTGAAGCCGCTTGATTCGAGGGATATTGTCGGCCTGGTCGAGACGCTCAAGGTATTTGTGGATAACCGGATCAGTTACCTTCGTTTTGGCCTGGAAAAATATATGGCTGAACATGGCGGCGAGTTTTCGGAGGTTTACCGTTTCTTTGAAGAGGCGGTCCGCTGGAAGGAGGTCGCCGTGCAGAAAGCGGCCGAGCTCTACCAGGTCAACAGCAGTCAAAATATGACTGCGATCACCAGGATGAAGCAGCTGCTCTCGCTGATGCAGGAATACTGCCAGGCCCTGTTCATGGCCACGGAGTATCTCCAGAAAGTCTGGGGAGAGCTGCCCGATGTGGAGTTCATGGTCGACCGGATGTACGAATACCTCTACGAACTCTACCCGCCCTTGTTCCCGGAGATGATCAACCGGATCGATGCCATGTCCAGGGAAGAGCTGAAGCGCTACTTCGATGCTTTGAAGGCTGACGCGGTCTCCGAGCCCCCCTTTGCCCAGATCAGCCCCTGATCCGGCTGCAGAGACCTGTCAAAAATCAGTCAAGTGTCGTCTAGCCCAAGAATTAATCTTGACTGAAGGCCAGCTACGTGGGCTTGATCCCACTGCCCGCACCAATCGGTAGTGCCAGACCGGGGCCTGCGGGAAGATCCGGTTCCCGTTTTTGTACTTTCCAGAGCAAGGTGCCCGGCAGCGCTGACCGGGTCCTGATTCTACCCATTCACCCTGCCGGCTGCCTTCTGCACAATAAAAATATTGAACGGTTCTATCGGTTGCTTTTGGGCAGTTCTGTTTCATGGTCTATCTCCATTCATTTTGTTCATCCTGCGCAGCAAGGTTGTAAGGCTTATTCCCAAAGGGCGGGCAGCTTCACGAATGTTTCGGGATTTGGCCAGGGTTATCTTAATGATTCGAGATTCTATTTTATTCAAGGTTTCCGGCAAGCTATTTTTTTCGTCAAATTCATGGTAATAATGTGAGGAATCAATATCATTGGCAGATCGTGTGAATCGACGATTTCTTTTTT
>DUUL01000062.1 GCA_012841575.1 Candidatus Moraniibacteriota bacterium | reverse complement strand
TGACATCGCCGCGCTCTATGCTTTTGAGCAGATCCCGCGCCCATTGAGCATCAGGCGGGACGGCTTCAAATTTTAGGCCCTTCTGGTTTTCTTCCAGGGTCAGGGTTTTGCTGGTAGTGCGGCCGATAACATAGTTACTATCGTGGTTGAATAGCGCCCGGACATCGGCATCCTTTATCGCTTCCTTGAACGCCCCGGGCCGGATGATTTCCACAAAGCCGCCCAGGTTTTCACTTTTGCGGTTAAACACGGCGGCATAGCCGGTTATCTTGCGCTCTTTATCATCGCCTTCAACCCGGATCTCCGAATCTTCTACGGGGATAAATCTTTTTTCCAAATCCTTCATTTCATCACTCCTAAGCAGGTGATATTGTGCAGACGCAGCCCTTGTGTAACGGGGGCTCCAGGGTCGGTTTGTAAATGTTCATGGTGCCATCCTCGCTCTCAAGGGCGCCATCTTTAGCCACAAACGGTTGGGTTATCCCTACGGTCCGGCCGTCCAGTTCTTGGCAGTAGGGGCATGTGTTAGAGCCGATCGCCACCCAGCGCAGATATTGAATCCCTCCGGCTATAAACACGGCCTTGGCGATTCTGCTGGCCACGGCAACTGAACTGTCGCTGGCAATCTGTTTGGGCCGCTCCTTTTCCCAGGTTTCCATGCGCTCGGTGATTAACTCTTCGGTATCAAGGTTTTCTTCTTCGGCCCTTGCGATCAACTGCCGGATGGTGGCCTTCGAGCGGATGACGTGCCGATCCGCCTGGTTCTCGATGTATTCATCAATCGCCCTTTGGACCTCGGCTTCTTTTTCTTCTATGCCTATTTCCTGGGCGGCAATAGCTCGGATTGCTTCAGCCAGGGCGATGATGGCTGGCTTCATGGTCTGCGCCACGAAGGGTTTGAATTCCCGGTAAAAGTCCTCAAGCCAGTCGTTAAAACTTGAGATGCTCCGCTCCCCCAGGTGCTTGTCCAGCGCCTTTAACACATGCGTTTTTTCCCTGGTCATAACCTTTTGGGCGGCGTCTAAAAATATTTTCTCGTGGCTTTTTGCGGTTCTGGCCCGGAGCAGGGCCATGCGGTTGTCGTGCCTTTTCTCGGGGCTCTTTTTGCCTATCCGGTCATCGTCTTGTTTGGCTGTCGGTTCTTTCAGTATCGGCAAGGCAGCCTGATCCGCCGGGATCATGTTCATCGGCACCAGATAGATTTGCCCCTGCCCGTCCGGTAGGGGGTTCATGTTCTCCAGCTCTCGGATATCGTCAGCATTCATCCAGCCCCATTGCCGGGCGGTAGCATAAGACTGATAGCGGTTGGTGATGTTGCCCCGTAGCAGGCCGTCAATGACGAACTCGGCGAAAAAGGGTTTTTTCGCATAGAGCTTGTAGTTTATCTCCTGTTCCATGTTCACGATCAGGGGACGGATGGTATCTACCACAAAATCAATGTTCTGCTCTTCAATGTTTGAGAAGGTAGCCCGCTCAAGGTCGCCGATTTTGTGCAGCTGCGATATACCAAAAAGGCGGCCAATCTCGGCCACCTGGAACCGGCGGGTCTCTAAGAACTGCGCTTCATTCGGTGGGATGCCCACCCGGTGATATTTCAAGCCTTCCTCAAGGAGCATCAGCCGATGGGCCTTACCCAGCCCGCTATAGCCGGTTTTGACCGATTCCTTAAAGCTCTTTAGGGCATCCTCTTTCAGCTTGCCGGGATATTCCACAATGCCGCCGACGTTCGCACCTTCACCAAAGAAGCGGGCCCCGAATTCCTCAGCGGCCAAGCTAAGGCCGATGGCTTCGGCTCCGGCCTGGATGCAGCTCATGCCGGTCATGCCGTTCAGGGTGACGTTCGGGAAATGGAGAACCTTCCATGCCGGCAAGGGGGTGGCCTGCCCGGTGTCGTTTGTTACCTCATACCATTTGTGGCCGCGCTTCGTTCGCTTCGGCCTCACCTTCCACGGTGGAAGCGGCCAGAAGGCTACCGGCTCCCCGTTCAAGTGCTCTATTT
>DUUL01000072.1 GCA_012841575.1 Candidatus Moraniibacteriota bacterium | reverse complement strand
CCGGCTATGATGTTTTTCTTGCCCTCACTCATTTTCCTTCTTCTTGCCATATAAAACAGCCTCCTATGATTTTTATTTTATCACAGAAGGCTCTTTTTTTACAGACTTTTCTTCACAGGCTCGACACAAAATTTTCAACATTTTTGCCCAAAACAAAAAATCTCACTTTCAAATCAATGAAAATGAGGTTTTTTTGCTCTATAGGGCTGCTTTAAAATCAAGCTTTGTTACAGCCCCCAAACGCGTGCTACAATTACTTCCAATCTTCCAACTTATATTCATAACCTTTGTTGTCAAGCCAATAATTGTGGGTAATAGTTGCTTCCAATACCGTTACATAATACCACTTATCTTCGTAAAGGTCGTTGTAGGGGTTAAATTCAAGTGATTTTACATAGCTCTCCAGAGGCTTTCTGCCGAGCAGTTTATTTATGACTGTCATAACCTCTGCACGTGTGATATTATTTTCCGGTTTGTATGTCTTATCGGGATAACCCTCAATAAGACCGCTGTTTGTAAGTGCCAATATTTCATCATACGCCCAATGCGTTTCGTCTAAATCCGTGAACGGATTTTCAATATTGGATTTTTCAATGCCTGTAAATCTGAATATGAGTGCTGCAAATTCAGCTCTTGACAGATTTCTTGAAGGCTTAAACTCACCGTCGGGATAACCGTAAACAATTTCCTTGTCTGCCATATATTCAATATCGTGTGCAGACCAACGGCTAACCTCAACATCTGGGAAAGCATCGCCTGTTGCTACAAAAGGTTTTTCGTATTGATGATTTGTAATACGATAAAGAATAGATGTAATTTCCTCACGGGTTATATCGCCCTCCGGTTTTACGCTGCCGTCGGGGTAACCGTTAATATAGCCAATATGTGTGGGGTGTTCATTGCCGAAAATATCCTTTGTGTATTTTCTTGTTTTGTCGATGGTGCCGCCACCGCCGCCACCGCCACCGCCAACGGTTACGGTTGTTTTTGTGGGAACGGGATATTTGTATTCGCCAATCTCACCATAAACGTAATCAGGGCAGTTTTTGTAGTCAGCCATACTGCAAGCCGTACATTTTTCTTCGCCAGATGTTTTTCCGCAAGCACTAAAATATACAGCTTTTACAGTTGTCGTATGTGTTAATTTTTCCTCCGGTCCAAGTTCCGACATAGTAAAGCTCTTTCTGTCAGCGCTGTCGATTGTCGGGTCTGAATTGTTTGTTGTATAGTAAACAATAATAGTCGGGTTATCCTTATACTCATTTACAATATGATACGCAGTATTCTTTTCATATTCTGCCTGTTCAGGTAAATCGGTTACAGGAATACCCAAATGCACAAAATCTATCGGGTGAGTGAAAACAGTATTATTTTTATCACCGTTTATCCAAGCCGTAATTGTCATATAGTCAATACGTTCTGTGGGAACAAAAGCAGCCTTTTCATCATACATAATTGTATCGGACTTATATGTTCCGCCGCCGGCTTCTTTCGTTAAAGTGTAAGCGTATTCATAATACACATCACTTTCGGGAATAAACTGAATACCGTTTGCGTATTCACCCTTGCCGAGCTTATGGGCGCTTATACGGTTTT
>DUUL01000073.1 GCA_012841575.1 Candidatus Moraniibacteriota bacterium | reverse complement strand
CGGCTTCAATTTCTTGCGGGGCAAAGCTCGTCAAAAAACCGCTAAAGCTGCAGGTGCCTTTATTGTCGGGAAGGGTAATTGTGCTCTGCTTGGTAGTGGCGCTCCAGAAATCGGTTTGCAGGGCAGCGTGCCCCGTCGCGCTCTTATCAAAATTGAGCGTTAGGGTGCACTCGCCCGCGTCAATCAATCCAGCGAGCTTTTTCTTTACCTCATCGGTCGGATTCAGATCATCAACCTCAATCACATTGCGTTCCGGACCCGGAGGGTTGATGCTCGCCAGCTGGGCAATAGTATCGCTGCCCCACTTAAATGTAGTTTTTATGCCTAATGTCTCAGACATGCATACCATCTCCTTCGTTACTTGTTTGCACCTCTTCCAATTCGGACACTGGAACAAATTCAGACTTTTTGGTCACGGTTATAGTTACCTGCACCTGGAAAACGCCCTCGGCTTCAATTTCTTGTGGGGCAAAACCTGTTACAATGCCGGTGATAGGAAAATAGCCGCCCTCTTCCTCATCCTCATCAATGGGGAACTGGACACGATAATTTTTCTCGGCCTTATCGTTGAAGTCATCCTCCAGATCGTCGTGCCCGGCTTCACCGTCAACATCGAAGTTTAGCGTTACAACCAGCTCGCCCGCATCTACCAGGCCGGGCAGCTTTTTCTTAATTTGGTCTTCGGGGTTCAAATCGTCGACTTCAACAATATTACGTTCAAGCTCAGGAGGAGATATCGCTGCCACTTGAGCGATCTCGTTAAACTCATCATCTATTGTGTCGTCTTCGCGCAAAAAGGTGACACCAAGGCCTACCGTTTCGTTATTATCATTCATTCGGTATTTCACCTCCACCGTTATCCGGTTCTGGTTCTGATTCCGTCTCCACCGCTTCTGCCGCGCCATCCCGGTAAAGTATCATCACGTCAATGTGGTGATAAACCTCGTCAACTTCGTCAAAAAAAACCTGGCGGTCATTGTCCACCGTTGCCAGCATCACATCAAGACCAGCCATCATGCCGCTGAAGCCTTCAACAGCCGCCATAATTGCCCGGGCCACGGTCTCCGCTTCAGGTTGTGTGTCGGCAACAACCGTAACTTGAAGACGCTGCCGCCTGTAGGCTACGCCGGACAGGATACGGGTTGGCACCCGGCTGATTGGCGGTTGGATTAGCGCTAACGGGTTTTTGGCCCCTGACGAAACGCGGCCCTGGTATAAACAGAGCCCATGTATACACCTGGCAAGCGTTGCCGTCACGTTGCTGTTAGACTTGAGATGGTCATAGAGAGCTATGCGGGGCTCAATCAGCATCGCCATAGGCATCACTCCTCATAGATCTTCAGCCGCTTGCGCAGCTCATCCTCAAAGGCTTTTTCGGCCTCGTTTGTCTTGGCATCAAATGCTGGCCGGATGAAGGGATGGGGAGCAGCGTGGCCAACCACCCGGGCACCTACCCTGCTGCCTTTTTTTACACTCTTCGTGACAGCGTGACCATCCTCAACCAGAGCCCCATACCAGCCCTTGCCTCCAGGGCCAACATAGACCTCCACCCTGCTCTTTGTTTGCGTCTTAATTTCCTTGTAAATATTTTTTGCCAGGGTGCCTGTTTTGCGGGGAGCAAGAACCTCGACTTCTTTCCGAAGCACCTCGGCGCCTTCAAGCGCACATTCACGCATATGCTTACGCGCCGTCTCCTCGGCGATCATTTGGAGCTTTCGGGCCAGCTTGTCGCCACCCTCGACAGTCATTACTACCCTCACGATCCCGACGCCTCCACCTCGCGACAGGTGAGCGCAAGTAACCGCCGCCTGCCCTCCTCGTCCAGCGCAGACTGAATCGTAAACTCCCTACCGTCATGGCGCACAATCATGCCGGCCCGAACGCCTCGGCGATAGCGAATCGTTATCTTGTGATCGGCCTGACTTACGGTTTGCTGGGCTTGAAAGTAATAGGAACCATGTAGCCCCTCAACCGCAGCCCAAACGAAGGCAACCGGTTGCCACCTTTTGCGTCCTGGCTTCGGGTCGCCGTGCTCGTCTCTTATATCCAGGTAACGACCTATCTCGACGCGGTGACGGAGTTCGCCTGCCCTGATTGTCATACCGGCACCATCCTGTCATAGTCAAGGAGCCGGGTCACACCAAAAGGGATCTCGCGACTTAATCTCTCGGCACCAGATCTTCCGGTCAAGCTCGATGCCTCACGGTTGAGATACCACTCAGCCACCAGAAGAAGAATTGCCTGCCGCACCCGGCCAGGAATTTTCCTCTCGTCCTCGCGGCCGGCCTTGAAGGTGATACAGATACCGCTGGCGGATCTGATGCTAGCGGGCCAAGGCGCTGCCGGAAAAATCCTGCCGGGCTCGCTGTTGACATCAGCAAAGTATTCTGCCGGATCGAGGGTGTGCTCTTGGTGCTCAGCGTCATACCAACAAACAGATTCCACCGACAAAAGCGGCGGACGGGGAATGGTGATGATCGGTAGCCAGACATCGAGCCAGAGCTCCCAGGTCTGGGTAAGATAGGCCCGGTTCTGGACTGGTTTACCCCACCTTTTAAGCGGCGGATCGAAGGGCTGCCAATCGGGGATCGGCTGACCGGCAGCATCAACAGTCCCGATATCTCGTTCAAATTCAATTCTTACCCGGTGATCGCCCGCGCCCATTAGAGGTTTACCTCCTCATTGAAGAAGAATCGCGTTTTCCAGAGCAGGGATTCGGCGATGCCGGGGATCATCGTCGGCACGTGCCCGCGGCCAGCCACGCTTTCCCTGTTTTCATAGTAAGTGCCTACCGTCTGCAGGATGGCCGCCTTGACGTGCCAGGGAATATTGCCGCGGGGGTCGTCCACTTCTTGCGTGTAAT
>DUUL01000113.1 GCA_012841575.1 Candidatus Moraniibacteriota bacterium | reverse complement strand
CCACGACATCCTGGTCCGGACCGCCCTGGCTCATATTGATCTTGACCGTCGGACTTCCGCCTGCCGGCAATCCGTTGACCGTCATGCTTGTAATGTACGGCGGGTCACTTGGATCTTCGCTCACGTCGTGTTCGCCGACTGTCCAGACTTTCTTGATAACCTTGATCGGGTCGTTTGGTGTCACGGCATGATCCGTGCCGCCGATATCGACTGTGAATGGTTCTGTTGAATCGACCGGGTCGCCGTTGACATCAAGAAGTATCTTGTCGAGCGTGACAAAGACCGGGTCAACCTGCGGGATCGGGAAGTTATTCAAGGCACTGTTCCCGTCCACATCCGTGAAACTCATGGCTGCAACATCATTCGTCGGCAAAGTATCGATGCCTGAAACAACCGGTGTGTCATCAGTGATGACAATACGGTACGTCAGAGTTTCGAAACGTGTATCGCCTGAAAGTACCTGAGAGAGGAACGGAAACGTCCACGTCAGGGTGTCGGTGACGTCATCGTAATCAGCCGTTCCGCTTGTGTTCGTTATGGTACCCGTATCCGCAATAATGAATCCGGAATCCATCGGGTCCGTTACGGATGCCGAGGATACTGGTGAACCCAGCTGGCCTGCAATGGATTGGAACACAGAATCAAGACCGGCTGCATCCGATGCATACGCTTTGCCCGGTGCTGTCTCATTCAGCGTCGCCTGACCGGCAGTACCGGCATACATGCCGATTGCATATAAATTGTAGCCGTACGCACGGGCAATTGCGCCTTCGGCGATCGTGCTGTTCGGAGAACTGTAGCGGTACTGGGTACCGCTGATGTAAACTGAAGTACTAGAACTAACGGTCGAACCGTAATTGAATCGGCTTTCTGCCAGGTCTTTGCGTGAAACTCGGTCCGTCACCTGACTGCCGGTGTAGAAATCCGCTTGTGTTGGTGAATAAATCGCTGCATTGAGGTTCGGCAGACCATCAGACAGAAGCACGATTGATTTTTTTGCAGCCGACGATGATCCCAGCAGCAAACGTGCTTGGCGAATGCCGATTTGAGTATGTGTGAGGTTTTCGGTAGTCAAACCGTTGATACCGGCGTTCAGCTGTGACTTGTCATTTGTCAGGTCTCTAACTGTCGTCACATTGTTCGAATAAGCCACAACGGCGATTCTAGTGTTGACCGGATCGGCAGTAAGAACCGTATTGACGAAATTGTTGGCGGCATCTTTAGCCCAGGCTAACCTCGATTTACCACTCACAGCAGACGACATGCTGCCTGAAATGTCGATGACAAGAACAATGTCCGAAGTAACCTGCAGCGGTCGTCCTTCCACACGCAGCGTGACTTCCCATTCATTTACTTTTCCGGCGACGGGCACAGCCGCCTTGGTCATTTTTACCTGACCCGGCAGCAAGCCTGTGGCTGAAGGATCAACGACATGCGGCGACGGCGAACCGGACATAATGCTGAAGCGGCGGGCCGCAAATAGAACCGGGCCGCCGTACATCCATGGTGCTGGCGGCTCCGACATCTCGCTCACCGGCGGGTCCGGCT
>DUUL01000120.1 GCA_012841575.1 Candidatus Moraniibacteriota bacterium | reverse complement strand
CCCCTGAAGGCAGTACGGGATATCGGAACCGATCTGCGACCCCAGATCCATCAGCACCGTCTTGCCCAGGCCGAGCCCCCAGAAATCATTGAGCCCTTTCAGAACGGCGGCGGCATCGCTGCTGCCTCCGCCAAGCCCCGCCGCAACAGGGATACTTTTATAAAGACTGATCTTGACTCCCGGCGAAAAAGGCCCCGCCTTTTCCGAAAGCAGATCTGCAGCCCGGCAAACCAGATTATCGTTCCCGGAAAGTGACGGATCGGAGCAGAAAAAACTGTAACCCTGTTCGCGGCGGGGCTCCAGCAAGATCGTGTCGCTCAATGACAGCTGCTGCATTACCGTGGAAAGTTCATGAAAACCGTCCGTTCGACGCCGGTGGACTGTCAGTCCGAGATTGATCTTCGCCGGCGCCCTGATGATCATGGCTGCGTGCATCTGCCGTCCCTCTAAACCATCTTGATAAGGCGAGAATTTTCTGTTATTCCGGGAATACGGCCCCTTTTGGCCACCGCTGTCCCGCAGATCTCTTTCAGATCCATGGTCATATCGATTCCCGGAGCCCGGGAGATATAGCTGCCTACCCCGAACGCATCCGCCTCCACCCCGGCCAACCGGGCAATCCGCTCCGGATCGAGCCCGCCGGAGACGACGATCTTCACCCTGGAAAAGCCGGCCTGATCGAGGCGGGCCCGCACCTCGCGGACCAATCCCGGGGTAACCCCGCCTCTTTCGGAGGGAGTGTCTAGCCGGATCGCGGTAAGCCCGCTTTCCAGGGCCCGGGCCACCCGGAGCGCCTCCTCGGCCTCATCCTTGAACGTATCGACAAGGATGATCCGCGGTTCGCCCGGGGGGACAAAATCATCGTAAGCCCGGGCCAATTTTACCGTATCTCCGGCGATCAAAAAAGCCGCATGGGGGACCGTGCCGGATGGCCTTTTTTGAAGCAGACGGGCTCCCAGCACACAGCTGAAGCCGTCGGCCCCACCGATAACCGCCGCCCGCTCCATTACCGGGGCGACCGCCGGGTGAAGATGGCGGGCGCCGAAACAGAGCAGGGTCCGGATGCCGGCAGCCTCCTTGCATTCCCTTGCGGCCGTGGCCCAACCGCTGGCGCTGGCCAGGATCCCCAGGAGTGGAGTCTCGTAGATTCCGAAATTGCCATAAAGCCCGCGCAGCCGCATAACCACTTCCCTGGCCTGCATCGGTTCCCCTTCAGGGATGCTCCAGACCTCCACACCGGAGTTGCGTAGCAGATGAAGCGCCTCCTCGGAACCGGCAAAGAGACCCTTGCGGGAGGCAAAGATCTCCGCAGTAACCTCCGTCCGGGCCAACCCCATCGAGGTCAGCAGCTCCCGGGCCCGGATGAAATAGATATCACTGGTCCAACCCGCTTCGATCTCCTCGTGAGATGCCGAATGGAACCTTGGGGAAGATTCGGACAAGGCTTCTTCTATGGCAGCAAGCGTGATCAAATCCATCTGCACACCCCCTTTTCTCTGTTGCTGCTAAAGAACGGTCACTCCCAGCGTTTTATCCATCTCCTGCAGGGCAAAACGGTGACTCTGTTCATCAATCCCGGCAACCGCTGCAGCGTTTACGGCAACCCTGTAATTCCGCATCCGCGCATCAGCAGCGGTATAGAGAACACAGATATTGGTCACCACCCCGGTTAGCTCGAGATCTGAGACCCCGAATTCACGCAGGGTTAGATCGAGTTCGGTCCCAAAAAAGGCGCTGTAACGCCTTTTGTAGACGATCCTTTCTTCAGGCAGCGGGGAGAGCTCGTCGATCACTTCTCCACCGGGATCACCCTCCAGACAGTGCGGCGGAAAGATCTCGAATTCCAGATCGCCCGTGCGGTGGCGATCGCAGATAAAGATCACCGGATCACCGCTTTCCCTGAACAGATCCAACCTGGAACGGACTGCCGGCACCACTTTCCCCGCCGCCGGACCGATATAGAGAGCTCCCTCCGGCTTGATAAAATCGTTCAACAT
>DUUL01000048.1 GCA_012841575.1 Candidatus Moraniibacteriota bacterium | reverse complement strand
TGGAAGAGCTAAGAAGCCAAAATAAGGAAGCAATTTTTAGTGGTGACTTAGAAAAAGTTGCCCCTAAAAGTGAGAGCGAGCCTGGGGATAAAAATGATAAAATTGCCTTAGACAGAACTAGAGAGGTTGTTTCAAGTAAGGAAATTGCAAAAAATAAAAGGAAAGAATATGATTTAAATAGTAGTGGAGCACTTGATTTTTGGGATAAGAATAAGGGCAGAATATCTGGTTTAGAGAACTTGAGCAAACTAATTCCTGCTCTTCTTGATTCAAGTATTGATGTTGAAAAAACCCTAAAAGATATGTTTTCCAGGCTAAGCAAGCTTGAAAGGAATGTGGGTGGGAATGATAAAGAAATGGAGAAAATAGAACAGGAGATAATTGATTGCAAGGATAGATTTGTGGGGCTGTATCCCGATGAAAAAGTTTCTAACGGGCAAATGTTTCATAGTTTAAGATTTGCAATTATTAATTATCTATCTCTTAATAACAAAAAAAACAAGAAGCAAGAAGGTGAAATTGAGCAAGGAATAAAAGAAGAAGAAAAAGATAGTTTTTGGAAAGAACATAAAGAAAAATTTATTGGGCTAGATAATTTAAGAAATATAATTCCTGCACTTCAGACAAGAAATATCAATGCGAATAGGTACTTAGTAATGATGATGAGAAGATTGAATAGATTTGAGAATCTTACCGATAAGGAGAGTGATGAGTACAAGAAGATTAATGAGGAAGTCGAGGCTTATAAAAAAGAATTGGCTAAAAAATACCCTAGCTTAAAAATTTCAAATGAACAAATTATTTATAGTTTGAGGCTAGCTGTTAATAATTATCTTGGTGGTGTTAATAATTAAAGGCTAAAGATTGATGAAACAAAAGTTGAATTTGGAACAAGCAGATGAGCAAATTAAGGCTTATCTGGAGACATTGTTAATAAAAAAGGGCATGGATGATTTGCCTCCAGAAATTATGGCTAATATGCTAGTGGATCTTTTTTCACGGTTTAATGATTTGCTATTGCTTAATGTTTTCAAGGCGATCCCTGAAGAAAAGCAGGCTGATTTAGATGAACTATTATCTGGTGAGCCAACAGAAGATGAGATGGATGAGTTTTTCAGGAAAAATATAAATAACTACGACGGGGTAATTGCAGAAACAATGAAAGAGTTTGAGAGAGTTTTCCTTGGTAGCAATATCGAGCGTTAGTTTGAAGTGATTATTTAAAAAATGTTACTTACATTATTTTTTTGTTGACTTTTGCTCCCCCAAGTGTTAAATTGACTTAATTTACTAAGAAAAAATAAGCAATTTAGCACTCTTTATGCGACGAAGAAAAAATAAACAAACCAGCAAAATAAAGACTTTCTTTAAATGGTCCCTTTTTGTTGTTTTTAGTTTATCACTTTTTATTTTAGCTTGGTTGATGGGAAGTTGGGAGCGTATTTACATGGAAGCACCAGGAGTCGAGGCTTTACTAGCACATAAACAAGCTCAAACCTCGGTGATTTATGATCGCACAGGTGAGCATAAGCTTTATGAGTTGCATGGCTTAGAAGATAGGAAAATCTTATCACATGAAGAAATTCCTGACTTAATAAGAAACGCTACTTTAGCAGCCGAAGACAGTAATTTTTATCAACATGAAGGTTTTGACTTAAAGGCAATTGGACGAGCTGCTTGGCAAAATTTTCTCAGTCAAGAATATGAACAAGGAGCTTCAACGATTACACAGCAATTAGCACGTAATATTTTTTTGACTCAAGAGCAAACTCTTTTGCGAAAGTTAAAGGAGTTGGCAATTTCGATTAAGATTGAAAAGAATTTAACCAAAGATGAAATTCTGGATTTGTACCTTAATCAAATTCCTTACGGAGCAGATATTTATGGAGTGGAAGCAGCAGCACAAAATTATTTTCACAAATCAGCCCGAGAATTAACTTTAAATGAAGCAGCTACGCTAGCAGCCTTACCAAAAGCGACCACCTATTATTCTCCCTATGGTCCTAATAAAACTAAATTAGTGGAAAGGCGTAATTATATTTTAGATCGAATGTTGCTCTTGGGTTTAGCTGGGGAGGGAGAGGTAGCGGCTGCGCAAGTTAAGCCAGTTGAAGTTTTTGCCCTAAAAGCACCGATTCAAGCACCACACTTTGTTTTTTATGTTTTTGATCAATTAAAGGAAATTTATGGTGAGGATTTTGTGAGACAAGGGGGTTTAAAAATCTACACTAGTTTAGATTATGATTTACAAAAACAGGCAGAGGAGATTGTTGCCGAAGGAGTTCGAAACAATGAGGCGCAATATAAAGCAGAAAATGCTTCTATGGTAGTAGTTAATCCTAAAAACGGACAAATTCTAGCAATGGTTGGATCTAGGGACTATTTTTCTCAGGAGATAGAAGGAGAGGTAAATGTTGCGTTACGTTTACGACAGCCTGGCTCTGCCTTTAAGCCAATTGTTTATGCTAAGGCATTTGAAAAAGGATTACAGCCAGAGACTTTGTTTTATGATGCCCCAACAAGTTTTGGTCCAGATGGCTCTGGAAGAGATTACAAGCCGAAAAATTATGATGGTGGCTTTCGTGGTCTGGTTTCCATGCGACAAGCCTTAGCAATGTCATTAAACATTCCAGCAGTTAAAACACTCTATTTAGCAGGAATTAAGGATTCTATTGAACTAGCAGAAAAAATGGGGATTTCAACGCTTACTAGAAAAAATATCTATGGATTATCTTTAGCTTTGGGGGGTGGGGAGGTGAATTTGTTAGAATTAACAAGCGCTTATGCGATTTTTGCTAACGATGGGAATAAGGCTCCGCTTAAGTCAATTTTGAATATAACCGATCAGGAGGGAGAAGAGCTATACACTTCAGAGACTTTAATTTCCCCAGTGCTTGATGCTGAAGTTGCAAGAAAAATTAATTCAATTTTATCTGACAATGAAGCACGGACTCCTGTTTTTGGACCGCGAAGCAATGTTTATATTGAAAATTATCAAGTGGCAGTTAAAACTGGAACTAATCAAGATTTTCGTGATGCTTGGACAATTGGCTATACACCAGAAATTGCTGTTGGGGTGTGGGCGGGGAATAATGATAATCGACCAATGCGTTTTGGTGCGGATGGGGTTTTTGTGGCAGCGCCAATTTGGCGACAAATGATTTTAGAGATTTTGAGCACTAACGGGCAAAAAGAGAGGTTTATTGATTATAAAGTTTTTGAACAAGGTAAAGACGAGGAAAGTGATTTGGAGGAGAGTGAAACTAGTTCTGATCAACAAAAGATTGAAGATAAAAAACAAAAAAATATTCCAGTGGAATTTTCTGAAAAATATCGTAAAGATTCAATGATAAAGCGTTGGCAGAAAGGAGTTAAGAAAAAAAATTAGGAGATACTTACAGTGATCAGCACACAAGAAGATTTGTTGTGCTGTTTTTTTTGTGTTAAAATGAAAGTTGTTGAGACTTATTCAAAAGTTAATTTCTTACTATAATGTCAAAAGAAAAAGAGGAAGAGATTGGAATTAATCGTGATATTAAAAAAAGTATTATCGCGATAGTGCTTTTAATGATAGCGCTAATTTTTTTATTTAGTCTTTTTAATCAAGCTGGTACAGTGGGGGAATTTATTGATCGTCAACTAGCCTTAATGGCTGGTTGGGGACGCTATTTTCTACCCTTAGTGATGATTGCCGTTGGCATAATGTATTTTCGTAAGATGGAGCCAGCGCGTTATCTTTGGGCTTCTATTGGTGGTGCAATTTTTTTCTTATCAGTTTTAGGTCTTTTCCACATTTTCAATGATCCTGAACAAATGAAGGAGATTGCCAAAGAAGGAAGTGGTGGTGGATATTTAGGATTAGCGGTTGCTTTATCGCTTTTTAAATTATTAGGAAAGATTTTGGGGGTAATTATTTTATTGGGATTCACAGCAATTGGTTTTATTTTAATTTTTAATGCGCCTCTTTGGCAATTTTGGGAGCTGTTTCGAGAAAAATTACGGCTAGATAAATTAGCTGAATTGAGAGAAAAAAGAAAGGTAGAGCGACTAGAGAAAGAAAGTGAAGGCGAAGAAAAGGTTGAGAAAAAAAAGACTAAGGCAGAGTCGAAGCAGGAGGAAATTGAAGAAAATATTAAAGTAGACTCTATTCGCTTTGTTGATGGACCGTCTGCAATGAAGTTAGATGATGAGGTTGAAGATGACGACCTGGAAGATGGCGCCACTGTAAAAAATACTAATTCAAAAAGCAGAAAAAGTTCTAAAAAAAACATTTACTCAGGTTCCTATTGGCAGCAACCACCTATTGATATTTTTGATAAAGCTTCTTCTCAAAGAGCAACTAGTAACGTTAAAGAAAATATTGAGATTATTACGGAGACCTTGGCTAATTTTGGAATTAAGGTGGAGCCCAGTGAGTATTACATTGGACCGACAGTAACTCAATACACCTTTCGACCAGCGGTGGGCGTAAAGCTCAGTCGAATTTTGTCTTTGCAAAATGACTTAGCATTGGCTTTGGCCGCGCCTTCAATCCGTATTGAAGCACCAATTCCAGGTAAATCTTTAGTTGGAGTGGAAGTCCCTAATCAAGAAAAAACTATGGTGTGCATGCGCGAAGTTTTGGAGAGCAATGTTTATCAAAATCGAGCCTCTAACTTGGCTGTTGTTTTGGGAAAAAATGTTAATGGAGAGCCAGTTTTAGCCAATATTCAAAGAATGCCTCATTTGTTGGTGGCTGGAGCGACTAATACTGGAAAAAGCGTTTGTATTAATTCTATTTTATCAACTTTGCTTTATGCTAATTCACCAGAAGAATTGAGAATGATTCTAGTTGATCCGAAGCGAGTAGAGCTTTCTCTTTATAATGGAGTGCCACATTTATTAACTCCAGTAATTGTTGATATGACTAAGGTAGTGCGAACTTTAAAATGGGCGGTGGGAGAAATGGAACGTCGCTATAAAGTTTTACAAGAGGCAGGAGTGAGAGATATTCAGTCTTATAATCAAAAATTGGAGGAAGACCCGGGTAGCCTAGGCAGTGATGACCCAGAGGGAATGCCCTATATCCTGATCGTGATTGATGAGTTAGCTGATTTAATGGCGTCACATGGAAAAGAAGTAGAAGGCTTGATTGTTCGATTAGCACAAATGGCACGGGCGGTAGGAATTCATTTAATTCTCTCTACTCAGCGACCGAGTGTTGAAGTAATTACTGGTCTTATTAAAGCAAATATTATCACTAGAATTGCCTTGCAAGTAGCAACTCAAATCGATTCAAGAACAATTTTAGACATGAGTGGTGCAGAAAAACTTTTGGGTAATGGTGATATGCTTTATCTCAGTGCAGAATCAGCTCTTCCGCGTCGTTTGCAGGGAATTTATATTTCTGAAAAAGAAGTAAAGCGTCTAGTAAATGCTCTAAAAAAACAATCTCGGCGAATGGACTTTGAGGAAGATGAAGACTTAAGCAGCTCTCTTGAAGAGCAATTAGAAGCTAGCGGAGGGATTTTTTCCGGAGAAAGTACCGGTGGAGAGGCAGATGATGAGCTTTATCATCAAGCACAAGAGTTGGTAATTCAGGCGCGCAAAGCTTCTACTTCAATGCTGCAACGAAGGCTCTCTATTGGCTATTCTCGAGCGGCACGTATTATTGATATGTTAGAAGAAAATGGAATAGTTGGTCCGCAAGAAGGTTCTAAACCGCGACAAGTTTTAGTGGGAGATGAAATAGAGGAGGAAGAAGTAGGTGAGGAAGAAGTTGATTAAGTTTCTTGTTTTTGGTTGTCAAAATTTTATTCTCTATTTTGTTTAAACTTTCAAAGCAAACAACCTGTTTGAGTGATTTATTTGTTTGCTGATAAGGCAGATAGCTTGTCTCGCTAGCTTTGAAAATAAAATAAAAAGTAGTTAGAGTTTATTTTATTCAATAACCCACTGATTGCCCATTTGACGTAATTTTCCTTTAATTTCAAAACCGCTAGCTAGCTTGTGACCACCTCCGCGAAAAGCTTTAGCAATCTTAGAAACATCTACTTTTTTAAACTCTTCACTGCGTAAAGAGGCTTTTATTTCTCCTTCTGATTTTTCTGACAGAATCAAGGAGAAATTACTTTCCGAAATAGTATTAAGAATTTCAGATAACCCAGAAATGTCTCCTGGACTAGCACCACAATCAGCTAGATCTTTTTTAGTTATAAAAGAAACTGCCATTTTGATTTTAGGATTAACCTGAGCGCGATTAAGAGCAATTCCCCAAAGTTTAAGTGCGCCTAATGATTTACCAGCGAAAAGTGCTTGATTGACTTTACCAATTGAGGCTCCTTTGCGCAGCAATTCTCCTGATATTTCTAAAGTTTCAGCGCTAGTGTTAGTATGCCGAAAACCGCCAGTGTCAGCGTAAATACCATTTAGCAAATATTGTGCGGTGGTTTGGGATAAAGGATAATTTACATG
The DNA here is from genome assembly GCA_012841575.1 of Candidatus Moraniibacteriota bacterium. Taxonomy (GTDB): domain Bacteria; phylum Patescibacteriota; class Minisyncoccia; order Moranbacterales; family DUUL01; genus DUUL01. The sequence goes on along the minus strand of DUUL01000048.1, from coordinate 5,424 downwards.
ATTTAGAAAATGATAGATGATTTCAGAGGTTGCCGCTGCTTTAGTATTTACAACATTTAAAGCGTCATCAAGAGAGCTTCTGAGGTGATGATCAATATTAATAAGCGGTATTTTTTGGTCTAGTTGATTAAATGCTTTGTCAAGTCCGGTTTGGAAAAAAGTATCATGACGATCAATAATAAAAAGAGCATCATGATTTTTAAGGTCAAATTCTGAGTTTAATTTTTGAATAGGGAAAAGCTTAACTGGACCACCAGTTACCTGATCCTGACTAAAAATAGTTGATTTTATTCCTTGATCTTTAAAGAAAGCAGCCAAAGCAAAAGCGGCTCCCAAGGTGTCTGTATCCGGTCCTGGATGTACCGCTAAAAGAGGCTGTTTAATTTTTTTAATTAAATCAGCCAAGATAATAAATTTTTCCGTCAGATGCTCCATTTAATTAGCTAGAAAGTAGGAATTAGAATCGACAAATTATTTTCTCTCAGTCTTAATTTTTTTAAAAATTTGCTCTAATTCATCTGCTCGTTTTTCTGTTTCATCAGAGATAAAAACGATTTTAGGTAAAGGCTTGCAATGTAGTTTTTGGTTAAGTGCTCCTTGAATTTGGTAGAGGTTTTTCTTCAAAACTTTCAAGCCAGTTGCTCTATTTTTTTCAGGGAAAACACTAACCAACGCCTTAGCATAACGAAGATCAGCAGAAGTGTCAACCTTGCTTATCGAGATGAAAATGCCAGGAGAAAGATCAACTTCACGGTTAATAATTTCTGCTAAGTGATCACGAATTAAATCGTTAATTTTTTCCATGCGCTTACTCATAAAGCCAGTAAAGTTAAAGGAAAGATTTTTTTAAACTTCAATAATAACTGGTAAGACCATTGGGCGGCGTTGAGTTTTTTGGAAGAGAAACTGACCAATATCGTCTCGGATTGCGTTTTTGATATGATCCCAATTGGGAGTTACCTTTTTGTCACCAATATTTTTTGCCACAATACTACGAAGTCGTTTTTTAGTGGCATTAACTAAGTCAAAATTTTCTTTCACATAGATAAAACCTCGAGAAGTTACTTGTGGTTCGCCTAATACCTTTTTAGTTTTGCGATCAATAATTGCCACAATAGTAAACATACCATCTTTGGCTAGCAGTTGACGATCTCGCAATACTACATTGCCAACATCGCCTACTCCCAAGCCATCAACCATTACATAAGAAGAGGGGATTTTTTCACTGGTTAACTTTCCATTGCCTCGATAGTCAAATTCAATTACTCGTCCGTTTTCTCCAATGAGAATATTTTCTTCTTTTAAACCGACACTTTTTCCCAAATCAGAGTGAATTTTTCGCATGTAGTAGGTGCCGTGAATGGGGATTAGGTACTTAGGTCGGATTAAATTAATCATCATTTTTAGATCTTCTGAATGACCATGGCCTCCAGAATGAATATCCATCATTTTATAGTGAATCACCTCAGCTCCTTTTCGATAAAGGGTGTCCTTGACTCCTTGAACGGAACGTTCGTTGCCGGGAATTACTGAGGAGGAGAAAATTACAGTGTCTCCTTTGTGAATTTTAATACTACGATGATCGTCATTAATAATCCTCATTAAAACTGCATTTCCTTCACCTTGTGCTCCGGTGCACAGAATGGCTATTTTGTTGTCAGGATAGTTGTTAACTTCTCGGACATCAATAAAAGTAGATTGGCGAGCGTTGATATAGCCCAATTTTTTAGCGATTTCGACATTATTTTTCATAGAGTAGCCGTCCACTGCTAATTTGCGTCCGTACTTATCGGCTAAATCAGCAATTTGTTGAATACGGCTTACTAAAGAGGCAAAAGTCGCGGTAATAATACGCCCCTTAGCGTTAAGAAAAATTTGTTCTAGGTTGTCTCGAATGACTGATTCTGAAATGCTGTAGCCAGGAGTGTCAGCGTCGGTGCTTTCACTCATCAAAGCTAAAACTCCCTCTGAACCTAAACGTGCAATCTTGGAGATATCTGCTGGCACATCACTAACAGGAGAGTGATCAAACTTAAAGTCTCCCGTGTAAACAATTGTGCCCATTGGAGTGTGAATTACCAAGCCAACGGCATCCGGAATGGAATGATTAACGTGAAAAAATTCCACTTTAAAACCACCTAAGACAATGCGATCAATTTTTCTTACGACATTAGTTCTTAGAGGTGCTTGATCTTTATAGTCTTCTTGTCTTTTTAAAATCATGGCGCAGGTTAGTTCTGTTGCATAGATAGGTGGATTACCAATCCGAGGAATAATGTGTGGGATGGCGCCGATATGATCAAAATGTCCGTGAGTAATGATAACTCCGCGGATTTTTTTCTTGTTTTTTTCCAAATATTCTGTGTTGGGGATGATATAGTCAATGCCCATCATTTCTTCTTCTGGAAACATTAAGCCGCAATCGACAATAATAATATCGTTGCCTAACTCAAAAGCAGTCATGTTGCGTCCAATTTCTTCCAGACCACCCAAAGGGATAACTCGTAGGTTCTTTGAAATTGGGCCACGGTTACGCCCCAAAACGATTGGTTTTTTAGTAGTAGTTGGTTTGTTTTTTCTAGTAGTTGTCATAATAATAGTTAATTGCTAGCAAATTAAAATAAAAAGATATTCAAGTGAGAAAAGACTTGAAAGCAAATCTTATTTTAATTTTTATTTATTTAATCAAAGCAAAATAGACAGTGCCTTAGCTTGATTAAAAGTTAATTAATTTTTTTGCACTGAAGTGCCCTTGACTGGACTTGAACCAGTACAGTATTGCTACCACTGGCACCTGAAGCCAGCGTGTCTACCAATTTCACCACAAGGGCAAATATTTAAGAGATAGCTTAAATAAGAACGTTTAAGTTAAAAAGTTTTTTATGATTATTTAAGAAGACAAAAGATTATCTTTATCCTAGCACAATAAAACAATTATGTCAAATGTTTTTTCTAGTAAGGTGATTATATCTAAAAAGAAGAGGGTGGTTTTTTAAGTTAGTCTTTTTTGACTCGAGTGGTTTTTAAATACCAATCAGTGACGTTGGTAAAGCGAAAAGAGGCGTTAATAATAGCTTCAGTGTCCATGCCCTTTACTCTTTGATTTTGGATGTAAATTGAGAAGGGACTATAGAGAAAAACACCAGGAACATCATTGAGGATAATTTCTTCAAATTGAGCATAGTCCTTTCTGCGTTCTTCCAGACTTTGTTTTTTAGAAGCAGCGGTTAAAAGATCATCAACAGTGCGATTGTCATAGAGAGCAACATTGTTTCCTGGGTCATTTTTCCATTTAGAGTGGAAGAAAAGCAGTGGATCAGGATCATTGCCAACGTATTCGTGATTAATTAAAATTGCTTGATACTCTCGTGGTTGAATGAAGTTTTTTCTTAAATCACCTAATTCTGCTGTGGTGAATGTGACATTTACGCCGAGTTCTTTCCATTGAGCAACTAAAGTTTCCGCAGTTCTAGTTAGATCTTCAAAATTAGGAGTAGCAAAGGAAAACTCCAGTTTTTGCCCATCTTTTTCTCTAACTCCTTCAGCATTTTTCTTCCAGCCATTTTCTTCTAGTTTTTTTTCAGCTGCCTTTAGATCGAATTCAGTGGATTTTTGAGCAGAGAAGTCACCAAAGTTTTTTAAAATAGGCGATGATTCAACCGAAGCATAGCCATTGAAAATTTCATTAACTAAAGACTCACGATCTGTCGCTAAAACCAGAGCCTCTCGCACTTCTTTTTTTGCTAAGACTGGAGATTTTTCTTGGTTAAACAAGATAGAGAAATAAAGGGGAAGACGGACAATTTTAACGTTAGTGTCACGTCGATTATTCCAATTGTCCGCTTTAGCACCAGAGGCCGTAAAAAAGCCACTAATTTGCTTTTTATCGTAGGCAGAATAGAGGCTATCTGCAGAATCATAAAAATTAAAAGTGATTTTTTCTAGATAAGGTCTTTTATTGTAATAATTTGGATTGGCAATTAGACGATAAGAAATTGGATTACCTTCAGCATCTCTTTCCATGTCAGAATAAATGAAAGGGCCAGAGCCTACTGGTTCGAGATTGAAAGGAGTGGTAAGGAAGTTTTCAGGAGAAACATCTTTGAAAATATGACGAGGTAGAATTCCAAAAGTGAGACGATTTGGGAAGGGTGCAAAAGGTTCAGGCAAGTCAAAGGTAATTGAGTGTTTTCCGTCAACATTAACTTGAACATCTTTCCATTCGTTTTTGAGGGCAGGGTTCTTATTGAAAGTAGAGTCTTGAATTATTCGAACGGTAAAAGCGATATCATCAGCGGTTAACTCTGATTTTTGATCATGCCAGAAAATATTTTCTTTTAAATTGACTCGATAGCGCTTGCCATCATCTTCAATTTGGTAGTCTTTTGCAAGGTCAGTAGTAAGAGAGCCTTTATCGTCATAGGTTAACAATGAAGAAAAGATTAAGCGGGAGAGCGCTAAGTCGGTTTGAGAAGAGGCTAATACCGGATTGATAAAGATCGGACGCCCAACGACACCCTCAATATATTCTCCGCCAAAATCAGCTACTGATTTGGTATAAGACAGGTAAAAATAGACTGCCCAAGCAACAATTGATGCTAAAAGGACGATAATAGCTAGATAGAAGAAGAATTTTTCTTTGCGAGAAAGAACGGAATTGATTCTTTTTATTTTAGAAGGAGAAGGAAAAGATAGTTTAAGCTGTTGCGACATAAAGATGTTTAAGGCTTAGAGCAATCTCAAAAAATATAAAATTAAAACTTAAATTAATGCAAAATAGAAAAAAATAATTAATCGATATTAGAAAAAGAAAAAGTGTTTTTGTCAGTTTTGCGTAGAAAGAAAGGTGATTAAGAGGGCGTTGGCAATAAAAGCAACTCCTAGTGTCCAAGAAGCAAAAAATAAAAACTTTTCCAAACCTCGCTTAGTGTGAAATCCGCCTAAGTTACCGCCAAAAGCAGCAGACAAGCCAGCTCCTCGATTTTGCATTAAAACTGAAATAACTAAAAAAAGAGAAATTGCCAATTGTAAGTAAGAAAGAAGCTTAATCATATATTGATTTAAGAAAATAATTAACTGAATTAACTGAGAGTGAACTTAAAAGTGAATTTAGAACTAATCTTTAAGGAGGGAGGAAATTAAGTAATTAACTAAACTAATTATTACTAGACCCCATAATCCTGCCCAAAAACTTTCAATTTGAAAGGATGCAAATAAGACATCCACTAAATAAAGCAAACCAAGGTTAATGATGACAGTAAATAGTCCTAAAGTCAAGAGACGAAGAGGAAGAGTGACTAGTTTAATGATCGGTCCAAGCAGACCATTTACTAGCCCTAGGACTAAGCCGACCCAGAGAAAAGTTTGCCAAGTGGCTTGAGTGAAAGTAAAACCGTCAATTAAGCGAGATGCTACCCAGAGAGC
>DUUL01000047.1 GCA_012841575.1 Candidatus Moraniibacteriota bacterium | reverse complement strand
TCCGAGACCAGGACTCGAACCTGGATTAGCAGAGCCAGAATCTGCTGTCCTACCATTAGACGATCTCGGAGTAATTTAATTTTTCATTAACACTTCTTTTATTTGTTACTTCAGAAATCTCCTTTCTTTTGTGGCTTTCAAAAATCACTTTCCTCCTTTGGTGTCTTTTAAAATTAAACAATCTTCGCTACAGATTGACTTGAAAAGATATTAAAATAAAAAAATCAAATACTTTTAGAGGGAGGAAAGATTTTCTTCCCCTCTGAATTGTCTTTATTTCAAATTTAGATAATTGAAAGTCCCAACAAACAGATTTAACTTAGAGCATTCTTTTTTGCCATTAATCACAATTAAATAAATAATGCGACTTAAGCAAAACATGGTCAGTTAGATGCCGGAAATCACCCCTGATCTAAATGCATCTATTTAACAACCAGAGCTAAATTAAGTTCATTGTGTCGACACTCCCATCTGAAAATGATCTTCATTTAAGCTAAGCTTGCTCTTTTTCTCCTCCCCGTAGAAATATTTGATTTTTATTAGAACTAGTCTCTTTTTGAATAATTTTCTTCGAAATATTTTTGATAATCTCCTGTCATCACATTTCGCCACCATTGTTCATTTTTTTTATACCATTCAATCGTTGCCTTCATTCCCTCATCAAAGTCAACTTCCGGCTCCCACCCTAACTCTGATTTAATCTTAGAAAAATCAATTGCATAACGTCGATCGTGTCCCTTGCGATCTTCAATAAACTCAATCATTTCCTCTCCCTTGCCCATCAATTCTAAAATCTTATAGGTAATTTCACGATTATTTCTCTCTGCTGCTCCGCCAACACAATAGGTCTCTCCAAGTCTACCTTTTTTCAAAACTAAGTCAATCGCCCGACAATGATCCTCCACATACAACCAGTCTCTCACATTCATTCCATCTCCGTATAAAGGAACTTTTTTATCATCGGTTAAATTTGCTATAAAAAGAGGAATTAACTTCTCAGGAAACTGATAGGGTCCATAATTGTTAGAGCAATTAGAAATTGTCACCGGCAAATCAAAAGTGTGGAAATAAGCCATCACTAAATGATCAGAGGCAGCTTTAGAAGCACTATATGGACTTCGCGGGTCATAAGGTGTTTTTTCGTTAAAAGCGGGATCGTCCATTTCCAGTGAACCATAAACCTCATCTGTAGAAACATGATGAAATCTAATGTTGCCATTTTCTCTGGCACTTTTTAAAAGATTATAGGTCCCTTCAATATTAGTTTTAACAAATTCATCTGGCCCCAAAATTGAACGATCTACATGACTTTCTGCTGCAAAATTGACAATCGCATCTGGTTTTTCATCTTTGATAACCTTATTAATTGCAGCAAAATCAGCAATGTCTGTTTTATAAAACTTATAATTATCACTGCCGTCTAGTTCTTTTAAGTTTTCTAAATTCCCTGCATAAGTTAATTTATCAACATTAATAATTTGATCTTGTGGATACTGCTTTGCCCAGTAATGAATAAAATTTGCGCCAATAAATCCAGCTCCTCCTGTGATTAAAATTTTCATTTTTAAAAAGTTAAAAAATTAAATAAATATTAACTAAATAAAAGCTAAGACTATTCAATGACCAAACCTCAAAACTAAAACGGATTATCTGTATCTTTTAATGGCTTTAAAGCCGCATCTTTAGGTGACAAAATTGGGTCTGTAATTGGCCAATCAATTTTTAGATCTGGATCATTCCAAGCAATGCCACTGTCAGCTTCTGGTGCATAAAAATTGTCCACCTTATAAACAAATTCAGTATTTTCTTCTAAGGTGCAGAAAGCATGAGCAAATCCTCGTGGCACATAAAGCATCTTAAAATTATCCGCTGATAATTCAAAACCCTCCCACTTGCCAAAAGTTTCTGAATTTTTACGCAAATCAACAATTACATCTAAAACCTTTCCTCGCACCACCCGCACTAATTTTGCCTGATCATAGGGAGGTTTTTGGAAATGCAAGCCACGCAACACTCCCTTTTGTGTTGATAAGGAGTGATTATCTTGAACAAAATTACTTTTAATTCCATTTTTTTCAAACTCTCTTTTTGAGTAAGTTTCCGTGAAAAAACCCCTCTCATCTTGAAAAACCTTTGGTTCAATAATCCAGGCATCTTTTAATGTCGTTTTTTTAAATTCCATTTTACTTTTTAAGATTAAGAATTATTTGGCCATTGATAGGCCTCGAAACACCATCTAAAAATCTCTGAAATATCATCCCAACGATAGTTATTGTTTAATATCACCGCCACAACCTTAATGTTTTTATTATTTGGATGATGAGCTGTCATCATTAAAGTCCTTCCAGCTTCGAAAGTAAACCCCGTTTTCGCTCCATCACAATTAGGCATTTCTTCCAAAAGTTTATTCGTGTTTTTAACATTATGGCTAATCTTACCATCTACTGAATAAAAATCTTTTTCTGACATACGGAAAGCTCGCCAAATTTCTTTATATTTTAAGGAATAAGCACTAATTCTAGCAAAATCATAGGCGGTTGAATAGCATTGTTCGCTTAAGTCATCTGGATCTAGACCAGAGGGGTTACAGAATTTAGTATTCTTCAGACCCAACTCCTGAGCTTTTTGATTCATTAATCTTGCAAATTCCCCTTGAGATCCAGCAACATGCTTACCCAAAGCAATTGCTGCATCATTAGTGCTACCGATAAGCATTGCGTCAAAAAGATTTCGGGCGGAAATTTTCTCTCCTACCTGCAAAAGGTTAGAATCGCAATTTACGCTAGTAGCACAACCAATTTTAGAGGGCTCTGCTAAAGTTGCCTCTCTATCGATTGTAATAATGGTATTATCTAAATCGCTAATTCGCTCTAAGACTATAATCGCTGTCATCACTTTTGTTAAAGAAGCAATGGGCATTCTTTCAGTTGCGCTTTGCTCGTACAAAATAGTTCCGGTCTTGGCATCAATTGCTACTCCCGCTGCTGATCTAGAATAAGTCTGTCCATAGCCTTCTTTTCTAATGGGAGCATCAGGGTTAAAAACTAAAAAAGGACTGGTGATGATAGAAAGATCTTGTTCTGTAAGATGACTGTTAGTTTTTGCAGGATAAAGCTCCTTAGCCTCTGAAACAAATGAGCTTCCTGGCTGCTCGCTAACCATTCCCCTCACAATAACATCCTTGTTTTCCCAAAAAATAACGACCTTGGGAATAAGATAGTACAACACACCACATGACAAAAATAAAACAAAAATGCTTAAGATGTTAATTGTCTTCGATTTCATATTTCTTTTATTGTTTCTTTGCCTGTCAATTCTAACTCATCCCTTGTAAAGCGACAAGTCATTGACCTAGGTATATTTAAAGTTCCTTTTTCTCTTGTCTTTCAGTTTCGCTCTTTTCTTCCTGACTCAATTTTTCAAAATCTGGTAACTCTCCTACTTCTCCCAAGCCCAGCGCTTTAATAAAATCCAGACTGACTTCGTAAACATAAGAACGACTATCCAGCGGGTTCTCCTTTCGCTCGATTAAGCCTTTAATAGAAAGATTGCGCAAGATGAAACTAGAATTAGCACCTCGAATTTCTTCAATACCGGAATGTGTAATTGGTCCGCGATAGGCAATAATCGACAAAACTTCCAGTGCTGATGGAGACAAGGGTTCATGTAATTCTTTTTTGAGAAAATCTGCAATTAGCCTTCCTTGCTTTGGCGCGGAAACCAATTGTACTTGTTTTTTTGTCTGCACTATTGCCAAGCCACTTTTTTGACTTTCATAAAAATCTGATAATTCTTTCAAAAAACTCCTCAACTCTTTTTCCTTTAATTTCAAAAAAGTAGCTAGCTTGCTTTTTGCGACTGGCTCTCCAGCTGCAAATAAAATTGCTTCTATTTGAGATAATTTTGGATCCATAAGTAATACACTATTTTAAAAATAAATCTTTTATTTTAATAAAAACTATTAGTTAAATTAAAATTAACTTTTGTCAATTTTCCTTTTTTCTAAAAAAATCTCCTCAAAAGCTGCCGACTGGCTAACAAACAAAGTCTTTCTTTTCACCATCTCTAAGACAGCTAGAAAAGTCACTACCACCTCAGTCTTATTTTTAGCCACTGCAACAGTTTCTCCAAATGCAACCTTAATTCTTTTTTGCAAAAAACTCTTCAAATGAACCATTTTCTCTTCTAAAGAAATCACCTTTAAAAGAGTTTCTTCCTTTAACTCCTCCTCTGATGGGTTATTTTTAATTAATTTATTAAAAGCATTTTGTAAGTCGACTGGTTTCAGTTGTGGGTCTATAAAACCTTTTGTAACAATCTCTTCTTCTTTTTTAGAAAAAGCCACTTGTTTTTGCTCAAACATCTTCTCCAGTTGTAAAGCTATCTGCTTAAACCGACGATATTCTACCAAGCGTTCTTCTAAATTTTGTAGATCTTCCTCTTCTTCTGGAGTGATTTCAAAAAGAGGTAGCAGTGCTTTAGATTTGATTAAAATCAACTGAGCCGCTACCACTAAAAATTCAGTTAAATTATTCAAGTTAATATTGTCTTTATTCTCAATAAACTCCAAAAAATCATCCGTCACTTTAGCCAAGGAAAGTTGCGTAATATCCAACTTTCTCTTTTCAATTAATTCCAGTAAAAGAGAAATTGGCCCCTCAAATTGATCTGTTTTTATTTTATACATATTTTAATAAAGTCTCAAGAAATATCAGAATAATAAATCTATTTAATTTGTGTCTTTAATTTTAATTAACGGAATAAACCCAACTGAAAGAAAAACTGCTAGCACAATAAACAGAGTCGAAATTTCAAGAAAAAAGGACAATATTCCGAAAATAAATGCTACTATAATATAAGCCAATGATTGATCTGAACGAAAAAAACTAATTAAGTCAACATCCTTAGTGTCAACTTTCTTGTAGAAATAAGAATCTCGCGCAACTTCAAAAAGAGCAGCTCCCGTTCTTCCTATTAAAAGCACTAGTAAAATCAGCCAAAATCCAGAAAGTTCAATCACGCCTAAAGCCATCACTGAAATAGTCATCAAAAGTAGTGCAAAAAACAAAACTTCCTTCTCTCCTTTTTTGTCACAAATAATTCCTGTTGGATATTGAACAATTACAAACGGTATTAACATGGCTGTTAAAAGCATTCCAATTACCTCCCAACTCATTCCGCTCTCTAGCAAAACTAAAGGCACGTAAACCACTGTCGCTGCATAAAAAACTTGCAACAGAAGAGCAAGAAAGTAAATCCGAAGAACATCTGGTTGCTTCTTAATCTTTCTCCAAATTGAAGAAAGAGTAGGTACTTTTTTTGCAGTTCTTTTTTTACTTAAAGTCGAATGCTCTTTTGAAAAATTAAAAGTAATGATAATTGCCATCACAAAAACAACCAGGGAGGCTAAAAAGAAAACCACTCCAAAGTTTATTCGATCGACTAAAAAACCAGCAAAAAAAGGTGCTGGTAAAAATCCTAAATTCATTAATGTCAGCATCCTCCCTCTGATTTTTCCCGTTACCGCATCTTTTGAGTAACTCTCAACTAACAAATCAAATCCAGCCATCAAAAGCGCTTGAAAAATAAAAGCACTTGCAATTAAAAGTAGACCAATATAATTGTCCCAAAATAAGCTAGCAGCTAATAAAGCCAACGCTCTTCCGCCCAAAAAAACAAATAGTCCTTTAACTCGCCCCCAATAATCAATAAAATTTGGAAATTTCCATAATGCCCATAAAGATAAGCCATAAATCAAAATAAAAACCCACTCTACTCGCTCAAAACCAGTCACCTTTTGGAAATAGTTGGAGAGAATATATAAAGTAAAGGATAATTGAAATCCAAGCAAAAAAGAAACCAACCCCAGCCAGCCAAGCTTTGTTTTAATTAAATTTTTATACCACATACCACAAACTGATTATAAGCTAATTTAGTCCTTTTTAATTTGAAGTCTCAACTCCTTTAGTTGCGCCTCTGTAACCTCTGACGGCGCACCCAGCATTGCATCCTTACCTTGTCCATCCTTTGGAAAAGCATAAATATCACGAATTGAATCACAATCGTTTAGCACCATAAACATCCGATCAATTCCAGGCGCATTGCCTCCATGAGGTGGTGCTCCATACTCAAACGCCTCCAGTATATGCCCAAATTTTTGCCCAATCTCATCTTCAGTGTAGCCAGCAATTTTGAAAGCTTCTCGCATAATATCTGGGCGATGATTACGAATTGCTCCGCTCGTTATCTCAAAACCGTTTAACACTAAATCAAATTGATACGCTAAAATTTCCAACGGCTCTTTCTCTTGAAGAGCTTTCATTCCGCCTTGAGGCATTGAAAAAGGATTGTGTCCAAAGTCAATTTTCCCCTCTTCAATTTCAGAGTAATCATACATTGGAAAGTCAGTAATCCAAGCCCAAGCCGCTTTTTTATTATCTTTTAAGCCCAACATTTCCCCGCACTTATCACGCACAACACCCAAAGCATCACACACCACTCGCCACTTGTCCGCACCGAAAAAAATAATATCCCCGCTTTTTGCTCCCACTATCGCTACTATTTTTTGAGCCAAATCATCACCCAAAAATTTGACAATTGGTGATTGCAATTCTCCAGTCTCTTTGATAATTATATAAGCCAGCCCAGCCGCACCTTTACTTTTAGCCAACTCGGTTAAGTCATCAATCTCCTTGCGAGAAAAATTAGCACCACCATCAACCTTCAATGCATGAACCACTCCTTTTTCTTCTACCGCTTTAGCAAAAACGCCAAATTCACAGCCTGCTACTAACTCTGTTATAGTCTTAATTTCCATTTCAAAGCGCAAATCTGGCTTGTCAGAACCATACTTATTCATCGCCTCTCGCCAAGGAATTTGCGGAAAGCTTTCATCAACAATCTCTTTTTTACTATACTTTTTAGTCAACTCAATCATCAGAGGCTCCATTATTGCAAAAATATCTTCTTGTTCCACAAAACTCATTTCCATATCCAGTTGATAAAATTCTCCAAAATGTCGATCCATCCGCGGATCCTCATCACGAAAACACGGTGCAATTTGAAAATACTTATCAACCCCACCAACCATTAACAATTGTTTGAATTGTTGAGGAGCCTGTGGCAATGCATAAAACTTTCCTGGATAAAGTCGCGACGGCACTAACCAATCGCGCGCTCCTTCTGGTGAAGAATTAGCTAAAATTGGAGTTTGCACCTCCAAGAAACCTTGATCAATGAAATATTTTCTAATATCTTGAATAAACTCTGCTTTGCGACTTAGTAAGTCTTGCAAATTGTCTCGACGCAAATCTAGATAGCGATATTTTAAACGTAAACTCTCGTTGGTCATTGCTGAATTTTTGTCATCAATTTCAAAAGGAGGCGTCTTAGATTGATTAAGAATTTCTATTTTTTCTACAGGCACTTCAATTTTCCCTGTAATTAATTTCTCATTAATCATCTCCTCTGGTCGAGTCATTACTTTTCCCGTTACCTGAACCACCCACTCTGAACGTAACTTTTCTGCCTGAGTATGTGCCTCTAAGTTAACTTCTGGGTCAAATTTAATCTGAGTTAGACCATAACGATCACGCAAATCAATAAAAATCATTCCACCATGATCACGTCTTCGATGCACCCAACCAGTCAAAGTCACTTCCTTTCCTGCTTGTTTTTCGGTTAATTCACCACAAGTATGTGTTCTTTGCATAAAAATTTATTCAATGTTTATTTCAGCCAATTTAGCCTTAGAATAACTCTTTTAGAGAGAAAGGTCAACGATGATAACTGGATTTACAATAAACCAATAACAGTATTAACAATTTTTAATTAAATGGTTAAACAAAAGAGCCCTGCTCAAACAAACAGGACTCTTTAAGAATTTGTCACACGAAACTACCCCCTTTTCCCTCAAACAAAGTATAGTTTAGAGCTACTTTGCTGTTTTAAATTTCTTTTTGCCAGAAGACTTGGAGTATTTGCTTTTCTTCGCCTCTTTTCCTTTAGCTTTTATTTCATACTTGGTGTTCTTGTCTAGTCCGGTAATAGCAATTTTTGCCTTACCTTTTTTGTCAAACTTCTTCTTGAAAGAAACCTTTGTCCATCCTTTTTTTCCTTTCTCTCGATAAGAAACTTTGATTTTAGCCTTATCTTTCTTATATTCCTTGTCTTTTACTGACAAGACAATTGAATTCTTTTTTACATCTCTGACCTTAATCTTAGGTGCATCTCCAGGTGCGGCTTCAGCACTCGAACCGACAACCAGCAGGAAAGCAAGACCCAATGTCAAGCCTGTGGTTAATTTTAGCATTCTTTTCATTTTTTTTAATTTAATAATTAAAGTTAACTAATTTAAATATAGCACATTAAATCAACATTACAGATTTTGACAAAAACAACAATCTCGCTAAACTGAAAATAATTAAACCAGAAAAGATTATGAAATTTCGCCTTCCCATTGAAAAGTTTACTAACCAACCTACACAAATCGTTCGTCGAGCTGGCTACTTTCGAATCTTCGACTCAAAGACTGGTCATGAAAGCTTTATCCGCAAATTAACAGCTGATCGCTACCCCCGCTTTCATCTTTACTTAATGGAGGAGGATGATGAAATTATTTTTGACCTCCACTTAGACCAAAGAGCCACTCGCTATGAAGGACAAACTGCTCACAACGCCGACTATGAAAGCGAAGAGGTGCGCACTGAACTAACTAGAATTTATTCCATTGTAAAGCAAAATATGAAAGTTTAGAAGCCTAGTTTCGCAAAAAATACTTTGAGAAATAAACAAGCCACATTAACGAGCACCAAATATTTACATTGTGACTCTCCCAAAAACAAAAAGTTGTTATATTTTTATCTAGCTTGATCAACCATTTTAATTTCACCCCCTCTTGCTTCGACTTTAATCTTACCTTCCTTTAGACTTCCATCAATTAACTTCATTGCCAGTGGATCCAAGATTTGACTTTGCAGCAATCTTTTAATTGGGCGTGCTCCATAAATTTGATCAAATCCTCTTTCTAACAATAAGTCCTTTGCTGCTGCAGTTAATTCCAGGCTAATTTTTTTATCCTTTAGGCGTCGATTAATTAAACCTACTTGTAAATCAATAATCTTCTTCATTTCTCGCTTGCGTAATGGATGAAAGGTAATAATCTCATCAAAACGATTGAGAAACTCTGGTCGAAAATGATCTTGTAAGGCGTCCATTACTTTTTTCTTCATTTCCTCCTCATCAATTTCTTTCTGACCAGAATTCTTCCCATCTTCAAAACCTAGACTATCCATTCGAGAGATAATTTCACTGCCAATATTAGAAGTCATAATCACTACCGCATTTTTGAAGTTAACCACTCTTCCCTTTGAGTCAGTCAAGCGTCCATCATCTAAAACTTGCAACATGACATTCAGCACTTCTGGATGCGCTTTTTCCATTTCATCAAATAAAATCACACTATATGGTCGCCGTCTGATTTTTTCAGTCAATTGCCCGCCCTCTTCATGCCCAACGTAGCCTGGAGGAGAGCCAATGAATTTTGCCACTGAGTGTGGCTCCATAAATTCACTCATATCAACCCTAGTCATTGCATTTTCATCATTAAACAAAAACTCAGCCAAACTTTTTGCTAGCTCAGTTTTTCCCACTCCAGTCGGACCCAAAAACATAAACGAACCAATCGGTCGATTGGGCTCACCAATTCCAGCCCGATTCCTTCTTAAAGCATTGGCAACTGCTTCAATAGCATCTTTCTGCCCCACCACCCTTTTGGTTAGCTCCTTCTCGATATTTAAAAATTTTCTAGATTCCTCCTCCAGCATCTTAAGCACTGGGATACCAGTCCAACGAGCTACCACCTTCGCTACATCTTCCTCGGTAATTTCCTCCTTCAAAATTGCTCCTTTCTTTTGTAAATTATTTAGCTTTTTTTCTTCAGCCTTAACCTGTCTCAACAAAGAAGGAATTTGACCGTAACGAATTTCTGCCACTTTATCCAACTCCCCCTTTCTTTCAAGTTTATCTGCTTCAATCTTCAACTGATCAGCATCTTCCTTACATTTTTTAATACTCACAATTAAATCTTTTTCTGCTTTCCAGCGAATTTTTAATCCTTTTAATTTTTCATTAATCTGTGCTTTTTCACGCCTAATTTTTTGCAATTTATTCTTTCCCTCACTACCCTTCTCTTTTTTTAAGGCCTTTTCTTCAATTTCCAATTTAATCAAATTTCTTTCCATCTGATCAATGTCCGCTGGCATTGACTCAATTTCTAAACGCAATGCAGAGGTAGCCTCATCAATTAAGTCTATCGCCTTATCCGGCAAAAATCGATCAGTAATATAACGAGAAGACAAATTAACTGCCGCTAAAATTGCCTCATCAGTAATTCTCACTCCATGATGCAATTCGTACTTCTCCTTAATTCCTCTTAAAATTGCTACTGTATCCTCTTCAGTCGGCTCACTAACTGTCACCGGCTGAAAGCGACGCTCAAAAGCTGCATCACGCTCAATATATTTTTGATACTCTTTCAAGGTTGTTGCTCCAATCATGCGCAATTTACCCCTTGCCAACGCTGGCTTTAACATATTAGAAGCGTCCATTGCTCCTTCAGTAGCACCCGCTCCCACTAAGGTGTGCAACTCATCAATAAAAGTAATGTACTGACCATCTGACTCTTCAACTTCTTTTATCACTGCTTTTAAACGATCTTCAAATTCTCCCCGAAACTTTGCCCCTGCCAACAATGAACCTAAGTCAACTAAAATCAAATCTTTATTCTTTAAATTCTCTGGCACATCACCATCGACAATCCTTTGTGCTAACCCTTCAACAATTGCTGTCTTCCCAGTTCCAGGCTCACCCAACAAAACCGGATTGTTTTTACGCCGACGTGACAAAACCTGCATCACTCGCCTAATTTCCTTATCTCGGCCAATTACTGGATCTAATTTTCCTTCTTTGGCCTGTGCAGTTAAATTCAGGGTATATTTTTTTAAAGCTTGAAAGCTTCCTTCAGGTGAAGGAGAGTCTATTGTTCTTCCTCCTCTTACTTCGCCCAAGACTTCTATAACTTTTTCAACATTTACTCCATACTGCTGCAAAAGCTTGTCTATTTGTGGCACAGACTTTATCAAGCTTAGAAAAAGGTGCTCCGTTGAAACATATTCATCCTGAAATGAATCAGCTTCAATAAAAGCATTATCGAAAATTTTAGCCAAGTTCGGAGTAATATAAACATTGCCAGCTAAACCGCCACGATTTTGAATGGTAGGCATTTTAACCAGTTCTTTTTTTACTTCTTTTCTTAGTAAATCACGATTAACTGCTAGTCGATCAAGGGTTGCGGGAACAACAGATTCTGGCTGATCAATCAGGGCGTATAGTAAATGCCAAACATCAATTTGTTGATGACCAGACTCAAAAGCAACCTCTTGGGCCTTACGAATGGCTTCTTGTGATTTAATGGTAAATTTATTAGGATCCATAGTTGTATTATCAAGAATTATTTTAGCAAACAAATGACTTGATTGCTAAATTCATTTTAGGCTGATTTTAGCCTCTTGTCAAATACACATAATTTTACATTTTAAAACCCCACCATCAACTAATTCAGTCGAAAGTGGGGCCAGACTTATTCTTTCTATACACCTCTTAAACTATTCATTAAAACTTAAAGATCTCTTCTATCCAATCTAACTCAATTCAATTACAGCCTAATTCTAAAATCAAATTTATTTAAAAGCTAGACTGCTCAAAAAATTAAAAACTAATCAAAAAATACTCCCTTAGTACATCTCCTTTAATATATCTCCTTCTAGATCATTTTAATCAGCTAGAATAGCTAAAACAATCCGCCAATCTTACTCAGAATTCCAAAATTAGAAAAATCTTTCACTGTCACAAGCAACATTAAGAGCATTAAGAGCATAAAACCAATCCCGTGAACAATGCCCTCAATTTTTTGATCCACTGGCTTACCCTTTATCTTCTCAATTAAGAGAAAAATTACTCTACCTCCATCCAAAGCTGGCAAAGGTAAAAAGTTAATTACCGCCAAGTTAACGCTAAGCATTGCAGCAAACTGAAGGATAAAAGCCAGTCCCATGCGTGCCACCTGCCCAGTCATCACTGCAATTCCAACCGGACCAGCCACTTCTTGTCCCACAGACTGTCCAATAAAAAGTCCTTTTAATAAATCCCACAAGAAAATAAAGATTGCAATAACCATGCCGATGGTTGCCTGAATGCCCATCTTTAGAGATTCAAAAAACCCATGCTTAACAAAAGCAACCTCAACCAAGCCTACACCTAAAGGACCCTCTCCTTCTGGAGTCTCTATGCGAGGAGTAACTTTGACTTCAGAAACCTGTCTCTCTCCTGGATGAATTATTCCCAAAATTAACTCATTCCCTTTATTTTCCTTAATTATTTCCTGTAATTGCTCAATATTTTGAATTTCCTGAGCTATTATGCCTGCTGAATTTGCGACAGAAATAACCTCATCACCCAATTGCAACTTGGCCTCTTGAGCAGGAGATTTTGGATTAATTGCAGAAATTTGAATTGCCGTCTCCTCAAACTCACCTCCATTAGAAGAATCAATAACCTCTGGTAGTCCCATCCAAAAAGCAAAGGTAAAAAGAACAACTGCTAGAAGAAAGTTCATGGTTACCCCCGCTGCCAAAATCATGAATCGTTTGTAAATCGGTTGACTAGCAAAACTATGCTTATTAAGTTTATCCTGACCATCTTCTCCGTGAATTTTAACAAACCCTCCCAAGGGAATTAAGTTAATTGAATAAATTGTGTCCTCAGGATCTTTCTCTTCGCTAGTAACTTCCTTACCACCCCAAATTATCTTCCACTTACCTGATTTATTTTTGTAAATCCCAATCACACGAGGTGGAAAACCAAAACCAAACTCATCACACCACACACCACTTTTACGGGCAACCAAAAAATGCCCTAGTTCATGGACCAAAACCAAAACGGATAAAACCGCTAGAAAAACAATAAATGTCAACATTAAAATTGAATAAAACTAATTTATTAATCTATTCTGAAGAAAGTATTAAACCTAATAAAATTAAACCTCCATAATTGATTTTTCCTTCCTTTGAGCCAATTCTCCAATTTTTCCATTATATTCATCAACAATTTCTTGCATCTGTTCTTTTAACTTAAACTTATCATCTTCTGAAATTTCTCCAGCACGCTCTTGCTCTTGAACTTTATCCCACACTTCTTCTCTAATTTGCCTAATTCTGATCCTAGCCTCCTCGGTTTTCTTCCCTAATATTTTTACTAAATCCATTCTTCTTTCTTCTGTTAATGGAGGAAAATTCAAGCGAATAACCGTGCCGTCATTATTAGGATTAATATTCAAATCAGATTCTTTAATTGTCTTTTCAATTGCTACCAAGGAATCCTTGTCCCAAGGAGAAATGACAATATTTCGAGCGTCTTGTGCAGAAACTAACGCCACCTGCTTCAAAGGAGACTTCGCTCCATAATAATCAACCGTCAAATCCTCTATCATTTGAGGATTAATTCTGCCAGAACGAACTTTTCCTAACTCTTCTTGATAATATTCAACTGCTTCCTCTAATGAAACTTTTAAATTCTTCAACTCCATTTGACTCATAATTTATTTATAAAAAATTAAATAATTACTATATGCTTGGCAAGAAAAAACTTTGCTTGTCTCCCCCCTGTGAAACCGCTAAGTAGATAATACTGGAATTGCTTGGATTAATTTCAATATCAGTGATTAACCGATTGAATTTTAAATCAACCGGTCGCCAAGTCGCTCCGCCATTTGTGGTTTTATGAAAGGCATTGCCAGTTGTAAAATACATTATTTGATCATTACTGGGATCAATTGATAAGTCAATTGCCATCATTTTATCTGGTTTGATCAAAGTCTCAATCCCCACAAAAGTCACTCCAGCATCACTGCTTTTTTGCAAACCATTTTCATCAATTAAATACACAATACTTTCGAATCTAGGATGAGCTTGAATATTCAAAACTCTTCGCCCCGTTGTCATTTCAGGAAAAGTTAAGCCTCCGTCTTCTGTTTTAAAGGCTTGCCCTCGTTCAGTTCTAAAATAAATCCGATTATCGTTTTTTGAATCAATGGAAATCTTACGAATGCCACTTCTCGCCCAATGCAAGGTTCGCCAACTCTTGCCAGCATCCTCTGACTTATAAACTCCCCCATTGGAATCACCCGCATAAACAATCGCTGGATTATTTGGCGATAAAGCTATCGTCCAATTTTGAACATTGCTAGTACTTTGAGTAAATGGCTCGAACCATTGTTCTCCACCATTTTCTGTTTTAAATATCTTACTCACTCCATCTTTGGTTGCCGTGATATAGATCTCTTTTGAGTCTTGGTTGTTAATCACTATACTGGTCACATTAGTAAAATTATTCACGTCTCTAGCCCAAGTCTCCCCACCATCAGTAGAACGTAAAATTCCATGCGCTTTAGTGCCAACATAAATGGTGTTCGGTTCTGATTTATCTACCGCCAAGGTTAACGCGTCTGCATTACCAAAACCTTCCTTATTATTAATCTTAACCTTCTGAACAAAAACCTCTCCACTATCCATTGACTTATAAACACCCCGATCAGCACTCCCAGCAAATTCACAGCCAGACAAGAACGCAGTTCCCACTAAAATCATCAAAACAAAAAAGAAGTATTTACTTTGTTTTATTATTTTTGTCATTTAGCCTTAATTAACTTTTATATGTCTATTTTAATTTATAACTAGATAAAAGTAAAGTTGGCTCCTTCTTTTAAAGCAGAAAATTAATCGATTTTATCCAAAACCTCTTCCACCTTCTCCCTCAATTCTTCCATTGTTCCATTATTAAAGATCACAAAATCAGCTAGCCTTCTACATGCCAACAAATTCTGCTTATTAGGATCTTCTGACTCCATCTCCCGCTCTTCATCAGATTGAAATTTTTCAAAAGATATTTTATCAGTAGCAGAGTCTCGTTTAATAATTCTTTCGTAGCGAGTTTTCTGGTCTGCGTCTACTGCTAACAAGGTGAAAGCGCCTTTTTTTCGCAAAGACTCTACCTCGCCAGCTGTTCTTATGCTTTCAATCACACAATTCTGCGTTCCTTTCTTTGCCTCCCCGTAAAGTTCATCAATAATATAAGAAGGCTTATTTTTTTCACGCAAATCATTTCCCACCATAGTCATTGAATCTCGATTAACCTCCAGTCCTCGTTTTTTAATTTCTTTCACCAGAAAATCTCTTGCTGAAAAATGCCTAAATCCTTTTTCTTTTAAAAACTCAACAATTGTTCCCTTACCTGCTCCCAAAGTTCCAGTAATACCAATAATCTTCATTTGAAAAATTGATTAATTATTTTTTAAGCTTTCTTAATTAATTTATCAACAATTATAATTGTAGAATATCACCCTAAACCCACCAAGATGAACTATTCTAAATTACACCTGCACCTCTTTGCCATCAGTAGAAACTCGTCCGCCTTGCCACTGTCCACGATATTGATTGCCCTCACCTAAAACTTCTTGAAAGGTAATATGAAC
This sequence comes from Candidatus Moraniibacteriota bacterium, assembly GCA_012841575.1. Lineage (GTDB taxonomy): Bacteria > Patescibacteriota > Minisyncoccia > Moranbacterales > DUUL01 > DUUL01. The sequence continues at coordinate 12,989 of DUUL01000047.1, read as the reverse complement.
AATTCTTGCGCCAAAGGAAATTTTAACTTTTGCCGGACCAAAATTACAAACCCCAAATGTTAACTCACCTTGATATCCTGGCTGCACCACACCGTTAAAAAGACCCAGTCCCGAACGAAACATGGTTGTTCGCGGGAAAATCACTCCAGATAAATCAACTGGTAAGTTCACTTTTTCAATTGTCTTAATCAAATAATATTTACCTGATTCAAAAACAAAATAATTTTCATCATCAACTTTTTCTGGATTATATCTAGCAATTGACTTAGCCTCTGGTGTCTCTCGCTCTTCAACGCCCAAAAAACCATCACCAGAAAGCTCAAAAACCTCTCCTAGCCGCAGATCAAAACCAGCTCCTTCTGGATTATTTAACTCTCTTTCACACAGGTCCTCTACTAGTCCTTGCTCCTTAACTAATCGATGTAGTTCTTTAATTCCTAAAATCATTTTATTTTTCTTAATATTTATACTCAGTTGTTAATGATTACTTCTCTTTAATTTTTAACGATTGTCTCCACTTCCCCCAATTTTCCCCCGCTCCATCCTGTCCGCAAGTTTAGCAATATTATTTTCTGCAATCTCATTTAATTCAATCTCTAAATCGTGTGCGATCACTGCAATGTACCACAAAACATCCCCTAATTCTTTTTTTACTTCTTCTTTTTTTATTTTTTCAAAATCAGCATTGTCATCCCGAATCCACTTTTTGAACAACGCCTGCACTTCACCAGCTTCGTCTGCCAAACCCAAAACCTGTTGCATCAATTCCTTAAATTTATCTTCTTTTTCAAGATTAGTTTCTAGTGCCTTTTTTTGATATTCATTGAAATCCATTATTTTAATTACAGATTAATTTTTGCTTATTTAGGTTATTTAAATTCAGTGACTTTTGGCAACAACTTTAGCTAAATTAGCTTTCTTACTCGCATAAATATTCAAGCTTTCCACTGCCAAAGAAAATGCCATTGCAAAATAAACATAACCCTTTGGAATGTGAAAATCAAGTCCTTCTGCAATCAAACTAACTCCCACTAAAATTAAAAAAGAAAGTGCTAGCATTTTAATTGTTGGATTTTCTTCCACAAAATTGCCAATTGACTTTGATGCAAACATCATTACTAAAACCGCTATCACTATCGCTAAAATCATTACCTCTATGTCTTTAGCCATGCCCACGGCAGTAATTACTGAATCTAAGGAAAAAACTAAATCTAAAATAGCAATTTGAACTAAAACTCCAAAAAATCCCTTGACTAAAGCCTCCTTAGGGCTTGAAGTTTTTTGATGAAAAGACTCATGAATTTCACGAGTTGATTTGTAAAGTAAAAACAACCCTCCAATAATTAAAATTAAATCGCGACCAGAAATTTCATTTCCCCCCACTGAAAAAAATGGTGCAGTTAATTTCATAATTAAAAACAAAGAGAATAATAGCAATATTCTAGTCGCCATTGCCAACGCTAACCCCAAAATCCTTCCCTTGTCTTGTTGATGCTTCGGCAGTTTTCCCACTAAAATAGCAATGAAAATAATGTTGTCAATTCCCAACACTATCTCAAGAGAAGTTAGTGTTGCCAACGCTATCCATGCTTCCGGACTAGTAATCCATTCCATACTAAAAAAATTAATTATTAATAAAATTAATCAAATTGCTAGGTCTATTTTTTTATTTCTTCCCAAATCAAATCAGAGATTGTCTCTCTATCCAAAAGCTTTCCTTTTTTAACACAATTAATTTTCACCCATCGATTGCTTGCCTCAACCATTTTCAAAGCACTTTTCTTGGCATTTTCTTGGTGCTGTAAATCAGTTTCATGCTGATCTTTTTTGCCATTCAAATATTTTTTCTTAATAAGATAGTCTTCATTTTTCAAAAGACGACTTGAATGCTCTAGTGGAACATCCAAATAAATTATTAAACTTGGTCGAGGAATTTTAAAAACTTGGTACTCCATTTCATCCAGCCAATTTAAAAAATCTTGACGCTTTTTTCCATTTAACACTTTCCCGCCCTGATGAATCTGATTAGAGCTAACATAACGATCGATCACCACAAAAAAGCCTTCTTTGAGCCACTTTTTAATTTTAATTGAAGACTCCCAGCGATCAGCGGCATATAACACAGAAGCAACCTTAGGATTAACATTCACCCAATCTCCATTCTCTCCTGCCAAGCATTGCCCAATCAGTTTACCAAAAAAATTATTTTGATATTGAGGAAAATCAATTGTTTTGACTTTATGCCCCTCCTTTCTGAAACGCTTTACTAAGAGCTTAACCTGAGTTGCCTTACCACTTCCATCTGTTCCATCAACTACAATTAACTTGCCTTTTTTATTTTCCTTCATTCATTACTTAGCTTAATTTCTAACTAATTCTAAATATTGGTATTTAAAACCATTATCCCCTCCCTCTTCCTTTTTCACCAACTCTTTAAACTCTGAATAGTCTGGAAAAAAAGTGTCCGCCTCTGGATCATCATCAATTAAGGTCAGGTATAGCTTCTGAACACGAGGCAAAGCAAGTTTGTAAATTTCTCCTCCGCCAATTATAAAAGCTTCTTCTTTAGAATTTTCATAGCGGTCCAAAACTTCACTCAAAGAGTAAGCAATTTCGCATCCTGACGCTGAAAAGCTTTTATCTTTGGTCAAAACAATGTTGTGCCGATTAGGTAAGGGTCGACCAATTGACTGATAGGTTTTGCTCCCCATTACAACAACCTTGTCAGTTGTTAACGCCTTAAATCGTGCCATATCCTTGGGCAACTTCCACAGTAAATTGTTTTTATTTCCAATTTGTCGATTTTTGCCAACAACGGCAATCATTGAAATCATAACTAATCTCCTAATTTTTTAATTTCAATTTTAGCTTAATAAAAACTAATAGCCACCAATATTGGCAATTTCCGCCTTAATTGCTGGATGCGGATCATAGCCCTCTAGCTTTATACTATCAATCGTAAAATCATTAATGTTTTTAACACTTTCATCTAATTTAACTATCGGAAATGGCCTCGGTTCTCGACTCAACTGCTCTTTCACTTGATCAAAATGATTGGAGTAAGAATGTGCATCACCAAAAGTATGCACGAATTCCCCTGGTTCTAGTCTAGTTACCTGTGCCACCATTAATAAAAGTAGAGCGTAGCTCGCAATATTAAACGGTACACCGAGGAAAATATCCGCACTCCGTTGATAAAGACCTAAGTTGAGTTTATTTTTCTCAGTCACAGCAAATTGATAGGTGGTGTGACAAAATGGCGGGACTTCGTTTCTATTTTTCTCTGATGCCATCGCATAAATAAAATCCGGATTCCAAGCTGAAACCACATATGACTTACGAAAAGGCTTGTCTTTTAATCCATCAATTACCCAACCTAACTGATCAATTTCTCTGCCATCACTAGCTGGCCAACGACGCCACATGCGACCATAAATCGTAATTAAATCGCCCCACTTTTGCACAAATTCACTATCTTCATCCTCTGCTTTCAATTTTGCAATAAAATCTTCTTGTGACATATCAGCCGCTGGATCATTTTCCAAACAATACTTGTGATATCTTTTCCAAGCCCACTCATCCCAAATATGCACGTCCCTATCTACTAAATATTTAATATTAGAACTACCCGACAAAAACCAAAGCAACTCTTCAAAAATCCCTCGATGAAAAACTTTTTTGGTAGTCAAAAGAGGAAACCCATCCTTTAAGTCAAAACGAATTTGCCGCCCAAAAACTGATCGGATGTGAGGTGGCTCTTCTCCTTTTTGCTTGTATTGATCCAAAATTTCTGGCGTAAAAAATAATTCCTTATTAGAGCCATTATCAAGAATATCTTGTAAGAGATCTAAGTATTGTTGCTCAGGATGCTTTTTCTCAATCATTATTTTATTTTAATTATTAAGTAGTTTTCTTACCATTTTTTAATTTTTTCTACGAACAGCTCTTTAGTACGTAATTTGAACTATTTTTATTGTATGCAAAACAATAATGCTGAATAAAATATGGACTTTAATTGTATCATGTCGCTCATCACCGTCAACACCACAACTTGTATATTAAAATAGCAAAAGAACACTACATGCTGCAGCATTCTTTTGTTTTTTCTATCTCTTGCAATAAGTTAAGTTAAGGATAAATATTACTTCCACAAGTTTACAGATTCAACCAATCCAAATTATTTTTCACTGTAGTACTCTCCAATAACATCACACCAACTATTTGTCGTTTCAATCGTTTCATCGCCCAAAATAATCTTATTTGGCCCATCGCTGCCATACTTACGATAAACCACTTCAGCCCCAACATAATCACGGTTCCATGACTTCAGCGTCTCTGACTTATTATCAAGAGCCACAGTGTCTCCAGAGGTAAGATTTGCTTTGTAATAGCGCCATTTCTGAGTTTGATTACAAAGACTTTCTTTATCCCACGGCTTTGCAACACGATAGAGCACTTCGCTACCATCAGGAGAAAAAGCAATCACAAAAATACTCTCACCTTTTCCATCAATCACTCCACTTACTTCACCAGATACTGGATTAATAATTTTATAAGCTCCAGGCGACTCACCAAAGACACCATCACAAATGTCCGTAACTTTGCTTTTCACAACAGCCATTAACATTCCATCGCTACTTATCGGGCCAATCTCATCATTCACTGGTGTTTTTGTCATATGACCACTTTTTGCGTCTATGAACCACAGCCTAGAAACCGAACCTTTTACTTCTTCCGCAACGACCTTCCCGTCACTTCTCCATGATAAAAGGTTGAGTGGTTTTTCATCATCGCCCTCTCTAATGATACGTCCAGTCCTTGTCGTCAAGTCAAAAATGTGCACACGAGATTTATCGTCATCTCCTCCAAAGGCATTTTTTTGATCCCAAATCATCAACTGCTTACCATCTGGAGAAAAAATAACACTGCACACCTCTCTTTTTGGTACAAATACATCTGTAAGTTTCTTTGTTGCTATATCAAGCACCTGCAACTTACTAACAAGATTGATTAGAACAAAACGATTGTCCGGACTCATGAGAAAATCAGAAGGATACTCTCCCACTCCTCCAACATCCGCCAATGCCTCCGGATCCTCCGCTCCTGTTTTTCTAAAAATTCTCATTACAGAACCCGAATCAATCCCCCCAGGCTCCTGCTCAGATATCTGAGTAACATATATAATAACCGGAATCTTTTCTGTAACAGTATTTTTTTGTTGCAATTCATCATCAAGATCTGCACTATTTTCTTCCACTGCGACACCTTTTGCGATATGGTCTAAATCTTTCTCTACAACATCACCGCCATAACCACCATTGCCATTCATTTCACTATTCTTCGTGTGAGAAAAATAGTAGTACACTCCTCCAAATAGACAACCAAGTAAAATAACCCCGACGATGCTCCAAAGAAAAATCTTTTTCTTCTTTTTTTGTAAGCACTCTCGTTAATCGCTTGATCGTCTAGGCTTTTACGCATATTTTTTATTAAAATTTAAAAACTACTTGAAAGCTCGATTTTTGTCCAAAATAATTTTTCAGTTGTTATCTTATTTTTATTAAGTAGCCTTCTTATTATCTTTATTTTTTTTGTGTAGATGAGAATCACGACTTTCTTCTGGCTCGCAACAAATTCTGCCTTCATATTTTCTTACTTTAACTCCAATTCTTTCTGCCAAATCTTCTGCCTCTGTCTCTTCCTCAAAAGCTTCTCCACCAGTTTGAGTACGCAAATATTTTTCATAATAAACAATTTCTTTTACTCCAACTGCTACCAAGGCTTTCATGCAGTCATAACAGGGATATTTAATTGTATATAAAGTTGATCCCTCCAATCTTTCCGTATTCATAGAGTTAATAATCCCGTTAATTTCTGCGTGAATTCCCCGACAACGCTCAATCTTTCCTGTTGCAGGATTTCCGTCAATTTTAGCGCAACCCACCTCCGTTCCATTGTAGTCACCTCGCACAGAGCCATTATAGCCCAAAGAAATCACTCTCTTTTTATCATCCACAAATATTGAAGCGGTTTTAACCACGACGCAAGGCACTCTTTTAGTTAAAACAATTGCCATATTCATGAAAGTCTCATCCCAATTATACCTACTTTTATTTTTTTTCATCTTATTGAATTATTTTTTATGCACAACATTACCTGATTAGTATACTAAATTTTTTTAATTTAAACAAAAAGGCTCCCCTCTTCCTGGAAACCTTTTACATTTAGAACTTCACTTTCTTCTATTTTAAAATAAAAAAGTTAGGCAGCGTTTTTCTCTTCTGCCTCCTGCTTTTCAACCAAAAATCCAGCACTCTCGACTTTCTCACCACTGACCTCTTTCTTCTCCACTCCTAAAGATTGCATAAACTCGTCTGTTTCCTTCATTAAATATTCTAAATCCTGCTCATTACGAATAATTTTGTCTGCCTTAACCCCAATTTCAGGAACATGAACTTCTGTTTCCTTTTGATCCAAAATACGAAAATGCTCTAGGGGCAAGTGGTCATCACTTTTCTCCCCTCGTGTAGTCACTCGCTTCCAACGAATTTCTTCACTAGCCGTCACATAAAGCACCTTGGCATCTGGTCCCAATCCCCGCATAAACTCGTAGTCACTAGGCATTCTTACTCCGTTAATCACAATCAACCCCTCTCCATCTTCTATTCTTTTGCGCATTGCTCGCGAAAGAATGTTAGCACCAAATCGATCTTTAAAAACACTGTAAAGCCAAGCTTGATCCTCTTTGGAAAGCTGGTCAAAATAGATGGAAAGAGTATCTTTAATCGGGTCAGAAAAGCGCATTAATTTCGCTCCATAGTTTTTCTCTAAATAATCGGCTACTGTGTCTTTTCCTGAACCGGTTTCTCCCACTAACCCAAGAATCACTTTTTTCATTTGTTTCATTTAAAATTGCTTATAATGATTTTTCAAAAAATTGTTCAAAAACATATTTCAGTATAAACAATTTTTTAACTCTTGGCAATTCTATTGTTAATTATCCAGAAACTTATTCCAAGAATAAATTAAGTCATCCTAAAAAAACTAACCCTTCTTCTCTTTCTTTGATCCGCCATCACCAACCTCTCCATCCTCATCTTCTTTTTTTGCTTTCTTTGATTCCTTTTTAATTCCAACAATCCTATCATACTCTTCTTTTTCCAAAGTCTCTTTTTCTAAAAGCTCTGCCACAATCTTCTCTAAAATATCCTTTTTCTCAGTTAAAACTTTTTTCGCTCTATCATAAGCCTCGTCAATGAAAGCCTTGACCGCTTCATCAATTTTCTCTGCTACCTTCTCAGAATAGTTTTTCTGCTCATGCAACTCCTTCCCCAGGAAAACCATTTCCTCATTTTTACCAAAAGTAATCGGGCCCAACTCACTCATTCCAAAACGAGTTACTAAACTCCTAGCTAAACTAGTAGCACGCTCAAGATCATTAGATGCACCAGTAGTCATTTCTCCAAAGACAATCTCTTCAGTCACATATCCAGCCAATAATACTGCCATTTGATCCAAATAATAAGAGCGGAATTTTAGCTGCCGATCTTTATCCGGTAAGTTCATTGTGTATCCAGCCGCATGTCCGCGTGAAACAATGGAAACTTTATGCACTGGATCAGCCTTAGATAACATAGAAGAAACTAAAGCATGTCCTCCCTCGTGATAGGCAGTCACTCTCTTTTCCTCTTTAGATAGCACGTGACTTCGTCGCTCCGGACCAAGAATCACTTTCTCAATCGCCTCTCGCACCTCATCGTTTCCAATTTTCTTTTTGCCTCGACGGGCAGTTAAGATCGCAGCCTCATTCAATAGATTATTTAAGTCTGCACCAGAAAAACCAGGCGTTCTTTGAGCAACTTGCTTCAAATCAACCTCTTCTGCTAATGGCTTATTTTTGGCATGTACCTTCAGCACAGCCTCCCTTTCTTTAATATCAGGACTGTCTACCATAATTCTTCTATCAAAACGACCAGGGCGCAACAAAGCAGGATCTAAAACATCTGGCCGATTTGTGGCTGCAATAACAATAACGTTAGTATTGGTTTCAAAGCCATCCATTTCAACTAAAATCTGATTAAGAGTTTGCTCCCGCTCATCATGTCCACCACCCAAACCAGCACCTCGATGACGACCAACCGCATCAATTTCATCAACAAAAACAATCGCAGGTGATGCCTTTTTAGCTTGCTTAAATAAATCACGAACTCTAGAGGCACCAACGCCAACAAACATCTCCACAAATTCACTTCCTGAGATGGCAAAAAATGGCACATTCGCCTCACCAGCAACTGCCTTTGCCATTAATGTCTTCCCTGTTCCAGGAGGACCTAAGAGCAAAAACCCGCGCGGAATACGCGCTCCTAAGTCTCGAAATTTTTTAGGGTTTTTTAAAAACTCAACCACTTCATAAAGCTCTTCCTTCGCTTCCTTTGCCCCTGCTACGTCTTTAAAAGTAATGCGATTTTTGCCGTCCTTGGTAGGCACTAGCATTCTTGCTCGTGAAGAACCAAACATCATCGCTTGATTATTTCCTTTTTGTGCCTGCTTCATCAAGAACCACAAAAAGAAAGCGATTAGTAAAAATGGCAAAATGAAAGGAAGAAAAATTGAAATCCAAAACTGAGAACCAGAAGTATCCTTAATTGTGATTAAATTTTGACTTTTTTCAGACTCAACACCCAAGTTACGTAAAGATTCAGAAAGTCCACTCTCCGCTTCTTTTTGAGAGCGAATTTTTTCACCATCTTTCAGTTCAATGTTTAATCGGTTTCCTTCCACCTCAATCTTCTCTACCCTTTCCTCCTTGATTAGGCTAGCAACTTCAGACAAAGAAACTTCTTGAGGTTTACTTCGAGTGACTTCCCACAAACTAACCAGTGCAGAAAAAACAATAAAAGTTAGAATGATTGTAAATATATTTTTACTTAAATTCTTCATTAAAAAAATAAACTTAAAAATTATATAAAACTAATTTTTTATTTGACCTGCTTAACACTTTTCTTAGCCTCAATCTTGAAAATTAATTGTGTCCCAACTCTTTCCAAATCAATAGTCCCTAGTCTCATTTTTTGCCTCTTACCTTTAGTGCTTTTTACTATTTTATAAAATTCATTAACGTTGGTCTGAGTAATGTTATTTAAATCTCCTTTTAACTCTCCCAAGGCTTGCCGAAAGCACTCACCTTGCCAAAAAATACTCAACTTGCTCAACTTATCCTGATCTAAAATTAGTTCATTCCTTTTTCGCTTAATGATTGAATCATTATATATTTTTTTTAATTTATTTTCAACTAAATCACTCACTTCTTCTAGTTGTGCTACCAAGTTAAAGATTTTTCTCTTAACCACTGGATTATATTTTTTCTCCATAAAAGGGATTAACTCATTTCGAATTGAATTCCGATAAAAATAATTATCTTGATTACTAGAATCAATTCTAAAGTCAACCTTTTCTTTTTTCAGCCAAGTTACAATCTCTTCCTTTTTAACCTCCAATAAAGGTCGAATAATATTCCCTCGTCTTTCTTTAAGTGAAACTAACCCTCTTATGCCAGTGCCTCTTATTAGATTCATTAAAAAAGTTTCAACTCGATCGTCCAGAGTGTGCGCAACTACAATTTTATTAAACTTATATTTAGCTCTAATTTCTTCAAAAAACAAGTAGCGGAAATCTCGCATTAACTCTTCCGGATTGCCCTTTCTCTCTTTAGCCTGATATCTTTTCACCAAAATATCTAGGTTCAATTTTTTGGCTAATTTTCTTGTTAATTGTTCATCTTGCTCAGAGTCTCGCCCCCTTAATCCATAGTTGACATGAGCAACAATCAACTCTAAACTCTCTTTCTTTTGCATTCGACTCAACATTGTCAAAAGCGCTACAGAATCTGGTCCTCCGGAAACACCCACCACCAACTTATCTCCTACTTGAATGAGTTGATGGCGATTATTATACTGTTTGAATTTTTTTAACAATGACATTCAACAAAAACTTCCTAAAAACTATTCTTTCTCCTTTAGCTCCAACAACTCCTTGATCGCTGGAATTAAGTCATCTGGTTGGTTGATTATTTTTAAAGGGTTCCCCATTCTCAAACGGTCACTTTGATGATAGCCCCAACTAACTGCTAAGTTTTTTACTCCCGCTCGATTGCCTTCCATCAAATCCCCCAGAGTATCCGTAACAAAAACACAATTTGCTGGCTCTAGTTGATAATTTTTAAAGATATACTGAAATTTTTTAATCTTTGACTCGGCTGTTTCAAAGCCTAGAATTTGCTCAAAAGCATCATCCAATTTAACCATTCTTAAAAAATCTAAAATGTTATCCTCTGATGAACTGGAGTTGATGAAAAGTCGAAACTCCTCCGCTAAAAAACGTACTGACTGAACAACTGGATAAAAAAATTCCTCCTTGAAGTTTTCTTTCTGTAAACGAAAAAAGTCATCCCCTAACTCACCAGTAAAATCAAGGCTAGAACGTTCGTGTACATTACCATTATGAAGGTTTTTCAAATCATCCGAAGAAGCCTCAATAAATTTTTGCATTACCTTCAAATTTAAATCAAAGGTATCCACTAAAACCCCATCAAAATCAAAAACCACGGCCTGATTTTTATTTTTATTTAACATTTCAAAATAAGCTATATTTTAAAGCTTGGACAAATTCTTAATTATCTCAGCCACCTGCTGAATTGTTGCCGCCAACTCTCCCTCTTCATTAACTACTTTATAGTCGTAGATGTGTTCATGTTTAATCCATTCTTTGGTATATTCCATTCGCTCTTTTAAAGTCTCCTCATCAACATCCCCATCTCTTCGTCTAATTCTACTTTCCAATACTTCTAAAGATGGTGGCGCAATATAAATTGACTTAATCCACGGAAATTTTTGCTTAACTGTCATTACCCCCTTATATTCAATTTTCCAAATTCCAATTTTTCCGGAATTACCCACCCTATAAAGCTCATCCTTAGTCACTCCATAGTAATTGCCATTGTATTCTTGTGCATATTCCGCTAGATCACCCCGCTTGATTTTAGCCTCAAATTCTTTTGCCTCAACAAAAAAGTACGGCTTGCCCTCACTTTCTCCTGGTCTCATCGAACGAGTGGTAGTGGTAATCACTCTTTCTATTTCAAAATAACTTCTTAGTCCCTCAATAACACTGTCCTCTCCAACTCCAGAAGGACCAGAAATAATAAAAAGATTTCTTAGTTGATTAGCCATTTTTGTTTTAATTATTTCTTGACTTTCTCAACTTTCTTCTTCTCTGTTGTTACTTTCTTTTCCTTCTTCTTTTCAGTTTCTACTTTAGTCTCTTTTGAAGTCGTCTTTTTTTTGCCATCTTCTTTTTTCTCATCCTTCTCTTTTGCCTTCTTTGTAGTCTTTTTTTCGTCCTTTTTCTCGATCTTTTCCTTCTTTTTCAAATCTTCTTTTGACTCTTCTTTCTTCTTAGCTGACCCATCTTCAGCTTTTTCAGCTTTTTCAGCTTTTTTTGGTTCTTTCTCGCCAATAAATTTTAGCCCCATGCGATGCTCTTTCGGCTCTAAAGACATAATTTCCCAAAAATATTCTTGCCCAATACTAATAATTTCATCAATTGCTTTTCTTGGAAAACCGGGAAAACTACTGATATGAGACAAGCCGTGAATGTCTTTGTCTAAATAAACAAAGGCACCAAAGTGATTCACCTTATTCACTGCTCCCTTAACCACATCACCCACCTTATAGCGCTCAGCAACACTCATCCAGGGATCATTTTTTAGTTCTCTGATAGACAAAGAAATTCTAGTGTCATCAATTGAAATGATTTTAGCTTGCACTTTTTCACCAGCCTTAACCACCTTACGCGGATCATCAATTAACTGCCAATCTAACTGGGAAATATGCACTAGTCCCTCTAATTTGTCCTCTTCTTTTGTCGAATCCTTGCGACTTGGTGGTAAAAACTTTACAAAAGCACCAAAATCAACTACACCAGAAACTTCCCCCTCAATAATATCACCCTTCTTTAATTCCTTGACTGCCTCTTTTTCTCGATCACGAAATGCTATTTTTTCAGAAACAATCAACTTTTCTTCTTCCTCATTAGCATCTAAAACACAAACGCTCATTTCTTTTCCAATATAACTTTTCAATATCTCCAGGATCTTATTTTTATCTCCATCTTCCACTCGCGGATAATGCTCTGGAGTCAACTGACTCACTGGCATAAACCCAACCATATCATTAACCTCAACAATCAAACCTCCCTTATTAGCGTCTAAAATCTTAGTACTAATAACAACACGATCATCTCGCTTTTTCCTTAAATCACTCCAAGCTTGTTCTCTAACCGCTTCAGCAATCGAAAGTTCAATATAGCCATCTTCATTTTCCAAATCAACTACAGTGGCAGTTATCTCATCTCCCAAACCTAGCTTTTTGCGCCCTTCACCAAAACCATCCTTAATTTCCTTTCCATAAACCACTCCTGTGCCAATGGTTCCCAAATCAACATAAACTGCAAGATTTTCCTTAGCAATAACTTTTCCGGTCATCTTATCTCCCTCTTTCGGTAGCACAAAAGGACTCTTTCTCAAGAGCCTCCCCATTACTGTCGGATCTGCCTCCTCCTCAATTAATGCTTTTTCTTTTTTCTCAGCTTCTTTTCCAGCTCCCTCTAAAGCAGCATCAATTTCTTGATCCAAATCGATTCCTGTTTGTGTTGATTTATTGTCTGTCATAATTCTCTTAATAGCAATTTCATAACTAATAAAGCTTAATTGTGAAATCACTTTTTTAACAAAAAAAGCGCATTAACCAGCGCGTCTTTGCTAAAATAGGTTAATGATTAATAAATTTTGCTAACTTAATTGTTAACTTAAGCTTGCTTAAAGTATACACAAATTTTAGAAAAAGTCAAACTAAATTATTAACTATTTCCTTTAGCTCGATTATGTGTTTTGCAGAGCATCTGACAGTTTTCTCTTTCGGTTGCTCCACCTT
>DUUL01000110.1 GCA_012841575.1 Candidatus Moraniibacteriota bacterium | reverse complement strand
GGAGCGGGATTTTGTCAATACTGGCACTTCTTTTGGGCGCGTCATTTGCCGCCGCGGTTGACATTGACCCCGCCGCCCCGCGTATTGCCTATGAAAACGCGGCATTAAACGGCATAGGAAAAGACACCTTTTTTGTGACAACGGGCAACATTCTTGAGGACGAGCCCCTGAAAAATACAATCGGCGACAGGAAATATGACATTGTTGTGGCAAATATTGTGGCGGATGTCATAATACCCCTTTCGGGCATGGTGCACCTTTTTATGAAAAAGGGCGCAAAATTTTTATGCTCCGGCATAATTAACGAGAGGGCCGGCGATGTTTGCCGTGCGCTTGCATCAAACGGGTTTGATATTATGAAAAAGGAAAAAGACGGTGACTGGTGCGCTTTTTTGTGCGGCAGAAAATAAGGGGATTTTTATATGTCAAGATTTTTTGTATCAAAAGAAAATATTGGCGAGTTTATTAAAATAACAGGTGACGACGTTTTACATATAGGAAAGGTTTTGCGCATGCGGGAAGGCGATGCGCTTACGGTCTGTGACGGGGACAGGGCCGACTATGAATGCAAAATCCTTGAAATTACCAAAAAAGAAGTAATATGTTCAATCGTATCAAAACACGAAAACACATCGGAGCCTTCCGCCGAGATAATTCTTTTTCAGGGCATACCCAAAGGGGCAAAAATGGAGCTTGTCATTCAAAAATGCGTTGAGATAGGCGTTACAAGAATTGTCCCTTTCATAAGCGAAAGAACTGTTGCAAAAAGCCTCGGAAAAAATGAGAGATGGAAAAAAATAGCGGAGGAAGCGGCAAAGCAGTCGGGCAGAGGGATAATTCCTGTGGTTGAGGCTCCTGTTTCGTTTGAGCATGCAATCTCCCGTCTTTTGGAGTTTGACCTCCCCATTCTGGCATATGAAGAAGAAAAAAACGTTTATTTAAAGGATGTTTTAAGAGGGAAAACACCTAAAAAAATAGGCATTTTAATCGGCCCAGAGGGCGGGCTTGACGCCGGTGAAGCGGAGCTTGCAAGAAAAAAGGGGGTTTTTGTCGTAACGCTGGGGAAAAGGATATTAAGGACCGAAACAGCCGGTATGGTTGTCATTTCGAATATAATTTATGAATATAATTTGTAAAACCGCCGCTTTTCGGCGGCTTTTTTTTTGCAAATAGCATTGATTTTGCCCGATTTTTGGTATATAATTATAATAAGATATTGAGGGAGGCGGAGGCATGAACGATTATAACATTAACGGGCATGATGATTATCAGGACAGTTACCTTGAAAACGAGTTATCGAAGGACGACGATTCAGGCGATTTTGACGGCGACGGGGATATCGGCCACAGTGACATTTATCTTGCAAACGAAATGTCAAAAGGCAGCGACGGCTGCGACGGTTGCGGCGGCTGTCTGGCAGTGCTTTTAATACCCGTCATTGTATTTATAATCGGCGTTCTCGGACAATTTCTATTTTAAGTTGTGCTGTTTATCCTCACAGAAATATTTAATAATATCTCTTCGTGTTACAATTCCCATAAAAATACCGAAATCATCTATAACCGGCACGAAGTTTTGGTTGATAACCCGCGACAGTAGCTCGTCTGCCGAGGCGGTAATTCTGACAGGCGGGTATTTGTCTATTTTGATAATTTCCTTGATTTTTGTTTTTCTGAAGGTTTTCATGTCAAAGTTCCCGTCTTTTTCCGCAATGTACCAGAGAAAATCACCTTCGCTTATTGTGCCGCAGTATTTTCCGTTCCTTGAAATTACCGGAATTGCGCTAAAACCGTTTGCGCGCATTTTTTCAAGCCCCTTATAAACCGTGTTGTCATTGTAAATATACGACACACTTTTTTTAGGATGAAGGAAAAAAGCGACGTTCATTTTTTGCCTCCCAAACTTTTATCTGAT
>DUUL01000046.1 GCA_012841575.1 Candidatus Moraniibacteriota bacterium | reverse complement strand
CATTTGTTAAAAACAATCGTTCACGCGTTCTCTTGGAGTTATTCAGAAAATACTCTGCTATTCTGGCAGTAGTTGCGGTGACCGTATTGGTTACTGCCGGCAACGCTCGCTCTGGAGAAAATGGCAGTTTTTTGTACGGTTTTTTCAAAGAATCTGAGGATAATCAAGCTAAAATTCAAAAGAGAATCGCTCTCAAGCAAGAAGAGAGTAGCCAAGACATTACTACTTCCGTACTAGGAGCTACGGTGGGGGAGATAACCGAAGAAGATGATCGGGCTGCTTTGATGTTAGACGAAGAAAGTCTAATTAAGAATCAAGCTCAATATCAAGTATTAACAGCAACCACTCCTCCTGATCCAAAAGAATTGATTTCTGGAGGATCTGATGTGGCTGTTTATGAGGTTAAGCAAGGAGACACTCTTGGCACTATCGCCAAAGACTTCAACATCACTGTTAATACAATTATGTGGGCCAATGATATTGAAAGTGCTAATGAAATAAAACCGGGAGATAAAATCTTTATCCTTCCAGTTGCTGGTGTTCGCCATAAAGTACAATCAGGAGATAATGTTGGTTCTATTGCCAAAAAATATAGTGCCGACAAAGATAAAATCATGGCCTTTAATAATCTCTCTGCAGATGGAGCACTTAAGGAGGGTGATGAAATTATTATCCCAGAGGGAAGAATTGAAGAGCCTAGGGCGGTCAGTCCAACAAATAATCGCGCTCAACCCATTGAAAACAATATTGCTCAAGCTCCAGATAGTGGTCCTAGGGGTGCTTCAATTATCGATCGAACACCAAAAGCAGCTGGGGCACACAAGTTTCCTTACGGCTACTGCACCTGGTACGTTGCCCAAAAGAAATATGTTCCTTGGGGTGGTAATGCTGGAACCTGGTTATACAACGCTCGAGCATATGGTGCAAAAACCGGAAAAACTCCTAAGGTTGGCTCAATTATCGTTACTTCTGAAAGTTGGTATGGTCACGTAGGAATTGTAACTAAGGTTAATGGAGACAAAGTTACCATCAAAGAAATGAACTATGCTGGATTTGCTAAAGAGTCATCTAGAACAATCTCTGCTAAAAACAAAGTAATCAAAGGTTATATTTACTAAAACATCTACTGATAACGACTTTTCTAAAACTCTCCTCTGGGGAGTTTTAGTTTTCTCCTTAATTAAAGTAGCCTCAAGTTTTATTTAAAAAATTAATTTATAAATAACTATAAATTAAGGATGTGTCTTTGGGTAATTATTATTTTTCAGAAAGTCACATCTTAAAAGTAGTTATCAACAATCAATCAACAGTTATTTTAATTTATCACCTTGATTTTCTTGCTTGTTTATCTTAAGCTAATAATACTTATTTGTTACTCAGAATAATAAAAAATAATCAATAAACCATCCCGGTATGACGAAAGAAGAATTGTGGCGAATTGTCCTGGGGGAAATGGAGCTTTCTATGTCGAAGGCTAATTTTACTACCTGGTTTAAAAACACCTTTATTGTTAGTTTAGAGGAGAATAATTTAGTAATTGCCGTGCCAAACATCTTTGCTAAAGAGTGGTTAGAAAAAAAATATCGTAAAAATATTCTCGAATCAGTCCAAAAAAACTTCCCTAAAATAAACACTTTCTCTTGTATTATTGAAACGGAACGTGATACCACCATTAAATCCAATCAAGAAACTGGCACTAATCAATCCATTGACTCTTTGGTCAAGAAAAATCATCCCCAAACACAAAACGAAACTGTTAATTTAAAAAAAATATCAAACCACGCTCCTCACTTTTCCACTCCACAGAGAAGGGTGTTTTCTTCTAATTTAAATCCTCGCTACAACTTTAATAACTTTGTAGTTGGAACCAATAATGAATTAGCTTTTGCAGCCTGTCAGGCAATTGCTCGTGATCCAGGAAAGGTTTATAATCCATTGTTTATTTATGGTGGGGTTGGTTTGGGAAAAACTCATCTCATTCAATCAACTGGTAATCAAATTTTAGCCAACAACCCAAATGCTGCTATTCGCTATCTAAGCATGGAACGCTTTGCTAATGAATTAGTTGATGCAATTCAAAATAAAAAAGCTAAGGAGTTTAAAAACAATTACATTGCGTTAGATATTCTAATCCTGGATGATGTGCAATTTCTAGCTGGTCGTGAGAAAACACAACATGAGTTTTTTCACGTTTTTGATGCTCTTTATCAAGCAGGGAAGCAACTAATAATCACTTCCGATCGTCCACCAAAATCAATCCCAACCATTGAGGATCGCTTACGCTCTCGCTTTGAAGGAGGCATGATGGCTGATGTCAGTAATCCAGACCTAGAAACTAGAATTGCTATAATTCAAAAAAAATTACTAGAAAAAAATTTTGAATTAAATCGAGAGATAATTGAATATCTAGCAGAAAATATCTATCATAACGTTCGGGAATTAGAAGGTGCCTTAAATAAAATAATCGTCACTGCCCAACTAAGAAACAAACTGCCATCTTTAAGGGAAGTTGTTGATTTAACCAAAGATATCACCTCTCAAAACCAAAGAAAAGACTTGAGTGCTGAAAAAATAATCCAATCTGTCGCTCAGTATTACAATATAGAACCAAAAGATATTTGTGGAACTAGCCGCAAGAGAAAGGTGATTAGACCACGCCAAGTTGCAGTTTATTTACTAAGAAAGGATATTAATCTATCCTATCCAGAAATTGGTGAAATTTTAGGTGGAAGAGATCACTCCACCGCTATTTACGCATTTGACAAAATGGAAACTGAATTAAAAGATAATCAAGAATTAAACAATCAATTGAAGTTTATCAGGGAGAAATTTGTTGATTATTAGTGGAAAAGCTGTTGAGTTCCTGTTAATTAACTATTAATCAACAGTTTATTAAGTATAATCTTATCCACAAGACAATTCCGCTTTTGTCAAATAAGTCAAGTTTTGAAAAAGTTTTACTTATTCATTCACTTTTTTTAGACAAAATTAATTAAACGTTTTTCCTATTAATAAAGCATCTTTGATACTTATCCACATTTAGAGCTATAATAGTAATAATAAATTATATATAAATAATATTAAATTAACACAATGATCCTTACTTGTAAAACAAAAAATCTAAAAGAAGCAGTTTTTCAGATGGAAAAAATAGTCTCTAAACAAACAACTCTACCTATTTTAGGAAATATTTTAATTGAAGCACAAAAGAGTCAGTTGATTTTATCAGCAACTAATCTAGAAATTGCCATTCAGGTTACCTTGGGAGCTAAAATTGAAAAAGAAGGAAAGATTACAATTCCTCCGAGGATTTTAGGCGGATTTCTAAGTACCATTAAAGATGAAACAGTTTCCATTGAGTTGGTTAAGAGTGAGTTAAATTTAAAATCAGAAAATCATAAAATTAATATTAAAGGAATTGATGCGAGTGACTTTCCCATTATTCCTCAGCGAGACAGTGATAAAAATTTCTTTGAGTTGGATGGTGAGGTTTTCTCCAAGGCGATTTCTGGGGTTTTGGTTTCCGTGGCACACAATGACACAAGACAGGAGTTAAATGGTGTTTTCATGAAATTAGAAGAGGAGCAAGTAATTCTAGCCTCCACAGATAGTTTTCGCTTAACTGAGGTTAAGATTCCTCTGAATAAAGAATTGGTTACTGAAGAATATCATCTTTTTAGGGAGCGCAATGAGTCATTAATCCTACCAGTTCAGTCTTTGGTTGAGTTTCATCGAGTAGATGCAGAGAGGGTTAGTTTCTCAGTCAATCAAAAGCAGGCCTTTATTAGTACAGAAGGGATTTTAGTGATTTCTAGAATTATTAATGGTAATTATCCCGAATATCATCAAGTTTTGCCCAAGAAAAATGAAATTTCTGTTAAGATAGATCGAGAAAAGCTCTTAAATGCAGTTAAGATTGCTTCCTTAGTGGCCAATAATCAAAATGGTGAAATAAAATTAAAAAGTCTAGGTGAGGAAAAGCAAATTATAGTTACAGCCCAGTCAATGGACACTGGAGATAATGTTTCCAGAGTGCAAGCGGAAATCACAGGACCTGACTTTGAGGTTTTTTTCAACTTTCGTTATTTACTGGATGCATTAAACAGTGATTTGTTCGAGGGTAGGGAATTAGTGATAAAATTAAACCAACAAAAATCACCTGTTATTTTTTCTGTTCCAGAAAAAGAAGACTTCTTTTCTTATGTGATAATGCCGATTATTAAGGATTAATTTTGTTTATTAAAAATGGCACAAAGTTTTTATACAGCATTGCAAAAGAGGATAAAGAGAGGTAATTCTGGTGAGATTGACTTGGATGGCTATATGATTGAAAAAGCTACAAAGGATGTTATAGATAGTCTTTTTGGTGATATTGGGCTTAGAAAGATAAGGATTAGTTTTGATAAAAAAGGAGTTTTGTATCTTAATTCAGCTCATTCTGTTTGGCGCTCTGAGTTAAAGGGAAATTTATGGAGAATTAAAGGCGATTTAAATAAAAAATTGAAATGTAAAAAAAACATCAAAATTATTATAAGTGACTAATTTGATTGGTTGTAATGATTTGTATTACAATTAAGTTAAATTTAATTTCTTTTATCTTCCAATATTTTTTTTAAATATTTTCCTGTAGCACTTTCTTTGTGCCACCTGGCCACTTCTTCAGGAGTGCCAGTTACAATCACTCTCCCTCCATTTTCTCCGCCCGCTGGACCCAAATCAATAATCCAGTCGGCGGTTTTTATTACATCTAAGTTGTGTTCAATGATTACCACTGTATTACCCGCATCAACCAGGCGATGAAGAACATTGAGTAATTTTTTTACGTCATCAAAATGAAGTCCGGTTGTGGGTTCATCTAGAATGTAAAGAGTATTGCCAGTTTGACGACGGGATAATTCAGTGGCTAATTTGATTCGTTGGGCTTCTCCACCAGATAGTGTGGTAGCAGCTTGGCCAAGTTTAATGTAGCCCAAACCAACATCTTTGAGAGTTTTTAGCTTTTCAAAAATCAGAGGTTGATTTTTGAAAAACACCACTCCTTGATCAACAGTCATATTTAAAATATCAGCAATTGATTTTTCCTTATAAAAAACCTTAAGAGTTTCGCTATTATAGCGGGCTTCTTTGCAAATATCACAGGGAAGATAAACATCTGGCATGAACTGCATTTCAACTTTTAAAAAACCATCTCCTTTGCAATTTTCACATCTTCCACCAGTAACGTTGAATGAAAAGCGACCAGGTAGATAACCACGAGCACGGGCCTCGGGTGTGGCGGCGAAGAGCTTGCGAACTGGATCAAAGGTTCCAGTGTAAGTGGCAGGATTAGAGCGAGGGGTACGTCCAATAGGACTTTGGTCAATCATAATAACTCGATTGATATTGTGATAGCCAGAGACTTCTTTAACGGGTCCAGAGAGGCCCAAATTGGCACCTAGGCGGTTAGCAATCCATTTATACAACGTATCTTCCACTAAACTTGATTTTCCACTACCAGAGACCCCAGTAACGCAAGTCATAACACGAGTAGGGAATTCAACGGTAATATTTTTTAAATTGTGAGCACTGGCGTTTTTAACAATCAAGGCCTTGTTTTTGTTAAACTTACGTCGTACTTTAGGAGTTGCAATCTTTTTTCCCCCACTAAGATATTGTGCAGTGATAGAATTCTTATTTTTTAGTAATTTGCTATAACTTCCACTATGCACAATCTCTCCTCCCAAGCGACCAGCTTTAGGACCAATGTCAACTAGCCACTCTGCTTTTTGCATAGTTTTTTGATCATGTTCAATAACAATCACGGTGTTACCAAGATCTTTCAGGTCCCACAAGGCTTTTAGTAATCTGCTATTATCTTTAGCATGAAGACCAATTGAAGGTTCATCTAGAATATACAGCACTCCAGTTAGTCCGGATCCGATTTGAGAGGCTAGGCGGATCCTCTGGGCTTCTCCACCAGAAAGTGTTGTGGCGGTACGGGAGAGGGTGAGGTAGTCTAAGCCAACATTAATTAGAAATTGCAAGCGATTAACCACCTCTTTTACAATTCGATCGGCAATTAATTTTTCTTGAGTTGTTAATTCCATTTTTTCAATCCACTCCAGGGCTTTGGCAATAGAGAGATTAGAAAGTTCAGCTAAATTGAGAGTTGATTTTGTTTTATTAAACTGATTTTTATTTGATTTAAGTCTGAGCTTGGTTTTTTTTCCTAAAGTGATTAGTAAAACTTCTTTTTTGTAGCGAGTTCCTTTGCAATCAGTGCAGGGTTTTTTACTCATATATTTCTCAATTTCATTGCGGACCGCATCAGAATCAGTTTTTTGATAACGTTGTTTTAGGTGATTTAAAATTCCACGCCATTTTATTTGATAATAACCACTATTAGAACGAAAGTGATAGCGCACCATTAAGTCATTATCATACTCATCATCAGCACCATAAAGAAGAATTTCAATCTCATCAACATCCAAATCTTTTAAACGTTTATTTTCACTTATTCCATATTTTTGACAAACTGCTCGAAAAATTCCACCATAATAATTATTTCCCTTGTAGCTCCACGGCAAAACCCCTCCTTCAGCAATAGTTTTGTTTTTATCTGGCATTACTAAATTTTCATCAATCTCTTGTTTGTGTCCCAAGCCCTCACAGGTTGGACAGGCGCCATAAGGAGAGTTGAAGGAGAAAAGACGTGGTTCTAGTGGTGGAAACTCTCCAGGGTGTTCAGGGCAGGCCAATTGTTGATTAAAGAGTGTTTCAGTACCAATTTCTTTGTCAGTTGATTTAATTTTAACCAAACCAGTGCCCAATTTAAGTCCATTTTCCAAGGCTTCAAAAAGACGAGTAATATTATCAGCCGTTATCTTCATTTTATCAATCAAAAGATCAATTTGATGTTTTTTGTAGCGGGCTAATTTAATATTTTTCCAATTTGATAGATTTTCTTTTCTATTATTAATATAAACCAAGCCAAAACCTTTTTTAAAGAGATCTTCTAAAAGTCCAGAAAACTCTCCTTTGCGATCACGCACCAAGGGAGATAGAACTTCAATTACTTGATTGTTAAATGAATCTAGGATTTTTTCAGCAATTTCTTCGGTGGTTAACTTGGAAATTTCTCTTCCACAAACACCACAATGCGGTTGTCCAATTTTAGCGTAAAGTAAGCGTAAGTAATCGTGAATTTCCGTTACTGTTCCAACAGTAGAGCGAGGATTGTGGGAAGCGGACTTTTGATCAATGGAAATAGCAGGAGAAAGCCCTTCAATGTAATCCACATCTGGTTTTTCCATTTGTCCTAGAAATTGACGGGCGTAACTAGATAAACTTTCCAAATAACGCCGCTGTCCTTCAGCAAAAATTGTATCAAAAGCTAAGGTTGACTTACCAGAACCAGAAAGTCCAGTGAAGACAATAAACTTTCCCTGAGGAAGTTCTAGGTTAACATTTTTTAAATTATGCTCGCGTGCCCCACGAATGATTATTTTCTTATCTTTATTCATAGATCAGCTTATTAATAATAGCCCATCATAAAACAGTTTTATGGTTTGAGCAAGGAGGAGGGGGGGGTAAAAAACCCGTAGTTTAAGCACCACGGGTTTGTTTTTTTAAAGAAAAATTTTCTTTTTAAGGGACTCTATAATAAATATTCTTAATTTTTCTGTTAGCTCAGTTGGCTTTAGTCTTGTTTTTTTAATATTTATTATAGCTATAATTTTTAGAAAATTTTCTTTAAACAGGGAAGGTATTGGTGACATTATAGCAACCACTAAATGAGAGATATTTAGTTTTTTTGCTATGTATAAAAATCCTGATTGAAAAACTTCTTGATTTTTAGCACCCCCTTCTGGAAAAATTATTAAATTTCCATTAATTTTTTTTGCTTTAACTATGATATTTCTTGTTTTTATAACTTCATTTACTGGGTTTACTACAATAAAACTCATTTCCTCCAAAACTTCTTGCCAACCAATATCATTTGCTATTACATAAAAATTACTACCAAGTAACTCCTGAAAAAGAATATATTGAACAACGGAGAAGTGAAAGAAATTGTATCCGTATTTATTCCCACCTCTTATGTTTTTTATTTGTTTGGTTGGTATGAATAACTCGGGATTTGTTAAAGGGTGATTTGATATCAAAATAAATCTTTTTTTTGGCAATAAATTGGCTCCGGATACACTAAGTTTAAGTTTTGGTTTGAACTTTGAAATTAAGTTTTCCAGAGATTGTTCCCCTTTTATATAACTTAGGGACTCTTCAATGTAATAAGTTTTATTCATTGGCCTCTCCTGTCATAATGATTTCAAATAACTTTTTGATGAAAGCATCTTTATTTCTAAAGCAATGGTCACCATTAACTTCAGAGTATTTAATGTTTTTTGAATTGTCAAGGATTGTCAAAGTGTCTTCTTTTGGAATATAATCATTTTTGGGGCGTATTATGTGGATACTTTTATTATTTTCTTTGATTATTTTCTTGTTTATTTTGAAATGTATATATGAGAGTATCATTTTTTTATTTAATACTTTGTGCTTATCTTTTGAAATTTCATATAATACAGACTCATTCCTTAGTATTTTTTCTATAATTTTTTTGGGAATACGATCCAACATTAATTTGTCTAAATTTATGGCAGGAGCCAGAAAGAAGAATTTTGTTTTTTTGTCAAAAATATTAATTATTTTAGAAACCAAGCCACATCCTTGGGAGTGGGCGATGAGGACAATTTCAGCAGAGGGATTTTTTTCTCTAGTAATCTTAAAGTTAGACTGAATTATTGTTAGCATTTCATTGATGGTTGGAAGTAACAGCTCCCCTTTTTCATACCCAGCAAAAGAGCATTTATGTATTTTTTTTCCATGTTTTAAGAGAAGGTTCTCTATTTTTTTAAAAAGACCTTCAGAAAAATTTCCAAGAAAACCTGGGACTAAAAAATATATAGTATTATCTTTTTTAATCATATTATTTTATTTATTATGTAATATTACCACTTGTTAACATACAAGAGTATTCTTATTTGTAAAGGTTTATAGCATTTAATTATTTTAGGCTTACTAAAAGTTTTGCATTTCCATCTTCCTTTGCTATGCTTAAATCACTATGTCCAAATTTAGACTAGTCTCACAATTTAAGCTAGCGGGTGATCAACCAAAGGCAATTAAGCAGTTAAGCGATAATATTCAATCTGGAATAAAAGACCAGGTGCTTTTGGGTGTGACGGGAAGTGGTAAAACTTATACCATTGCCAAGACGATTGAAAAAGTGCAAAAACCAACTTTAGTAATTGCACACAATAAAACTCTAGCGGCACAACTGGCAAGTGAATTTCGCCAGTTTTTTCCACGTAATGCAGTGGAATATTTTGTTTCCTACTATGACTATTATCAACCAGAGGCTTATTTGCCAACCACCGATGTTTACATTGAAAAGGATTTAGAGATTAATGAGGAAATTGATCGTTTGCGCCATGCAGCCACTGGAGCATTGCTTTCTCGTGAGGATGTGATTATTGTTGCAAGTGTTTCTTGCATTTATGGCTTGGGTTCTCCGGATTTTTATAAAGAAATCACCTTTCAGATTAATAAAAATGAGAAAATAGAGCGTGATAGCTTAATTCGAGAGTTAGTTGGTTTGCAATATGAACGCAATGAAACTTCTAAACGGGGAACATTTCGAGTGAAAGGTGAGGTTTTTGAGATTGTGCGACCAGATCGAGAGGTTATTATTCGCATTGAATTAGAAGATGGGCAAGTGCGAAAAATTTTTGAATATGATAACATGACAGGAGAGGTTATTTCAGAGGATTTGAAATCAGTGTTTGTTTTTCCAGCGAAACATTTTGTGGCTCCACAGCCGATTATTGAAGAGGCGATTGATCAAATTAAGGCGGAAATGAAAGCACGAGTGCAATATTTTAATAAAAACAATAAAATTGTTGAAGCAGAGCGAATTGAAAGGCGGGTAAATCATGACATGGAGATGTTGCAAGAAATTGGCTATTGTAATGGGATTGAAAACTATTCAGTTTATCTTAGTGATCGGGAACGAGGCAGTGCGCCACATACTCTAATCGACTATTTTCCTGAGGATTTTTTGACGGTCATTGATGAATCACATGTTACTGTGCCACAAATTGGAGCGATGTATCGAGGCGATCGAGCACGCAAGGAGAATTTGATTAATTACGGCTTTCGTTTACCTAGTGCTTTTGACAATCGGCCATTGCGGTTTGAGGAATTTGAAAAACGAATGAATCAAGTGATTTATCTTTCGGCAACACCAGCGGAATATGAGCTTAAAAAAGCGGGGAATGAGGTAGTGGAGCAAATTGTGCGACCAACTGGATTGGTGGATCCACAAGTGGAAGTGCGACCGTGTTTTAATCAAGTAAAAGATGTGATTATTGAGATTAAAAAAGTAACCAAGCAAAAGGAGCGGACTTTAATCACCACCTTGACTAAGAAAATGGCGGAGGATTTAGCGGAATATTTAAAAGAGGAAGATGAAATTAAAACCACTTATTTGCACAGTGAAGTTGACACGGTGGAGCGGATTAAAATTTTAGAGCAATTACGAAGAGGGGAAATTGATGTTTTGGTGGGAGTAAATTTACTGCGAGAAGGTTTGGATTTACCAGAGGTTTCTTTGGTAGCTATTTTGGATGCAGATAAAGAGGGGTTTTTGCGTAGTCGCACTTCCTTGATTCAAACAATTGGGCGTGCAGCTCGGAATGTGCGCGGAAGAGTGATTTTATATGCGGATCAAATCACTGGTTCAATGAAAGCAGCGATTGATGAAACCAAGCGACGCAGAAAATTGCAGGAAGATTATAACAAAAAGCACGGCATTACCCCCAAATCAGTAGAGAAAAAACTAAAAAGCATAATGGAGTTTGAGTCAAAAGAAGAAAAAAGTGCTTTTTCTAGGGAAAAAATTGTTTTCAAAAATCAAAAAGAATTAGAAAAACACATTAAAAATCTGGAAAAAGAAATGAAAAACGCCGCCAAGCAACTAGAGTTTGAAAAAGCAGCAGTGATTCGGGATGAAATTGTGGTTTTAAAAAGGGGAAGAGCTAAAACCTAAAAAATCTGAAGCGATATTTATTTTTTAAATAAAAAAAGACCCACTCGCGATGTTTCGCTTTCGGTCTTGGTATTTTTTCCCCACCCCTCTCTATCTCTCCTTGAGTAGGTAGGTTTTGTAATTTATTGGTTTTCTTTCCCCATTATCGTTGACGAAAAGACCGCTCTTTTCGTCATATAGGTAGGGGCCGTTAAATTCTTCCAGCGGAGCGCCGATTGATGTAACTAATCCAGGCACTCCATTGGAGCCGAACTCCAATATATCAAGAAACAACCAAGGTCCATTTTTTTGTACCTTGGTGCTTGATGTGAGCAGCCAACCCTTTCTGTAATTTGTTTTGTCCTCCTCTGTTGTGTAGTAGTTGAAGTGTTCCCCCCCCTTTTTTGTGGTAGTATACATCCGGGGAATTAAATGTTCTTTTCACGACAATCCTTGTATTAGGAACGTCCTCCCATATTTTTTTTGAAAAGCTGTTATATTCTTTTATTGCCTCTCCTTGTTGGTTTTTGTATCCGTCTACAACAACCAACAAACAATCTTTTTGCATGCTTATCTCAATCTTTTTTTTCATAACCCCCCCTTGTTTTCAATGCAAGTTTATAAGTATTAAACTTGCTGACATTTTAGGATCTATAATCAGACCCATGTTGACCGGAGATTATAGCATTTTTTGATTTGCTTGTCAAGGCTCCATTGCTATATCTAAATAAATTTGACAGTATTTTCTAAAAATGTTACAATACAAGTAGAAAAAGTTCTTTAAAAATTGTCTAGGTTTGATGGTTAGAAATAGTCATCAAAAAACAGAAAACAAAGAGGTCAAAAAAGTCGCAGTCAAAATTTGATTGCAACTTTCGAGAAACAAAGTTTCTCAGACCTTTTTCTGCTAGGCAATTTGGAGTTTGGTAGTTCTTCAAAAAAACTATCCATCTTTTTTCACAGGACTCAACGCAGTCCTTTTTTATTTGGCATTTTAAGAATAATCAACTAAACTAAATGAGGATCAATAATTTATTAAAATAATGAAAAATATCTACATTACCACCACCCTGCCTTATGTAAACGCTAAACCACATATTGGTTTTGCTCGGGAAATTATTCAAGCGGATGTTTTAGCAAGGTTTTATCGTTCAATTGGCTATGAGGTTTTTTTTAACACTGGCACAGATGAACACGGACAAAAGATTTTACAAAAAGCACAAGAGCAAGAATTGGCGCCACAACAATATGTTGACCAATGGGCGGAGGAATTTAGGAAAACCAAAAAGTTCTTAAGCTTGGACTACACTAGGTTTATTCGTACCACTGATACTGATCATATAAAAGCAGCACAAAAATTTTGGCAGATTTGTGATCAAAATGGGCTAATTTATAAAAAGGAATATCAAACAAAGTATTGCGTTGGCTGCGAATTGGAAAAAACAGACTCAGAGTTAATAAATGGCAAATGTCCTGATCATCCCAATCAGGAGCTAGAATTAAGAGAAGAGGAGAACTATTTCTTTAAATTTTCGCAGTTTCAAAAGCAATTATTAGAGCTTTATGCTAATAATTCCGAATTTGTTGTGCCTGTCAAGCGGTTTAATGAAATTAAGAAGTTTGTGGAAAATGGCTTGGAAGATTTTTCAATTTCACGCTTGAAAGAAAAAATGAGTTGGGGAGTTGAAGTGCCAAATGATTCAAGTCAGGTGATGTATGTGTGGTTTGATGCGTTAGTGAACTATATCTCTACGCTCGGTTGGGGCAGTGATGATGAGGATAATTTTGAAAAGTTTTGGGAAAACTCAGATAAACGAATTCAGTTTTGTGGCAAAGACAATTTGCGACAGCAAAGTGCTATGTGGCAAGCAATGCTTTTGGCGGCAGGAATTAAAAACTCTTCGAAAGTTTTTGTTAATGGTTTTGTTACGGTTGATGGTCAGAAGATGAGTAAGTCTTTAGGAAATGTAATTTCATCCGATGAAATGGTTGCACGTTATGGTACCGATGGAACGCGTTATTTACTATTAACTGCGGGATCGTTTGGAGAAGACACTGACATTACTTGGGAGCGAATGGATGAAAAGTATAATGCTGATTTGGCTAATGGTTTGGGAAATTTGGTTTCTCGATTGATAAAATTGGGGAGTGAAGTTGAGTATAAGAAAGATGAGACAGTCGGGGTTGATATAAGTTTATGGGAGAATAAAATAAGCCAGGGCGGTTTTGATGAGATTTTAAAAGAAATTTGGGGTAAAATTAAAGGAATGGATAAGTTAATGGAAGAAAAAAAACCTTGGGAGTTAAAAAAGAGCAATCAGGATGAATTTGAAAAGGTAATGAAAGAAATGTTAGCGGGAATTGAATGGATCGGACAAAGTCTAATGCCGTTTTTACCGGAAGCAGCGAAGAAAATTGCTAAGGCGATTAAAGAAAGAAAGACAGAGCCTTTATTTTTTAGGTTGTAGGAATTATTTTGTAGATTATAGTTAGGGTATAATTAATTGGTGTTGTCATAAATAATAAAATTTGCTTGCATAAGATTTAATTGTTTGGCAAAAGGCTATGGATTTAGAATTTAATAATTTAAAATCCAAACCAGCCCCTTAAGCTACTCCTAAAATCCAAGACCCAATAACGATAACCTACAACCTAACTACCGCTAGAATAATGATCGACACTCACGCCCATTTAGATTTTGAAAACTATAATGACGACCGTGATAAAGTAATTAAACGGTTTTTTAAAGGTGGGGGCAAAGCAATTGTCAACATTGGAGTGGACTTTAAAAGAAATAAGAAGGTGATAAAATTAGCACAGGAAAATGAAAAATTGTTTGCTGTGATTGGCTTTCATCCTGAGGGAGCAGGAAGAGTTGCTGTTAGTGAGGTGAAAACTAGTTTAGTGCAACTTTTAAAAGAAAAAGAGGAGAATAAAATTGTAGCAATAGGAGAAATTGGTTTGGATTATTTTCATAATCAGGAGAATAAAAAAGAACAAAAAGAATTATTTCAAAGTCAATTAGATTTAGCGATTAAATATAGCTTACCAGTTGTAGTTCATTGCCGAGATGCCTATAAGGATGTTTTGAAAATTCTAAAAAAACCACAATATAAAGAATTAAAGGTAGTGATGCATTGTTATATGGGCAATCAAAAACAGACGAGAGATTTTTTGCAACTACCAAACTTGTATTTTTCCTTTACTGGCAATATCACCTTTGCTGATTTTGGGAAGTATAAAAATGGGAAATTAGTTCCTGAAAAAGCAGAGATTTTTCGAGTAATTGAGCAAATTCCCCTGGAAAAAATTATGGCAGAAACAGATTGTCCCTTTTTGGCACCCAATCCCCATCGAGGTAAACGTAACGAGCCAGTTTTTGTGCGGGAAGTTATTAAAAGATTAGCGAAGATTAAAGGCTTGGGTTTTGAGGAGGCAGAAAGAAAGACTGATGATAATGCAATTACATTTTTTAAATTGTTTAAATAAAAATTAATAAATATCTAAAATTATGGAAGGAATTAAGCCAAGACTTGAAAAGCCTCAGAGGAAAGAAGATTTTCAGGTAAACAAGGAGCAGTTAGAAAGGAAGGAGACCAGTAGTGAAGAAGAAAGAGAGTCAAGCATGGGAGAGCTAGCAGAGAATGCGCTAGTAGCAGCATTTGAGGAATGGGAAAAAGATCAAATAATATCCGAAATGATCGGCCTTTTCTTAAAAAGTTTAGAGGCGCAGGTGCCGTTAGATGTTTCTAGTCCTTCTAGTCAGGAGATTGCCGAAAAGGTTTATGAGAAAAGAGCACTAGAGTTGTTAAAAATAGCAGCTAGGGATTATGTAAAGTATTTAAATGGTTTTTTGAAGAAGGAAAAGACAAAATGGTTGGTGGGAAAAAAGGAGATGAGGATAATAGAAAAGGGGCTAACTAATGAGGGGCTGTTGATGTTTTTTGATGAGATTATTACTGAAAATATAGACAAATATTTAGCAGAAAAAATGCAAAAAGAGAGAAGGGAGTTAACTGATGAGGACAGAAATTTGTTTTCTGAAAATATTAATATAAGAGCATTAAAAAGAGCCTTGGAAAGCATTAGAGAGTCGATTAAGTCGGACAATTGAATTGACTAGGGTTTTTGTGATTTGTCCTTACTTCCCATTAAGGAGATAAACAAAACTGGGACGAGAAATAAGGTAAGAAAAGAGGAAAACATTAATCCAAAGATGACTGCACTGCCTAGGGCACGCCAGATGTCATCAGAAAAGGTGATGGGGATAAGTCCAAGAATTGTACAAAAAGAGGTAATAAAGATTGCTTCTAAGCGAGACTTTCCGGCATCAATCACTGATTCATAAAAAGGAATACCACTTTTGAGATTAATATTCATCTTGTCTACTAGAATAATTGCGTTTTTTACCACAATGCCAAAGAGCGCTAAAACACCAATAAGTCCAGGAAAGCTTAAGTTAATACCAAAAAGAGCAAATCCAAAAAAGGTACCGATTAAAGCTAGAGGCATGGTAATGAGAATGATAAGCGCTTGACGAAAGGAGTTAAATTGAATAATCATTGTGGAGAGAATTAGAGCTACAGCGACTGTCATTGCTTTAAAAATTGATCGAACTGAGGAGGCATTTTCTTCATTTTCTCCTCCGTAACTGATTTCATAGCCAGCAGGGAGAGAATAATCACTTTTTATTCGACTGGTAAATTTTTTCAATATTTCGTTAGAGTTAGTAGTTGCTGCGGCATCGGCGGTTAAAAGAACAGTACGCTTCTGATTGAGATGCTTGATTGATTCGACAGTGGGAGTTAGTTCAACTTCAGCAATATCCTTAAGATAAACTAGTTGTCCAGCGAAATTAGCAATTTGCATGTTTTGAATTGAGTGTAAATCGGCTGTTTTATTTTCCTCAAAATAAGCAGTTACATTAACGTCCTTATTATCTTCAATGACGGTGGTTATTTTAGTGCCAGCAATAGCAGTGCGTAAAGTTGAACCAACCAATCCCGCATTTATCCCATAAAGTTCCATTTTAGCGTGGTTAAGGTGAAAGGTATATTCAGCGGGAGATTCTTTTAGTGAAATATCACTATTAAGGACGCCTGGAACCTCATCTAGATAAAGTTTGAGTTCGTTAGCAATTTTTTCCAAAGTTTGTAAATTATCGCCAGAAATTTGTGCTTGAAAAGCATATCCCGTTGGCGGACCGCCCTGAGGAGTGGAAACAGTGATAGTGGCATCGCTTATAGATTTAATGTCTTCTCGAATTTGAGAGGCAATTTCATGAGAAGTTTTTTTTCTTTCGCCTGGGGGGCAAAGTTTAATGGTGATGTTGGCCTTATTGCTAGAATTATTTTGTATTGTATTAAAGCTATTAATTCCTCCACTACCGACGGTGGTTGAGAAGTTTTTAATTTCTGGATAATGATATAACCTTTCTTCTATTTTTTTAACAATCTTATCGGATTCTTCCAAGATCAAGCCGGCCG
This sequence comes from Candidatus Moraniibacteriota bacterium, assembly GCA_012841575.1. GTDB lineage: Bacteria > Patescibacteriota > Minisyncoccia > Moranbacterales > DUUL01 > DUUL01. The sequence goes on along the minus strand of DUUL01000046.1, from coordinate 3,585 downwards.
GCGCACGCATGTCAATGTATATTTCTTCACCATTCATAGGAGGGAAAAACTCACTTTTAATGATGCCAGAGGCTGGCAAGTAAATTGCAACAATAAAGAGAAGAGCAACAGCCGTCATGAACAAGTGACGCCTCTTGGCAGTAGCAGTGATTTTGCGTAAATATTTTTCGTAAATAGGAATAACTTGGTCAAAATGAATTGCTCCATGAAAGAGCTTTTCCCAGAAATTGTTTTGTTTCGGATTGTTTTGTGCGAACAGTCTTTTTTTAATGAGATTATCATCTTTTGACTCGGCGTTTACTAGAGCTTTATTTTTTTTCAATAAAGCTTGCCCTCGGAAAAAATACCACCATAAAATTACAAACGACCCCAAAAGAGTTAAAGCGGCAATGGAAAAGCCAAGAAAGGTATGTTTACTGAGGGCAAAGAAACCAACTAAAGCGAGAATTGATGCAAAAGAAAAGACAGTTCCACGAGTCAGACGCACCCTTTCTAAAACAGCTGTTAAGGAGGGGCTGATGAAAATGGCGACTAAAAAAGAGGAGGCTAAGATAACAGAAACGGTAATGGGGATTGATTTAATGAACTCACCCATAATACCAGTGGTTAAAAGTAGCGGTAAGAAAGCCCAAATAGTGGCAAGAGTGGTGGTGGTTAAAACAGCTTTAAAATCCCTTAAAACTAAAAGAACCGCTTCTTCAGGGGTAAATTTACCGGTTCGCATATATTGCTTAGTGGCGCTAACAACCACAATGGCATCATCAACTAATAAACCAAGGGAGAGTAGTAAGGCGAAAATAGAAAGAAAATTAAGGGAGGTACCAGTTAGGTGCATGACACCGAAGGTAAAAAAGAAAACTAAAGGAATTGCTAAGCCAGCAACAAAGGCTTCCTTTAGTCCGACTAACAAAAATAATACAGTTACCACCAATAGCAAGGTGATGATAAAATCTCTTCCCAATTGATTAAAGTCTTGTTGAATAGTATCCGCCATATTGATAATAGTAACAAAACTCATATTTGGCGGAAAGTTTATAGCTTGTTTGTCCAAAACAGCATTAACTTCTTCAATCGTGGTGATGATGGAAGCACCGGTGCGCTTAATAATCTGTATTTCAACTGTATTTTGAGGCGGTTGTCCATTTTGAGAAAAACGGGCTATGGTGGTTCTTTTAATAGCTGCTTCTTCAACGGTTGCTAGGTCTTTAACATATATCAAGGCACCGTTTTGATTGTGTGAAAGAGGGATTCCTCCAATGCTTTTTGTATTGTAAAACCGGCTATCTGTACGAATTGGGTAAGAATAGCTTTCTCCATCAAAATTTCCAACGGGAATGGTTAGATTAGCTGAGCTGATTATTTGATTTACTTGAGCAACATTTAGCCCATAGGAAGCTAGCTTTTCTGGATCATAGTTAACACGAAATTCTTTTTCATCACCGCCAACAACCTTTACTTCCCTTACGCCAGAAATTGCCTCTAGATCATCTTTTGTTTTTTCTGCATATTGACGTAAGGTGAAGTCATCATATGGCCCAGTTAATTCAAAAATTAAAACAGGCGAATCATCTAAGGATATTTCCATTACTTCTGGATCGCTAGCATCTTCTGGTAGAGCTGCTTTAATGCTTGGCAGCTTGTCACGCAATTTTCTGACTGCATTATCAATATCTTCTCTAGAGTTGAACTCCACAACGACTGAGGAGACTGAATTAAAAGATTCAGAAGTTACCTTGTTAATCCCAGAAACTCCGGAAATTCCAGTTTCAATTTTTTTAGTAACTAATTCTTCTATGTCACCCGGGGAGGCACCTGGGTAACCTGCTGTAATCACTGCTACGGGAATTTTAACTTCGGGCATTGATTCGCGAGGAAGTTGTAAGTAGGAATAAGTGCCCCAGCCACCTAAAATTAAAATTAAAAGAATTACTACGCGAAAATTTTTCACAAAAAAACTAAACCAAGTTTTACGCAATTCAGGCTTAAATTCTAGATTTTTTAGATAAATCGATTCACTGGAAGAGTGATTTTTAGTTGTTTGTTGATTATTTAGCTTGGACATAAAAAGTAATTAGAAGGTGAAGTAGATAAAAAATAAAAATAACAAGTAGTGACTAAGGTAAAAGTAGTAAATTATTGACTAATTATCACCAAATCTCCCTCTTGGACAAGTTTATTACCTTCAAAAATAATTTGAGTGGAGGGGGTTAGTTTTTCTGAAGAAACTTCTGCGGTCTCACCAATTATTTCATGAAGAACAACTGGGATTCTCTGCGCTCTTTCATCTTTAACAACAAAAAGAGTATTTTCATTTTGACCAATGGTAATGATTGAAAGGGGGACAATATAGCGTTCTGGGGTGGATGCAAGACGCTCAATCATTAATTCAACAGAAACCAGTGAGCCAACAGGCGATGTCAGTTTTTCTTTGGGCACCACCTCAACCAAGAAGTTTTTAGTTATTGGATCAGCTTCGGGTGCGATTAGGCTGATTTGACCATCAATTTTTTGCTGATCGATAATAATAGAAACAAGCTGATCTTTTTTTAAAAAAGTCAATTCATCTTGATTGACGTAAAACTCAACCTTAACCTGATCGGTTTTAGAAATAATAGCTATTGGTTGTCCAGGATTAATTGAGTCACCAACAGAAACCATTTTTTTTACGATTGTTCCTGCAATAGGGGCGCTAATATATTGACTGTCTAGCGCACTTTGCAGATTAGCTTCGGCAGATAGCCAATTGTTTTTAGCAATATCGCGAGTTTTCTTGTTGAGATAGGAATTATCTTTTTTATAAATTCGTTTAGCTTGTTTATAGGCATCTTCTGCGCTTTTCACAGCTAATTCCAGGGAACGAATTTGGCCGCTTTCCAAGCCAAATTTACCTGGGGCGGAAAAATTTCCGGTAGTATCTATTTTTACTAAACGTTGTCCCCGAGAAACCTGCTTGCCTAAGTCGAAAGTTAGAGATTGAACTGTGCCACCAGCTAAGGCGGAAACGGTGGCTTGATTTTGACCGACTATAGTGGCAGGATAGTGAGTAGCATAAGAGTAGCCACGAGATTGATCAGCTGATTTGACATTGACAGACAGAGGTTTTTTGGCAGTCTCAGTTAAAGGAGTTTCTGTCTTTTTGCTAAAACTATAAACAATAAAGGCAAGAAGGCAGATAACCAAAACTATAAGACTGAATTTAATAGCACTCTTTTTCATGAAAAAATGATTTAAGGTTATTTTGATAACTGATAAATTGTTGCATGATAGGACATGAAAGTCAATTTTAGTCTATAATTAGAATATAGCACTAAATTAAAATAAAGCCCACACAAAAGCTGTTTTTATGAAAAAAATCGAATTACTTCAATTTAAAAAATTAAAAGATAAAAAAATACTGCATTTTATCACTACCAAACAAGGAGGAGTGAGTTATGGTGACTATGCTGATTTTAATTTAGCTTTACATGTTGGTGATGAGGATGGATTGGTGATGGAAAATAGAAGAAAATTAGCAGAAAACTTGAAGGTGAGATTAGAGCAATTTGTTTTTCTTAACCAAGTGCACGGAAAAAGAGTTTTGGTGGT
>DUUL01000063.1 GCA_012841575.1 Candidatus Moraniibacteriota bacterium | reverse complement strand
GGTTGGTTGAGCAGCTGGACGGCAAGGGCAAGTATGTGGAGTTGATCGGCTCTCCCGGTTCTCACGCGGTCGAAGAGCGTTCTCGCGGTTTCCACGAGGTGGTGGACCAGTACGAGGGGTTGGAGATGATTGCCCAGGTCTCCGGTAATTTCCACTATTCGGAGTCGATGTCGGCCATCGAGGATGTCCTTGCAGCCAATCCCGGACCGATCGATGCCCTGTACACCCATTTCGATGATATGGCTTTGGGGGCACTGGAAGCAATCAAGAATGACGGTAGAGTGGGAGAGATCATGATCGTATCTGCAAATGCCGGATCCAAAGCTTTCCTCGAGGAGGTCAGGGAGGGCAATGCTCATGCAGGGGTCGTCTATCCCACCCTGGGCCGAAAAGGGGTCGAGACTGCGCTCAAACTGATAAACGGCGAAAAAGTGGAAAAGCGAATCTCTGTTCCCACATTCGTTTTCGATCAGAGCAATGTCGATCGGTACTACAACCCGGATATGGTCGACTATTTTCTGATAGAGCAAAAGTAAAACTTAAAAAGGTGGTGCCAAACTTAATGGAAAAGAACGAATTGCTGAAGAAGAATCTCAGTGAGGCAATCCTGGAAGGTGAGGAGAGCAAGGCCGGTGAAGCGGCCAGGGCTCTGATGGCGGGAGGCTGGAAGGCGGTCGATATCTTTGAAAAATTGATCGTTCCCACCCTGACCGAGCTCGGTCACCGTTTCGAAAGGCTGGAAGCGTACCTGCCCGATCTGATGATCGCTGCGGATACGGTCAAGGTAGTGCGGAAGGTGCTGGACGACCAGATCACCGATGACAGCGACAGGACAAAGAGTCGGGGCACGGTCGTGATTGGCACCTGCCAGGGCGACGTGCACGATATCGGAAAAGATATGGTCGCCCTGATGCTGGAAGTTAACGGATTCGATGTTTACGATGTTGGCGTGGATGCCTCGGTTCAGGCGTTTATCAACAAAGCGGAGGATGTAAACGCCGATATCATCGGTATGTCCTCACTGCTCACTTCGTCGATGCCGTACATGGAAGACCTCGTTGGTCAGCTGAAGGTTCAGGGCAAGCGGGACCAGTTTGCGGTAATCGTTGGCGGCGGCCCGGTTACCCCGGAATATGCCGAAAAAATTGGTGCCGATGCGTACGGACGCGACTCCACTGCCGCAGTGAATATCTGTAACGAGATTGTTAGCTAGGTAAATCATACGCGAGGTGAAAATTAGACAATGAAGATGAACAGAAACAGAGTCAGGCTCCTTGAAGTTCTGGACAAGGCCCAGGAAGGGCCGGTAACAGATGAGCGACATTTTCAATCACGGATGATTCCACAAACACTCCGTGAACTGCAGAAAAAGTACGAGATCAATTATGATGGAAAGACAATCATCCCCAATGATGATGCCTTTGCGGACCGTCTGTTTGAAGCGGGCATGGAGATGGCTGAAACTTTGGGTGTACTATGCACCAGCACCGGCCGCCGGATCACCTTTACCCGGGCAGAGCTGGAACACTGGCTGCGCTATGTCCCCGCCCAGGTAGAGGCGGGTGCAGGCAGGGATCGGGCCATCTTCTATTCGAGAAGGCCGGAAGACGAGCGGCCCCCGGGTGTTGCCGGGGGGCCCTTTGGC
>DUUL01000045.1 GCA_012841575.1 Candidatus Moraniibacteriota bacterium | reverse complement strand
TATACCTCCACCCTCGCCGGTCGAATCACTCGATCGGCAATTTTATATCCCTTAGACAATATCTTCTTAACAACTAACTTCCCCTTGCCAGCTTTTCCTCTGACAATTTCGTGAATATTTTCATCAATTTCATCGCCAATTTTAACTGGGATCTCCGTTAATCCTTTCGCTCCCAATGCATCCAGTAGCTGTTTTTGAATAAACATTATTCCTGTTACCCAACCTTCACTTTGTTGATTTTCTGGGATGTGATCTGCAGCTGCTTGAAAATTATCTAACACCGGCAAAATTTCTAAAATCAAATCTTCATTAGCAAACTGACGAAACTCTTCATTGCTTTTTGCCTGTCTTTTTTTATAATTTTCAAAATCCGCTAGTACTCGTCGCCAACCATCCAAAGCCTGCCTTTGTTCCAAATATTCTTTTGCTTTAACTAAAGTTTCTCGCTTCTCATTTTCAAAACTATTCTTTGAATCTAGTTTTTCAATCGCTTCATCAATCGAAAACCACCCAAAGTCACTATGCTCATTCTTATCTAACTTCACCTCTCCAGAAACATACTCCACTAAAAAGCGCAAGCCTCGTTTTTCTTTTTTAAAAGCTTCATGTGACTGATCAAACTCAACAATTCTCAATAAGTCAATCGACTCCACCACCAAATTTGTCTCTTCTTTAATTTCTCTTTTTAAGCCCTTGAGCACTGTTTCTCCTTTATCCAAATGTCCTCCTGGCAAATCCCACTTCCCTTTATTAAATTCCTCCTTACTTGATCGTTTTAATAGCAAAACTTTCTCTTCCTTTAGAACAACTGCTTTTAAAGTCAATGCCATTGGTCGATAAATATTTTGGTTAAAATTTTCTTTTTTCATCATTAATATTTTGCCTTATTAAATTTATTAATACTTCTTATATTATAGAATATTTCTTAAATTATAGATAAAACTTATCCTGCCAACAATCCATTTCCTAAAATTATCAAAATTAAGCTTGCCTCGCCTTTCCGTCGATTGATTAGCTCTTTAACATAATCCATTAATTTTTTATTTCGCCCGTATTTCATTCTTTTCGGTCCAATTAATGCCACCAACCCCTTTTCTCCACTTTCTAATTTATAGGGAGTTACCATCATAGAAAAATCTTGAATTTCCTTAATTGGATTTTCTTTGCCAATAAAAATTTTTGTCTCTTCGCCTTCTAATTGTGCTAAAATCTTATCCACGTTTTCATCAATCAAATCTAAAGCCTCGGTCATTTTGGAAAATTCATCTAATCCAGAAAACTCAGGATCAGCCAGAAGATTATGCATTCCAAAATCAAAATACTCATTCTTATTCACTGTACCAGAAACCACCAAACACTTTGACATTGAGGAGAGCAATTTAGCGGTTGTTCTTTCCAAACGAGCATTCTTAGCTCTTTCTTTTAACAATTCAACCTCCAATTGCCGAACATAGTTCTGAGAAATATCTCGATCTTCCATCAAATGATCAATAAAATAACGATAGCCCTTGTCCGACGGCACACGCCCCGCTGAAACATGCGGTTTTCTTAAAAAACCTTTTTGCTCTAGAAAAACCATCTCATTTCGCACTGTAGCAGAAGAATAAGGCAGTCGATATTTCTTAATCAAAAGACCACTCGAAACTGGTAAAGCAGTCTCGGTGTATTCCTTGATTACTGCAGCTAAGACCCTCTCTTGACGCTCAGTGATTAAGTTACTTTCCTGCATAATCTTTAATTAAAACTTAGCAAAACAAAGACTTGATTGCTAAAATCATTTTAAAGATTACTCAAGTAAAAGTCAACCTTTATTTGACTTTTTTTCTTTTCCTGATAAAATTTTCCATCCCAAAAAAAGTATTTTTAATTAAAAAGGAGGTAATAAAATGATAGCCTTTTTAGTAACTGCAATTTTCACACT
>DUUL01000044.1 GCA_012841575.1 Candidatus Moraniibacteriota bacterium | reverse complement strand
CCAGCCACCGCTCAAAAGTTAAGTATTTTAAAAAATGCTGATCAGCAAGTAACAAATATTTTGAAAGAACATAAACTTTATCAAAAACTCTCTCAAGTTGTTGTCGCTTTAGTAGGAGTTAAAACAGTGGGTGCTAAAAGTAGTGGTCGTTCTTATACTTACCCGATTATTGTTCGAGCTATCAAAACTATAGACTTCATGACTGCTTCTGGCGTTGATTTGCCAAATAAAATTAAAAAAGAAATTGAGAGAACTGTTACTGCTCATCCACAAATCAATCGAGTTTGGTTTGATACCACAGATAAACCACCTGCCACCACAGAAATGGAATAACTTTTCTTTATCATAGGTTGTTCCTAGACTATTTTACTATTGACTTTTTTAGTTATTAATGGTATAATTGGTGGTTATAGTTCATTTACCCTTCATTTTTTACTTTCTGGAATTTACCGGAAAGTTAATCCAAAAAAAGAAGATCGCCATGTTATCATTTTTAACTTTGATTATTCTTAGCTCACCCCTTATTGTTCTTTCTTTTCTAATTCAATACCTCGAAGATTGGGCTGAATATGAGAGAGAATTAAAAAGGATATCTGATGCCTCAAGGGGCCCCGATATTTATACTTTTTCCAGGGAGGTTCTGCAAGAAATACGGGACAACATCCGAATAGAAAGAATGAAGTGGAGGATAAAGGGCCCGTTTGTGTCAACCTTAAAATTCTTTAGAAAAATGCTCTGGAAAATAATCAGGGCATATAATTCTTTTAGGATAGCAAGAAAAAAAAGGCTGACATTAAGAGCCAGCTAAAGCTTTCCGAGCAGCCTTGTGTAATTTACACTGGGCTGTTTTTTTATTCCCTAACTATTAAATTTTAAACCTCCAATCAATGCGGAAGGAGTGGGATTCGAACCCACGGTCGCCAGCAAGGCGACAACTGATTTCGAGTCAGTCCCATTCGACCACTCTGGCATCCTTCCATTTTAAGCATGATTAATAATTCCACTCTTAATCACTTTAGCATCTTCCCCAAGCCCCTTCAACCTATTAATAAAGTTATTTTATTGCAAAATTTTCTCTTTTTGTAAAAAGTGCTAAAATAAAAACATTAAAAAATAAGCTCTTTAACCCTTCATGAAAAAAAAGATTAATTCTTTAAGGGAAATAGAAAAAGAAACTCGCGTTTGCACGTTGTGCGCACTAAAATCGACCCGCACTCAAGTGGTTCCAGGAGAAGGCTTGGCCACTGCAGAAATTATGTTTATTGGTGAAGGCCCTGGTAAAAATGAAGATGAACAAGGTCGTCCCTTTGTCGGTGCTGCCGGAAAATTACTAGACCAATTAATAGAGTCTATTAGCTTAAAAAGAGAAGATGTTTATATTGCCAATATCGTCAAATGTCGCCCCCCTAACAATCGAGACCCTCTCCCAGAAGAAGTTGCAACTTGTTGGCCTTGGCTGGAAAAGCAAATTTTCTCAATCAAGCCAAAATTAATTATTCCTTTAGGTCGACACAGCTTAGCTCGTTTTTTACCTAATGCTCAAATCAGCTCTGCTCACGGTAAAGCAATGCGTACTCTGTTCAAACCAACTGCTAATGATCTGTTATCAGAATCTCCAATAAAAATAGTCTTCTTTCCCTGTTATCATCCTGCTGCTGCTTTATACAATGGCTCCTTGAGAGAAGTTCTCTTTAAGGATTTTCGCAAAATTCCTAAAGTTTTGGAATTAATTGAAAAAGAAAAGCAATTATAAATACTTCCTTCCTCTTAACTCTTTTGGAAAATATTCTTGCCCCGAGCTATCCTCTTTCGGCGTATATTTATAGTTTTTACCATAGCCTAAATTTTTCATTAGCTTAGTCGGTGCATTTCTAATGTGTAATGGCACTGGCAAGTTGCCAAATTTTTCCACATCTGCCATTGCCTGATTATAGGCATCATAAGCTGCTACACTTTTGGGAGATTTAGCTAGATAAATTACGCAGTGTGCTAAATGCACTCCGCACTCCGGCATTCCTAGCTTATGACAAGCATCAAAAACATTATTTGCCAAAAGAAGTGCTGTATTATTTGCCAGTCCAATGTCCTCACTGGCAAATCGCACTAACCGCCGAGCAATGTAAAGTGGATCTTCTCCTCCCGCCAACATTCGTGTTAGCCAATAAACTGCCGCATCCGCATCACCACCCCGCATCGATTTGTGTAAAGCGGAAATTATATTGTAATGCTCTTCTCCATTTTTATCATAAAGTAAGTGTTGTTTTTGCAAAACCTCTTTCACTAAAGCAATATTAATTTTTTTGTTCTCTCCCACTGCACTCAAGCACGCCTCTAGAGTGTTTAGAGCCATTCGAGCGTCCCCGTTCGCCATTCGACTAATCAATTTAATTATCTCATTGTCAATTTTTTTGTAATCTATTTTTTCACTAATCAATGCCTGCTTAATAATTTGTCCAATTTCTGCTTCACTTAATTTTTCCAAAACAAATACTCGACTACGTGAAACCAAGGCACTATTCACTTCAAAACTAGGATTTTCTGTAGTTGCTCCAATTAAAACAATTGTTCCATCTTCCACCACTGGCAAAAGAGCATCTTGTTGTGCCTTATTCCAACGATGAATTTCGTCAATAAAAATAATTGTCTTTTTATCTTTCTGCTTATCAGCTCTAGCTCGTTCAATTACCTTCATTAAATCTTTTTTGCCGCTACCAGTTGCACTCAAAATCGTAAAGTTGGCCTGAGTTTCCTTGGAAATGACTTTGGCTAGAGTGGTTTTGCCACTGCCTGGTGGCCCCCAAAAAATCATTGACGGAATGTTATCTTGCAAAATTACCTGACGCAAAAAAGAGCCTTGTCCAATCAAATGACCTTGCCCTACAAATTCTTCTAATTTTTGTGGCCGTGCTCTTTCGGCCAATGGTTTTCTCATTAAAATGCATTATTTAAACTAGTGTTTTTATTTTAACAATGAAAATTGTTTTAGCAAATAAAAACAGCCCCACCAAGAGACTGTTTTTGTAAAAATAACTAACTTTCAAATAACCTTAGTAATTCTCACACTGCAATTGATAAAATGCTTGCGGATGATCACAAGCTGGGCAAAGAGTTGGTGGTGTTGCCCCTTTGTGCAAATAACCACATTCTCGACAAATCCAAACCACCTCTCCGTCTTTTTCAAAAAAAGTTCCTGCTTTAATTTGATCAAGTAATTTTTGATAACGATCTTGATGATGTTTTTCTGCAATAGCAATGCTTTTCAAACGAGCTGCAATTTCGGGTAATCCTTCTTCTTCAGCTACTTTAGCAAACTCGGGATACATTTCATCATGCTCATATTTTTCTCCATCTACAGCGGCTTGTAAGTTGGCTGCAGTGTCAGCATAAACGGTTGGCACTCCTGCCTCAATTTTTAACTCTAGATCAACTGTTTCTCCAGTTTTCTCCAGCTCTGTTTTTAGCTCTTGAATATGCTCAAATAAGCGCTTAGCATGAGTCTTCTCTTGTTCAGCAGTCTCATCAAAAATTGCCCCGATTTGCTCAAATCCTTCCTTGCGCGCTACTTTAGCATAAAAAGCATAGCGATTACGAGCTTGGCTTTCTCCGGCAAATGCCTTGGCTAAATTTTCTAATGTTTTTTTCATTGTTTTTTTAAATTAGTGATTAACTGAAACAACCATTTAATTGTAGCAGATTTAATCGAAAAGACAAACCATTAATATATGGCTAATGGGCTTAATTTCTAAAAATAAATTAAAAAATATTTTCTATTTTCCTCCAATCACCTCTTTTCCTCCTGACATAAATTTCCTTAACACTTCTGGAATAGTCACACTACCATCAGCATTTTGATAATTTTCTAAAATCGCCACAAGAGCTCTTCCACAAGCAAAAGCTGTCGCATCAATAGTGTGAATGTAAACTAAACTACCGTCCTTTAATCGCGCTCTTGTTTTTAAGCGACGTGCTTGATAGTCAGCCATATAATCTGCTGTATGCGTTTCACGATAGTTATTTTGTCCAGGCAACCACACTTCCATATCTACCCCTCTAGAATTTGGCTTACCAATATCAGCTGTACACTTTAAAATCTTACGATAGGGCAAATTAAGTTGTTGTAAAAAATATTCCTGAATAGCAATTGTTAGGAAATGTTCATTCAGACCCTGCTCCGGAAGAGCAATAATTTCCATTTCAAGTTTATCAAACTGATGCATTCTAATAATTCCCTCCATATCCTTACCATAAGTACCAGCTTCTCGACGAAAGCTAGTGGCATAGCCAATGTAGCGCAAGGGCAACTTACTCGCTTCCAAAATCTCTCCTTGATGCATTGAGCCCAGCACATGCTCTGCACTTCCTTGCAACCATAACTCTTCCTCTTCAATTTTATAACGATCATCAGCTGGCTCCAACCGATCCATCGCGTCAAAAATTTCTGTCTTAATCATTAAAGGTGGCAACACTGGAATAAATGATTTTTTTGAAACATCCCCCAGTTTTCCAAATTTTATAATTTTATCAAGAGTTTCCTCATTAGTTAAAGCGCTAAAAACATATTGCACTAAAGCCATTTGCAATAAAACCAAGTCCCCTTTCAAATAAGCAAAACGCGCTCCAGTTACTTTTGCTGCTCGATCCTTGTCGATCCAGTCTCTTTGTTGAGCAATCTCCCAGTGATTCTTAGGTTTAAACTCAAAATCTCTCTTTTGTCCCCACTCATAAACCACTTGATTGTCTTCTTCACTTTTTCCAATTGGAGTGTCCTCAGTAGGAATATTTGGCACCGCCTTAATTAGCTTCTTATATTCAAACTCTAATTCACCCAACTCAGTCTCTAAATCAGCTAAATCTTCTTTTAGCTTCCGACCTAACTCAATTTGCTCCTCTGTCGGTCTACCAGACTTAGCTGTCGCTGCCAACTCATTCCGCTCCGCACGCAACTGATCTATTTGTGTAATTAACTCCTTCCTCTTATCATCAATTTTTAACAGCTCTGTAACATCCAACTCAATATTTTTGTTTTTAGCTGCTTCTTGTACTTTCTCTTGATTTTCTCGAATATATTTTATATCTAACATTTTTTTTATTTAATCACTTAATCAATTATTTATTTAACTTATCAAACCAATAACTCCACACTGGCTCTAACTCTAGTTCTTTTAGTCCAGCCTTGTCCACCCATTGATAATTTTTCACTTCAGTTTTTTCAATTCTTATTTCCCCTGCATAATCACTTGTCGCAAAAACAAACCAATCGTGTCCCTTCACGCCCTGAGAACATTCATTCCACGCAATAAATTCATGCGCCTTTAACTCTAAATCTCCTAAAGCTAAACCCACCTCTTCCTTAACCTCTCTTCTTGCCGCCTCTTCTGGACTTTCACCTTCATCAATATGTCCCGCTGGACACGCCCAGCCAAAGGGGAGGTTCTTCCGCTCAATCATTAGCCTCTCTCCTTTTTTATTTTCGATAATCACACCCACCGATCGGTGCATAAGCTTATTTCTTAATTAAACATAAATCTAGGTACAACTTAATTATTTTCCACAAAAAATTTAATTTTCTCTATAACTTTTTGTTCATTAATCTTACTAAAATCTGTTGTATCAATATCCACAAACTCCCCACTAACTTCTATTTTCCCTATTTTTTCTCTTGCCAACATAGCTCTAAAATCATCTAGATTATCCGCATCAACATGTCCTGGATGACGATCACCCGAAAGAGCCCTCTCTTTAAATCTCTCAAATAGAACATCTTTTTCTGTAAAGCACCTAATCTGAAAAATCCTAAAATGATATTTTTTCTGTAACTCATCAATTATTTTATTGGCAAATTTAGGATCAAAGTTGGATTCTAAAATTAGTGATTGCCCCGCTCTCAAAATGCTATCTGCAACGCCATACATTAAATCATAGCTAGCCCTACCAATCTTTTTTGACCAATCACGATCACTAAAACCGAGACTATTAAATAATATTTCTTTGAAGTCATCTTTAGCAATAAGCGGCAAATTTAACCCAGTGGCAATTTTCCTGCCCAAAGTGGTTTTCCCAGTTCCTGGCAATCCTGTAATGATAATTAAAACTCTATTCATCATTTTTATACTAGCTATGATGACTAGTCGTTATTTCCTTTCGGCTTCATCAAGGGAAAAATCTGACACTCTCGCATCGTTTTGTTCATAAAAAAAGAGAACACTCTTTCACTCATTCCAAAACCGCAAGTCGGCGGCATTCCATATTCTAAGGCTTCCACAAAATCCCGATCGTGCATTTGCGCTTCATCATCTCCCGCATCCCGCAAAGCTTGTTGTTTCTGGAAACGTTCAGCTTGATCAATTGGATCATTCAACTCACTGTAGCCATTACCCAATTCTGATCCCGCAATCAAAACATGGAAACGTTCGGTTAGCTCCGGATTAGTTGTCGAACGCTTAGCTAAAGGCGACATAGAAACTGGCTCGTTAACCAAAAAACCTGGACCTCCAATTGACTTGCGACAATATTTCCATAAACTGTCAATCGCTCGATTTAAATTAAAACCATCCTCCTTGTACTTCACCCCTAATTCATCTAACTTTTTCAAAATCGCCTCTAAGCTAGTATCAAAAATATCCACTCCTGTCATTTCCTTTATTGTCTGCGCATAGTCATATTCTTTCCACTCACCAGCCAAATCCACCTCAAAATCCTTGATCTTAAATTTGGTCGTGCCAAAAGTTTCCTGCGCCACAAAGCGATACAACTCTTTCACCATTTCCATCCCCTCAGTGTAGTTGGCATAGGCCCAATAAAATTCCATTTGAGTATAGTCTTGCAAATGCTCCGCATCCATTCCCTCATTGCGAAACTGTCGTCCAATCTCAAAAGTTTTTTCCAATCCAGCCACCATCAATCTTTTTTGCCAAAGTTCCCCCATCGAAATTCTCAGATAAACATCTAGATCCAAAGCATTATGATGAGTTACAAAAGGATTAGCATCACCACCTCCTGCCGTTACCTCCAACACCGGCGTTTCCACCTCCACAAAACCTCTCTCTTTCAAAAACTTTCGAGTACTATTCCAAAAAAGATCTCTTTTGTAAATCATTTCCTTCACCTCTGGATTAAAAATAATGTCTAAATAGCGTTTGCGTAATTTCTCATCTTCGTTTTGCAAAGTCTTGTGCTTATCTGGTAAAGGATGGATAGACTTGGAAAGCAAGGTTAGTTTGCGCGCCAAAACTGACTTTTCTCCCTTTTGCGTATCAAAACGCTCACCTTCAACTCCAATAAAATCACCAATATCTAAATTCTTGGTCCATAATTTATAATTCTCATCCTCAGTTAATTCCTTTTTGTTTAGCACCACCTGTCCACGTCCACTTTCATCTTGCAAGGTCAAAAAAGCAATATTACCCATCACTCGTAAAAGCATAATCCTTCCCGCCACTTTCACTGAATCACCCACTGATTTTTGCAAAACCTCTGTTATATTTTCTTTTTCAAACGGCCCCGCTGGATAAGGATCAATGCCAGCATTTTTAAAGTTTTCCAGTTTTTTGATCCGATCTTGTCTAATTTGATTTAACATAATAAAGCATTAACAATTTTTCTAAGTCTAACAATAAACCAGTATAAAAGCAAACATTAAACCTTGACTTACTCTCATAAAAACAATAAGAAAAACTCTAAATAAAAAATAATATAGATGTATTCTTTACCAAAAACAAAAAACGATTATTATTTAATCAGCAAACTATTGTTACTTTTATTCCAAAAAATCATCACTTATTAAATTAATAATTAATCGAAAATTAAAAACATGAAAAAGAAAATCGCTGTCGTTTTTGGCGGACAATCAACGGAGCATGAAGTTTCTCTAAAATCAGCTAATCAAGTTATGAATGCTTTGGATAAAAATAAGTATAATATTATTCCCATCGCAATTACTAAATCGGGTCATTGGTTAATTGGAAGATCTGGGAAAAAATACTTAGAAGATAATCTCAAAAAAGCAAACAGAAAAGATGGCGTCCCAAAAAAATATTCCTCTGTTGGCTCCAGTCTTATTCCTAAAAAATTTCCCGAAATTGATTTAGTCTTACCAATTATGCATGGAAGTTTTGGAGAAGATGGTAGATTGCAGGGCTTCTTGGATATGTTAAAGCTTCCTTATGCTTTCTCTGGAACATTAGCTAGTGCTTTAGCTATGAACAAAGAAAAAACTAAATTGATTGCCAAAGTCGCTGGAGTGAAGGTTGCAAAAAGCGTCACGCTTAAAAAAAGTAAAAAATTTGATTTAGAAGAAATTATTTCAAAGCTAAGTCTGCCTATCGTGGTTAAACCAATAGAGTTGGGCTCTTCTGTTGGAGTTGATTTAGCAAAATCAAAGACGGCATTGAAAAATGCAATAAAAACAGCCTTTACTCATGGAGATGAAATTTTGCTCGAACAATTCATTAAAGGACGCGAACTGACTGTAGCTGTTATGGGTGGAGAAAAATCAAAAGTTCTCCCAGTCATTGAAATTGTTCCAAAATCATCAAGCTGGTTTAATTATCAAGCTAAATATAAAGTAGATGGAGCAGAAGAAATCTGTCCCGCTGACATTCCATCCAAAATATATAAAAAAGCCCAAACATATGCTATCAAAGCATTTGAATCGCTTGGTTGTTTAGATCTCGCTAGAGCAGACTTTATCTGGGAAAATCAAAGTGAAAATTTATATTTTTTAGAAATAAACACCATCCCAGGAATGACTGAAACAAGCCTAGCACCCCAAGCAGCAAAAGCCGCCGGGATGGATTTTCCCGAATTTTTGGATAAAATAATCCAAACAGCTGTTGAAATGTCAAGAAAAGTTTAATTTTAAATTATTCTTGAAGATATTTAATCGCTCGCCAGTTTCTTCCTTAAGATCTCCATCACCACTTGCGGATTAGCCTTGCCTTGAGTTTCCTTCATTACTTGCCCCATAAGAAATTTAATCGCATTTTCCTTTCCACTTTTATAGTCCGCCACTGACTGAGCATTACCATCAATCACCTTTTGAACTGAATCTTCTAATGCGCCTTCATCAGAAACTTGCGCTAAATTTTTCTCCTCAATCACTTGAGATGGATCAGCTCCAGCGCTAAACATTTCATCCAAAACAACCTGCGCTGCTGATGAATTAATTTTTCCTTCAAAAATAATCTTAATAAACTCAGCAAAATTTTCCGCGGTAATTTTTAAATTACTAACTTCTATATCACTATCAGTCATTTTAGGCGTTAATTCAGTCAGAATATAATTAACTGCTAATTGATAGGCCTTTTTTCTTGAATCATCATCCAACTTATAGCCCCCGACACTCATCCATTCCTCCAATTCACTAGCCACTGCTTCAAAATAGTTAGCTAGCTCCTTATTAGTCACTAAAACTTCAGCACTATCTGATTTCAAACCAAACTGCTTGTCAAAACGCAATCTTTTCTCCCAAGGTAACTCTGGCAAACGCTCTCTCATTAAATCAACATCTTCTTTCTTAAGTTGAAAAGGTAGGATATCAGGTTCAGGAAAATAACGATAGTCATTGGCATCTTCCTTGCTTCGCTGAGCAAAAGTTCTTCCCTCTCCATCATTCCAGCCTCTTGTTTCTTGGAGTACTTCCTCCCCTGCATCTAATATTTTAGCTTGCCGCTTCATTTCATACTCCACTCCTCGCTCCACTGCCCGAAAAGAATTCAAATTTTTTAATTCCACTTTGGTTCCAGAAAGAGGATCTGCTCCTTTTTTATACAAAGAAATATTAGCCTCGCAACGCATTTGTCCTTTTTCCATATCCGCTGGCGATATTCCTATATAGCGCAAAACCAATCTTAATTCTTCACAAAACTTTTTAGCCTCTGCAGCTGATTTAATATCCGGTTCAGTGACCAGCTCCATTAACGGAACTCCAGAGCGATTAAAGTCAACTAATGTCTCCCCCTTGCTAGAGTGAATAAGCTTTCCAGTATCCTCTTCTAAATGAATCCGCGTAATTCGAATTTGCTTTTTTTTCAACTCCCCTCCCTCTTCTAAGTTAAACTCCAACCAACCTCGTTCACAAATTGGCTGATCATATTGGGAGATTTGATAGCCTTTGGGCAGATCTGGATAAAAATAGTTTTTACGATCAAATTTGGAATTCTCGGCAACTTGACAATTAAGTGCCAGTCCAGCCCGTATTACTGATTCAATTGCCTTAGTATTTGGCACTGGCAAAGCTCCTGGTTGCCCTGTGCATACTGGACAAATGTTTTTATTAGGCTCTTTTTCTTGTCCCATCCCATTACGACAGCTACAAAACATTTTGCTCTTCGTGTCTAATTCGACGTGCACCTCCATACCAATAGTTGCTCGATAATTCATAATTTTAAAATTAATAAACTTGATCAGTCCAACTAAAATTTAACTAAGAAATAATCTAGCTCTCGCGCCATTTGAAAATCACTTTGCTTGCTTTTAAGATCAATTTCTGCAGCCAACTTATAAATTTCAGCAATTTTATTTGATGAAAAATTTCTTAGCTGGCTTAAGGTTTTTTGTGCCACAAAAGGATGCAGCCCTGTTTTCTGACTAACTGCTCTCTTGTCACTTATCCCTTTCCTAGCACATTCACTCACTTTCAGCAAATTTCTCGCCTGAAATATAATCATTGAAAAAATATAAAATTCATTTTCTCCCTGATTCAATAACTGACTTTTTAATCTTAAGGCTCGACTTTTATCTCCTCTTCCAACTGCATCTACTAAATCAAAAATTTTTCCTTCCACTTGCCCCTGACAAATTGCCTTAACATCTTTCAGAGTCGCCATCCCACTTTCCTTAAAATTGATCAGCTTTTCAATCTCCTGGCTAATTTTCCACAAATTTCCGTGCGTGATAATCCCCAACCAGTTCGCAGCAGCAACTTCAACTCCAACTTTTCCCTGACTACGTTTCTCTGCCAATCTTTCAATCCATTGATTTAATTCACTACCTTTTAATAAATCAAACTTAGTAACCTGACTTGCTCTCTTTAAAAAATTAAAAAGCTTCCCCCGACAAGCACCATCCTCAAATTCTGCCAACACCAACATCACTCGCTTGTTATTTTTTTTCTTAAAATCTTTTAATAAATCTAGAAACTTAACCTGATTCTCTTGGTTAAGCTTTAAACTATTTTTTACAACTATTAACTTCTCCTGAGCAAACAAGCCACTATTTGCAAGCGATTCTGAAAATAAAGCTGGTTCAAATGACTCAGCCCAATCAAAAATATTTATGCTTGCGGTTGGATACTTTTCTAAAAACTCATGCTCAATCTCAAGCACTCTTTCTCTGATTAAATACTTTTCCTTTCCATAAATAAAATTCATGTCTTTTCTTTTCTATTTAAAAAGTCTTGTACCAACTTTGTCCATTGCTTGATTCGCTAACTGATCCGCTCTCTTATTCTTCTCTCGAGCTATGTGCTCAAAAATTACTTGCTTAAAATCTAAAGTCAAATTCCAAACCTCCAGAAAAAGAGGCTGGATGTTGGCATTCTGAATCTTATACTGATGGTTAAGTTGTCTTACCATCAACTCGGAATCAGCGAAACAATGCACATTAAGTAGCTTTGCCCTTTTCTTACCCACCAACGACTTTGCCTTTTTAAGAGCAAAAACTAACGCTTGATATTCAGCTTCATTGTTGGTTTTTTCACCAATTGCCTCTGCATATTCCTTTATCTTTCCTTTATCATATTCAACAACCACCCCAATACCAGAGGGTCCAGGATTTCCTCTGGAGCCACCATCTGTATAAATAACAATTAGATCATCCTTTTTCATCTTATTCCATTACAATTTCTGTGGAAAATTTACAAATTTCCTTGGGTGGCTTCACTTGAGGTTTTTCAGATTTTTTAATTTCATTCTGATCAAAAACTATTTGAATTACTGGCACTAAGCTTCCTTTAAAACCATCCGCTCTCTCTAAAATCTCCACTCGTTTAAAACCTGCCCAACTTTCTATTTCGGCAAAATTTTCTTCCAGCACCCTTTCAGCATTACCTCTACTTACTCTAATGTCCTGATAAATCTTTAAATCATGAGATTCCGGACATTTAGGAATAAACTTGTTTTTACTGGAAAAAAGATCTGGTCGAAAATCATTTTTAATTAGATAAACAAGAAATAATATTGCCAACGCAAGAAAAACTAACATCCAAACTTTTGTCTTAGCATTACCCTGATTAATTTTTTTAAAAATGTATTTTTTCTCTGGATCATCATAAGTTAACATTTTTTGTTTTATAATTTTTAAGATTGTTTTTAGTATAGCAAATTCAAAGGAATTGACAACTAAAATCACTATCAATTTTTACTAAAATAAGGTATTGTTTTAGTAACAAAAACCCTCCAACAAATTTGTTTAATATGTTTAGAAAAATATCTAACATCTTTCTCGAATTAATTTTCCCCTCGAATTGTTTTGCTTGTAAAAAACCGGGAGAAATAGTTTGCATTGAATGCCTGCAATCTATCAATCTTTTGTCTCACCAAGTTTGTCCTGTTTGCGAAAAAAACAAAACTAACCAGGGCGCTGTTTGCTTGTCTTGCTTCAAGAAAAAAGATTTATCTTTAAATAATTTAATCGTCACTGCAGACTATCGCAATCAAAAACTAGCTCATGCCATTCACCTACTCAAATATCAGTTTATCTCTGAATTGTCTTTTCCACTGGGGAAAATCATGACTAAAGGTTTAAAGGAAAATAATTTAATTAACTTTGATTTTATTATACCAATTCCACTTCACTCCAGAAGATTACGCTGGCGCGGATTTAACCAATCACAGCTTTTAGCTAGTGTGATTGCTCATGAATTATTTATGATTAATTCTAAGTCAGTCTTATTAGATGATTTAGTTTTACGTCATAAATGGACAACGCCTCAAATGAAAATAGAAAAATATTCTAGTCGTCTTGCCAATATGGAAAATGCCTTCATTTTAAACAAACACTATTTCCGTAATAAAAATAAACTTGAAAATAAAAACTTTTTACTAGTCGATGATGTTTGCACCACTGGCGCTACACTAGCCAACTGCGCAAAAGCCCTAAAGCCAATTAAGCCTAAAAAAATTTCTGCAATTGTTTTGGGTAGATAAAAACTCACCACCACTTTACCCCTCCACTCAATAGTCAAAATCGACGCCCTCATTTTTCTCCTCCCCATATCGACCAAAAATACCAAGTAAAATAAAATCTTCCTAAAACAAAAGGCCATCTCCCCCCTAAGATGGCCTGTAAAATGAAATATTCAAATATTTACTATCCGTTGTTACCGTTATTATCTATTTTCTGAAAATACATATCAACATCTTTAATCCATTTTGCAGCTCCAGCATCGGAAGCACAGTTACTACCACACTTCCAAAGCACCATTTCTGCTGGCGTATCTACATCTGACTGAACTAGGCGCTGCAATCTTCCACCCACAGTAGCAATTGCATCTTCTGGACTGTCAAAACAAGTATGTCCGCCCGTTCCCATTCTGTCTCTTATCCCTCGATAGCCCCAGTAATTATAGCAATCCTGACCATTGAGCACTGGAACTCGACGACCTAGGTTACTCTCTTTCTTAGCAATTCCGATTAAGAAAGCAGCCACCTTACGATCTTGTTTGGCAATAAGTGGCGCCATTTTTTCCATCGGAGAGTTAGCTATAATTTTCATAATTTCTCCTTCTAGCTCTTCAGCTTTAACTGTTTCAAACTGGGCTAAAGAACTCAAAACGAATTCATCAAATTTCCCCTCAAACTGATCCGCCAACTTTTTATCCTTGGCTCCCAAAACTTTTGTTTGATTTTCTAAAGATTTTTGCGCTGCCTCTGCCTGAGCTTTTATCAAAATATCAGACATTTCACTAGAGGCTCGATAGTTGATAGTAAAAATAGAAGTAAATGCAATCAAACAGAGAGTCGCTAAAGTTCCCGTTAAAGGTCTAGTCTTCAAAAAAGATTGACTCCAACTATTAACCTGGAAAGCTGGCACTGATGTTTCCACCGGAATCTTAGGCAGACTTGGCATTTTAATAGGAGCAACGGTTGCTCTTTCCTTGATTCTCTTTTTAGAATACTCAAGATTATAGGCCTTGCTTTTTTTAACCGATTGAAAAATTCTTTCTGGTTTAATATTGTCTACTAGCGTTGCTTTTCTAACCTGAACAGCCGACCAGCAACCACGACGAATCTCAGCTTTTTGTCCAGCCTCAATAAACTTTCGCTGAACTCCATCCACAAAGTAATCCCTTCTATTGTTGGGCAGAAAAAGAGTTTCTCCCTGAATGGAATTTTTCACTTGTTGCAACTTCCTTTGCGCCTCAGCTTGATCTTCAAATAAATAACGAAGATCTGGTTTGTTGTTTCTGTCTACTAGACAATAAAACTCTCGTTTTATTTTCATGTTTTGTTTTAATGGATAATTCCCCTCCGGTGTTCACACCCCTTAAAAAATTTATGACAACCGTTTCATCCACAAACTTTAACTCTATTTTACAACCTCTAAAAAACCTGTCAAGCCATTCTTGATTTTTAGCTTAAACAACGAAATTAAATATTATTAATCTTGTGAAAATTAATCGAAACATCTTTAATCCACTTTGCTACTCCAGCAGGATCATGTCCAGAGCAAGAGTTGCCACACTTCCAAATAATCATTTTTGCTGGCGTATCCAATTTTTGATTAATTGCTAATTTCTCTAGGCGCTTACCTACAACCTGAACGGCTTGCTCTGGTGAAGAAAAACAACTATAACCGCTAACAGTCAGGTTGCTTGAACCTTTGTAGCCCCAATAATTATAGCAATCTCGTCCATTTTTACTTGGTGCATGCACTCCAAATGAACTTTCCTTTAATGCAATTCCGACTAAAAAAGCAGCTACTATTTTTTCTTGCTGCGCAATTGCAGTGGTCATTTTACTCATGGGCGTTCCTTTTAACACCTCCCCAATTGCCTTTTCAAATTTTTCTTGCTCGTTACGCGCTTTTTGTTCATCTTCTTTTTTTATTATCTCTGTTAATGGCTCATCTCTGAAATTACTTCTTTCACATAATTCTTTCATTGCTAAGCCAACCTCAGATTCAACTTCCTGCAGATTTTCACACAAGCCTACTTCCTCCTTTTGCCTCTCAATCTCACCCTCTCCCTCAAATTCCTCTTCCTGCTTATTTAAAAAACTAGCCTTTCCTTCCTTCGCCCAAGCTATTGGAAGAAAATAATTTTGGCAATAAAAAAAGCCGCCTAATAATAGACCAGCCCCTAATACTATTACTTCTTGTTTTTTAATTCTTTTTAAACTAACCAGCTTTTCCCCTAATTGATGGAAAAGTTTCATAAATTAACTTTAATAATTAGCTCGTTGATTGTCGCCCCTAATCACTCAGTCAAACGAGTTTAGTCAATTAAATTCTCGATTAAACTAAATTGACCAAATAAATAAAATCGTGCAATTTAACTTACACGATTTAAAAACACAAAACCTATAATACTAAGTTGACAATTTCTGTCAAGCAACAACTTTCAACAACTCAGAATAAAGCTCCACTTAGCTCTTATTTAAAGCCTTTGTCAACATTAAAAAATACCACCACTAAATAGTTATTTATATATTTCCCCTACTTAATACTCAATAACTCAATTTCAAAGATTAACGTGGCATTAGGGGGGATAACTCCTCCTGCACCAGCAGCACCATACCCTAGCTCAGCTGGGATTGTCAATTGTCTTTTTTCACCAATCCTCATCTTTAAAACTCCTATCTCCCAACCTTGAATCACCTCTCCTTTTCCTACTGTAAATTCAAATGGCTGACTTCGATCAATACTTGAATCAAATTTCCTGCCATTTGTTAGCTTACCAACATAATGCACTACCGCCTTATTTCCATTTTCTACCATGCGTTGACCACTGCCCTCTTTTAAAATTTTAATCTTTAAACCATCCTGCTCCAATTCTTTCAAAAAATCAGCCTCCGAAGTCACTGTCTCGTCTGTTGTCGCATCCTCTCCTCCTGCTTCTACTTCGTTAGTGCCCTCCACTGTCTCACTTTCTTCTAGTACATCATCCCCAATCATTCCCTCTTCTCCGCTTTCAATTTCTTCTTCCATAAAACTAACCTCCTCAATCAAATCATCAACTAGCTCCTCTTCATTTACTTCTTCAGCGGGAGCATTTTCTCCTTCTTTAAATAACTGGGAAACTGCCCAAATAAAAATTGCTGCCAAGATGACTGCCAACAGCCCCAGAATAATTTTCTTAATCATTTTATTTTTAAACTTATTACAATTATATATTGACTATTTAAACAAAAAGTTTCTCCTTTGTCCAATTTAAAAATAAACACTTTACTTTTTAAATGATCGTTCTATAATAAAACAAAGTCATGACAAAGAAGCGTGCGCTTTGTCGATTGCTAAAAAACAACCAACTGCGAGAAAATAAAATCATTCTTGCTTGATTATTTCTTGTTAAGCCTTGATTTTCAAGAATCGAATAACTCTCGCCGGATTTGCCCGTTATCGCATAATAAAGTCCCAAAATCGGGAGAACAAAGGTGGAACCGCGAATCTCTTCGCCCTTTGACAACAGCTTTGCTATTGTCTGAGCACGAAGAGATTTTAATTTATCTTTTAAAATAACTTACACCCAACTAAATAATTATTAAATATTTATTTTATAAAAATGAAATTTAAAAAAGGACAATTAACAATTCTTCTTACCAATGTTTTTTTCATCCTAACTTTTTCAGCCTTTTTTATTACAAGAGCAAATTATGAATTTTTACTCTACATCGGTGTTTTAATTTTCTTTGTTATCTTAATTTTAATCACACGAGAGAAAGTAAACTATTCTAACGGACTGCTTTGGGGATTATCTATTTGGGCCTTAGCGCACATGGCAGGTGGTGGCATTATTCTGAACAATAAACTTCTTTACTCCACTATGCTTCTTCCAATTATTGGCGAACCTTATTACATTCTAAAATACGATCAGCTAGTTCATGCTTTCGGATTTGGCATTACAACCTTGTTAATGTGGACTTTATTGAAACCGCTTCTTAAAAATCCGGCTCGCAACAATAAAGTTGCAATCTCAATTTTACTGGTAATGGCAGCCACTGGCGCAGGCGCTCTTAATGAAGTTATTGAATTTATAGCTACTGTGATTAGCCCCGAAAGTGGAGTGGGCGGCTATATAAATAACGCCTTAGACTTAGTTTTTAATTTAATCGGTGCATTGATTGCTCTTTTGATTATTGCCAAAAAAGAATCCTTCTTCAAAAAATAATCACGTGTCACTAATTTACTTTATTATTAATAATTATTAACAAAAATCAATGCTAAGGCTATACAATGCGCTGTCTAGACAAAAAGAAGAGTTCAAGCCGTTAGAAACTGGCAAAGTCAAAATTTATGTTTGTGGTCCGACTGTTTATGATCACTGTCATTTAGGTCACGGTCGCGGCTATGTTGCAATGGACATAATAAGGAGATATTTGGAATATTCTGGCTATGAAGTGCGGTTCATTATGAATTACACTGATGTTGGACATCTAGTTGATAATGCAGAGGTGGGTGAAGACAAAATTCAATTAAAATCTAAGCGAGAAAAAGTTGATCCTATGGAAATTGTGGAAATCTACATTCAATCCGCGAAAGAAGACTTTCAAGCGCTCAATATTAAACCAGCCAACTTTTTCCCTCGCCCCACTCAATACATTCCGCAAATGATTAGGTTTATTGAGAGTTTAATTGAAAAAGGATTTGCTTATGAAAAAAATGGCTCTGTATATTTCTCAGTTGAGAAGTTTCCCAAATATGGAAAGCTATCTGGGAAAAAACCAGAAGAACTACTCTCAGGGGCCCGAGTTGAAGTTAACCCTGACAAAAAAAACCCGCTGGACTTTGCCTTGTGGATTAAAGCACCTAAGGAGCATTTATTAAAATGGAAAAGCCCCTGGAGTGAAGAAGGCTATCCTGGTTGGCACATTGAATGTTCTGCCATGTCTTGTGATCTTTTGGGTGAAGACACCTTTGATATTCATGGAGGAGGCAATGAAAATGCCTTCCCTCATAATGAAAATGAAATCGCTCAAAGTGAAGCCTTTTTAGGAAAGCCAATGGCAAATTATTGGACACTTTGGAATATGGTCAACGTTGATAATAAAAAAATGGGCAAATCTTTGGGTAATTTCACCACCATCAAAGATGCTTTGGAACAATATTCTGGAAACGTTATTAGGCTGTGGATTATCAGCGCCCACTATCGCAGTGTTATTAATTATAGTGAAAAATCTTTAATCCAAGCTGAAAATAATCTCAATAAAATTGCTACTTGGCTGGAAGGTCTAAAAAATAATCGCAAAACAACTTTCTCTGAAAAAATCAATCTAGCACCCTACCGAGAGAATTTTAAAAAAGCGATGGATGATGATTTTAATACGCCAATCGCTCTGAGTAATCTTTTTGAGCTAATTAATGAAACAAATCGCAAGCCAATCAATCAGACTGAAGCGCAGGCAATTTTAAATCTTTGGGAAGATTGGAATAAGGTTTTTGGCTTGGTTATTGAAAAAAAAGAAGAACCAGTGCCGTTGGAAGTAACTGAGCTATTTAATGAAAGAAGAATTGCGCGAGATAATAAAGACTACATCACATCTGATCGTCTAAGAGAGCTAATTAATCGGCACGGCTATGATGTAGAAGATACTCCCGAAGGGCAAATTTTAAGAAAAATAAAATAGACAATTAATAGGCAAATTGACTGTTCTGACAATTGTTGATAAGCTTGACTTATTCCATTTAAACTTAACCTTAGCAAGTTGCGGGGAGGTAGAGACATGATCTCATAACAAATAGCTTGGTTAATAGGCAGAGGCTGGGGGTTCCCTCGCCCCCGAATGCGCAGAAAGTCATCTGTCTTTCTGCGCGTTTTAATTTATAAATAAGTGGTTAATAGTAAGCAACAACTAATTCTTGCTCCCATGGCCGGCATTACCGACTTGGCCTTTAGATTAGTTTGCAAAGAATACGGTGCCGATATTGTTTATAGTGAAATGGTCTCTGCCGCCGGACTTCGCTATAATAAACAAAAAACTCTAAAACTTATTAATTCCACTCCTGCTGATTCTCCTCTTTTTGTTCAACTTTTTGGCTCTAAACCAAAAGATTTTGTTGATGCTGCTAAAATTTTAAACGACTTACCTAAAAAGCAGAGTGGCGAATATTCCATTAGTCGACCAGATGGGATAGACATTAATTTTGGCTGTCCAGTCAAAAAGATTATTAAACAAAACTCCGGCTGTGCTCTAATGAAAAATCCTGATCTTGCTTTTGAAATTATTCAAGCAGTTTGTGATAACACTGACCTACCTGTTTCAATTAAACTTCGGGCTGGAATTGGCGAATATTCTGCGCTTGATTTTTTAGAAAAAGTCGCACCACTTCCTTGGCGAACAGCTATTGTTCATGGTCGTACTTTTCGCCAAGGCTTTTCTGGACCTATTGATGTTGCTTTGATTAAAAAAATAAAAAAAATTTATCCTCACAAAACGATTATTGCTAACGGCGGAATTATCAACGGCGTTGCCGCTCGAGAAATTTTAGAAAAAACTAACGCCGACGGCCTAGCGATCGGACGCGGATCTTTGGGTCGTCCTTGGATTTTTGAGGAAATTAAGGCTGCTCTAAAAAACAAAAATTATACACTTAAAAATCAAATAGAAATTAAATCAATCGCTTTAGATCATCTGGAAAAAGTCGAAAAAATATTTGGTCCAGCCGGATTTTTTGAATTCCGTAAGCATCTAGGTTGGTACTTCAAAAATTTCCCCAACGCTAAAGAATTTCGCGCTAAACTTTTTGCTGCCAAAGATTTTACAGAAGTAAGAAAAATAATCAATCAGAAAAACTAAGTAATCTTTTAGAAAAAATTAAATAAAAAACCATAGTAAAAACTATGGTTAGTTGATCTTTGTAAATAAAAATATACATAAGAAGCAAACCAGAATAAGAAGCATCAAAATCTTTTTTAACTGAACAATATAGTAATTATCCTCATTAAAATTGTCTGAGAGAAATTTCAATGCTCCAGTAAATTTCCCAATAAGATAGCTACCCAACAAAAAAAGAACTAATTTCATTATCACCCTCCTCTGTTTGCTTTTATCTTAATCGTCGATACTAGCCTATAATTATTCAACTGTCAATAAAACGCAACTATCATTTATTTTTATTAAAATTGTAAAACAAGCTTTTTTAGCGCTTCCAATTGCTCCACAACCCGTGTTTGTATCTTTGCACTCACTAAATTACCCTCTTCGTCAAAATCATCAGAAAAAGCATTAGCAAAAACTTCTGGCTGAGGTAACATGTGTAAGTTTAAAAAAACTGCCACTTGTCGTAAATGTGCCTGCGCTCGAGAACTACCCATCCCTCCTCCTGAACCCATCACTGCTGCTGGCTTGCCAGAAAGCAAATAGTTATCTGGTTCGCGTGATGCCCAATCTAGTGCGTTTTTTAAAGCTGGCGCCATAGAATAATTATACTCTGTTGCAGCAAAAATAAACGCATCTGCTTCTTTCATTTGCGTAAAGAGTTTTTCTACAGACGCCGGTTTTTGCGTGATATCTTGATTGTAAAATGGTATGTTTGCTATATCCGCTATCATGATCTGCATATCAGCTGGTGCATTTTCTTGTGCATAGCGCAACATGCCTTTGTTTGTTGACTTTTTCCGCAAACTGCCAGAAATTGCCAATACTTTTATTTTTTTACTCATTTTTTTTATAAATAATTACTCTCTTATTTATTATAGCACAAAAAATTTACCACCAATTAAGTTTCTGCTACAATGAATAAGCTAAATCAAGTTTTAACTCTATGAAAACTGTTATTTTCGATTTTGATGGAACCCTTGCCGACACCCTCGAAAATGGAATAAAAATTTATAATCAATTGGCGAAAAAGAAAAACTTACCGCTCTTTACTAAAAAAGAAAAGGATCTTTTACGCACTCAAACCATTCCTCAGTTAGCTAAAACTTTTCAAATTCCCCTCTATAAAGTTCCTCTTATTGTAAAACAGCTAAGGAGTTTAATGCTTAAAAATAAAATAATAGCAAAACCATTTATAGGAATTAAGCCGACTCTTTGGCAACTAAAAAAATCTGGTTTTAAACTTGGCATTATTAGCTCTAACACTGAAGAAAATATTGATTTTTTTCTAGAACAGCAAGATTTGAAAAATTTATTTTCTTTTGTCTCCAGTGAAAAAAATATCTTTGGCAAAGATAAGAAGATTAAAAAGGTAATTAAAAAAGAAAAGTTAGCTAAGAAAAAAGTGGTTTATATCGGTGATGAAGTGCGTGACATTGAAGCCGCTCACAAAGCTGGCATCTCAGTCATTGCCGTCACCTGGGGTTTTAATTCTGAAAAGATTTTGCAAAAATATCAACCGACAAAAATAGTTAGAGATCCTAAAGAAATTTTTAATGCAGTTGAAGAGGTTTTTGGTTGAAGAAAAAATAGTCTACAAAAGTAGAAATCTACTATAAGAATTAAACTTCTCTCCAATTACCCCTGATAAATCTCTTTTTGTAAAAAATAAAAATCTTCCCGTAGCTTATCCACTCCACCCATCTGAGTTGCCACAAAAACATTTCCATATTTAAGGTTCAATAAAGCGGTTAAGTCATTCAACTCTTGATGCCCTTCTTCCTCATATTTTTCAAGAACAAATAGCAAGAATTCTTCTTCCCCTTCACTCAAATTCCTAATTTGTCCAAAATTTACCCCAATTACTCGCTCTTTCCTAGTTTTCATCTCCTTGGCAAAAGCAATAAATTGTAGCACATCGAAAACATCCGAGTCTTCCGCTTTAACTAATTTCTGCAAAGTTTCCAGTTTCTCTTGATCAAATCCTCTCTCGGCTAATTTCACTAATAATTCTTTTCTTGTTTCTGGATTAGCCCAAATCCGACGCAAATCTTCTTCACTTCTAAAAAAATCTGGTAAAGAATTAAACAAACTCCTCAAAAACTCCTCTGCATTCACTGGCTTACCTTGACCATCAAAGTAAATTGTCTCCACCATGTGATCAATTTCAATTATTCGCTCAGGAGATAACCTCACTCTCAGTTTCTTTACTGGCTCGGGTGTTTCGTCTAAACTGTCGTTTACTAGACCATCAAAATCCAACTTTGTTTCCTTCTTTCCCTTTTTGAAAATCTTTCCTGTTTCAATCACCTCTTCTGGTTCTCCATCCCACTCTGAATCTGCAAAGTGCTTGGTGTTGTCATAAAAATCAAGAATAGTAAAAAAATCCTTGCCTTCAAAGACCCTAATGCCTCGTCCCACAATTTGCTTAAACTCTACCATCGAACCTACTGGACGCATTAACACAATATTACGCACATTTCGTGCGTCCACTCCAGTAGATAATTTTTGGGAGGTAGTCAAAATAGCAGGAATAGTTTTATCGTTATCTTGAAACTGCTCTAAAAAATGATCACCCAAAATTCCCTCAGAAGCCGTTACTCGCACACAGTAATTAGGATCGTTACTAGCTTTGTACTTATTAATAAGATCCCGCACTAAAAGTGCATGACTTTCATCCCGACAAAAAACAATTGTTTTTTCTTGTTGATTGATATTGCTTAGCATAATCTTCACTAACTCCTCCTCACGTTCCGGCGCAATAATAATTCGATTAAAATCTTCCTTCTTATAAAAATCTCTTTCCATTTCTCCTTCAACAATTTCATCTCCCGGTCGCCAGATAAGCTCATCTAAAGTAGTGCTGATTTTCTTCACTTTAAAGGGAGTCAAAAACCCATCCTCAATTCCGGTTTTTAAAGAATAAATATAAACCGGCTCACCAAAATATTTATAAGTATCGGTGTTAACATCCCTCTTGGGAGTAGCTGTTAAGCCAAGATGAACCGCTGATTGAAAATAGTTTAAAATTTCTCGCCACTGACTTTCGTTTTTAGCCCCACCCCGATGACACTCATCAATAATCACTAAATCAAAAAAATCTGGCGGGTAATCCAAGTAGTAAGGCTGCTCTCCTCCTCCTAGCATTGCCTGATAAATGGAAAAGAAAATGTTGGCATTGGTTGGAATTTTCCCATTTCTTTTTCTAATCTCCTCCCCATTTACTCGCACCAAATCTTTTTCCAATGGATTAAAGTCACCCATTGCCTGACCAGCCAAGACATTACGATCCGCCAGAAACAAAACTCGTGGCCGCTTACTGTCTCCACGGCGATTCCAGCGAGCATTAAAAAGCTTCCAAGTAATTTGAAATGCAATAAAAGTTTTGCCTGTTCCAGTCGCTAAAGTCAAAAGCACTCGATCTTTTCCTTCTGCAATTACTTCTAATGCCGCCATGATTGCATTTTCTTGATAATAACGAGGCTCATAGTGCGATCGATGAAACGGCTCAGCTAAAACTCGCTCTTTTAACTCTTCTCGCTGACCAAATGCCTTTTGATAAAGCTCACTCGGAGCAGGAAATTTATTTATCAACTCTCCTCTTCCCGTTTGTAAATCAAATTCATACACTCCCCGACCATTGGTAGAATAAACAAATCTCACTTGTAAAATCTGTGCATATTCTTTCGCCTGCTCTAATCCTTGCGTCACCTCTGCCCCCTCCTTCTTAGCTTCTATAATCGCCAGTTGTTGGTTTTTATAACTCAAAATATAGTCAGCAATTTTTTGTTTGCCTCGCACCCCACCGACAATTTTTCGCCCATCAGCAAAAACCACCTCGCGTGCCACTCGAGAACCTTGGGTAAAATTATGTCCCCAACCGCTCAGCTCCAACGCTGGATCAATCAACTCTGCTCTAGTTTGTGCTTCGTTACGCATCTTATTTATCTAAGCTTAAAATAATTACTTAACTATACTACAAAATTATGGCTTAAACAAGCCATTTGCAAAGTTTTTATCCCTTTTATTAATTTCAATTTATTAATTTCAATGTTACCCATCTTAGCTTTAATCAACGCTCGCTATCACTAAGAATAATAGATAGATTGTAAATTAAGATTAGCACATCAGTATATTTAAAGAAACTTTCAAAAGCAACACCTTGTTTACTTTTGTCTATTTTTTGTTTTAAAAAATAACAATCTAAATCGCTACGCCAACTTCCATCTTTATTCTTCAAATTTATAATCCCATCGTGTGCAGCTGCATTTCTAATATGTCTAAAAAAACAGAAAAGGTTGGGGTCTTTATTTTTTAGCTTATTAACCAATTTCTTTTTCTCAATAATTTCAAAAGCCCCTATAATCAAACTTCGACTCTTGGTGTCAAGTAAAGATTTTATATTAAGATTCGCTTGAAAATTTTTACCATCACGGTCCATAGGTTTGAATATTAAGCCTGACTTCTTGTCAAAATATTCTATAAAGCTAGAAGATATAAGTTGATCCTCAAAATCCTTCAGTCTATTTCTAATTTCCAAATCTGCTAACGACCTTATCCCGCAGAGAAAAATAAAAAACTCAAAAATCAAATCCTCAAAAATAAAGCACTCTGTAATAAAATCTTGCGAATCATCAAATTTAATTGCTTCAATATATTTGGTCATTATGAATCGTGAAATTATCTTTTACGGAAGCAGGTTCGCATCCCCGCCTTTTATTTCTATATCGCTACAACTCTCCTCGAAAAGCCTTTTGCAAAACCGCTTTTTCCAACTCCTCCAGATTATCCAACTTTTTCTGATAAATTTTCTCTAGCCTCTTTGTCTTTTCCGCTAAGAAATCCAATCTTTTCACAAT
>DUUL01000083.1 GCA_012841575.1 Candidatus Moraniibacteriota bacterium | reverse complement strand
AGCCTTAATAGTAGTTCACCTCTATGGTTTAGCGGCGGATTTGGACAAGATTAGCTCTTTATGTAAGAAGTATGGGGTGGCTTTGATAGAAGATGCGGCTGAGTCGTTAGGAACTCTTTACCGGGGAAAGTATACAGGTACCATCGGTGATTACGGCATTTTCTCCTTTAACGGCAATAAAATTATCACCACTTCTGGTGGTGGCATACTGATATCTAATAGGGTGGATCGGATCGCCAAGGTCAGATTCTGGGCCAGTCAAAGCCGTGATCCTGCGCGGCACTATCAGCATAGTGAACTTGGCTATAATTATCGGATGAGCAATGTTCTGGCCGGTATTGGTAGAGGCCAACTCAAGGTACTGGACCGCAGGATTGCCAAGAAAAAAGCAATATTTGAGTTTTATCAAGAGAAACTAGGACACTTGGAAGGCTTAAAAATGATGCCAGTAAATGATTGGAATGAGCCGAATTACTGGCTTTCTTGTTGTACGCTAAGTAGCAAGGTTCGGCCTTTGGCGGTTATGGAGGCCCTGGAAGCCGAAAATATAGAATCACGACCAATCTGGAAGCCAATGCACTTGCAGCCGTTCTTTACGAAGTATGACTTTGTAGGTGATGGCATCGCAGACCAGATCTTCGAAAACGGTATTTGCCTGCCCAGTGATACCAAGATGACAGAAGAAGACCTGGATAGGGTTGTGAGGATAATGCAAAGGTTATGGGATTAGGGAAGCATAGAGATGGTCTGGGTTTTGATTCTTGTAGCAATGACACGGGAAAAGCGATAAGATCAACCAGAGAAGAATCAAGCTTTCATAATAGGCCCTGAAGGTGGAAGCTAAGGGTAGTCTACTAGTCTTGAGGTGGTTGTTTGATGAAACGGGTATTAGATTTGATTATATCCATTCCTTTGGTACTGCTATTATCTCCTATAATTATTATCATTGCACTATTGGTTCGTTTAAAACTTGGATCTCCTGTTTTGTTTAAGCAAGAGCGTCCGGGGTTAAACGGACATCCTTTTATATTAATCAAATTTAGAACCATGACAGATACCCGAAATAAGCATGGAAAATTGTTGCCAGATGCTGCTCGTCTTACTCCTTTCGGCAAAATGTTACGCCGTTATAGCTTGGATGAACTACCACAGCTATTTAATGTTATCAAAGGAGATATGAGTCTGGTGGGGCCAAGGCCTTTATTGATGGAGTATTTAGCTCTTTATACCACTAAACAAGCTCGCAGGCATGAAGTAAAACCAGGTATTACCGGGTGGGCTCAAGTAAATGGTCGGAATGCCATCAGTTGGGAAGAGAAGTTCGAATTGGATGTGTGGTATGTAGATAATTGGTCTTTATGGCTAGATCTGAAGATTTTATGGTTAACCTTTGTTAAGGTCATTAGGTCTGAAGGAATTAACCAACTCGGCCAGGTAACGATGGAGAAATTTAAAGGCACTAAAATCTAAGGGAAAGTAATGGCTCTAGTCAAAACTGCTAGGGGGAGCTTGGATAATGAAGCATATAGTTATTATTGGTGCTGGAGGTTTTGCTCGGGGAGTAGCATGGTTAATCGAAGAAATCAATTCTATTAAGAGGCAATGGCAGATTATTGGGTATGTGGATGACGATAGCAATAAACATGGCCAGATACTAAATAATTACCATGTTATCGGTGGATTAAAGGAATTACATCGATTATCTCGAGATATATATCTCATTTGTGCCATTGGTGATCCTTATGTTAGGCAGACTATTGTTAAAAAAGTGGCTCCCTTAGGTTTTCTTTTTGCCAATATAGTGCATCCTAGCGTCAAACGATCACCCTACATTTCCATGGGATGCGGCAACATCATAGGTGTTTCTAGCATAATGACTGTAAATATAACAATTGGCAATCATAACATTATTAATCACAACTGTACTATTGCTCATGACGTATTCATTGGTAATTACTGCAATATATTTTCGGCCGCAAATCTTTCTGGTAATGTAGTGCTACATGATCTTGTTTCCATTGGTACTAACGCTGCTATCGTTCAAGGAATTTCTATCGGAGAAGGAACAATTATTGGGGCAGGATCAGTAGTAGTACGGCATTTGCCACCTAATTGCACTGCTGTTGGTGTGCCAGCCAGGCCAATTAAGTTTCATCAAGAGTTGGGGGATAGCCAGAAATAGGCACGGTAAAAGCACCTACTTGTTTTTCCTCATACGCAGGGTAGGAGCTAAATAGTGGGATGTTTTGTATGTCGGAAGGATCGTGTTATTAGGCTCCAGGAAAAAGGCTATGACATGATGTGGAGACTATATTCAGGGGCCTGCAACGAACGTAGTTTGGGGTGTGATTAATGAACCGTTATCTGAGGGTAATTTTGCTAGCTATTTTGGATATTGTTTTAGTTAATTTAAGCATGATTGTAGCTTTATGGTTGCGTTTTGATGGTAACGTTCCTGGGCAGTTTATTGGGGCTTATCAAGATTTAGCAGTAGTTTTTACGGTATTTTGGATAGTGACTTTTTATTTCTTTGGTCTTTATAAGAAACTGTGGCAGTATGCCAGTATCGGGGAGTTGGTCTCAATCATTGCCGCTGTGAGCGTTGGGACAGCTGCCATTATCAGTTATACATATTTCATGATCGAAGGTTCGGCCTTACCCATGCCCAGGAGCGTATTTTTACTGACCTGGCTCTTGAATATTGGCTTTGTCGGCGGTTCTCGCTTGGCCTGGCGATTGTTTCGTGACTATGCCTGGGTACCGGTTCGGGGTGGTAGACCGGTTTTGATCGTAGGAGCCGGTGACGCCGGGGCGTTGGTGGCCCGGGAGTTGAAAAGCCATT
>DUUL01000043.1 GCA_012841575.1 Candidatus Moraniibacteriota bacterium | reverse complement strand
TGAGATTGCACAAAAAATCCCACTAGCATAAGTGTCAAAAAAACTACAGTTTTTTTCATAAAAGTTTAGTAATACATTAAAATTTCTTTCACTTGCATTGTATAGGAGAACAGCCCCTTTGCCAAATATATTACAAAGAACAAAAAACCGCTTCAAGCGGTCTCTTGTTTTATCTTGAGTAACTCTGACTCCAAAAATTTTACACCTCCATCAACTTCTACAATTCAATCACTAGTGCTAGAAATGTCCACAAGAAAAGTCTTATTTCCCATCACAAACAAACTCTAAGCGATCTTTATATTCCTGAGCTTTACCCACATTCCATTGATCAACTGGGCGAATATAACCTACAATTCTTGAATAAACTTCCGTTTTCTGAAAATTCGCTAATTGTCGGTTTGCCTGATAGCACTTATCACACTTATAAAAAACACCCTTGTTTCCTAGATCATAAACACTTAATTCTTCCCCCTTTTCAAACAATTTACCACAATCGTGGCACTTTGTTTCCCCTGGTTTAAACTCCCATTTTTTTTCTTTCATTTTCGTTTTTGTCTTGTTTACGCTCCCCCACTTTGAACGCCACAAGATGATTAAAAATTATTTTTATTATAAACTTTTAAAATAAATTAGCAACAAACTTTTCTTACTACCTCTACTTCCTGATTAACTACGCATTTTGGGCAAGTAATGTGCTCCCCTTCAATGTAGCCATGAGTCGGACAAATGCTAAAAGTCGGCGAAAAAGTAAAGTATGGCATTTTATAGTTTTTGGCAATTTTCCGCACTAATTTTTTAGTAATTTCTTTGTCGCTTAGCTTCTCTCCCAAAAAACCATGCATCACTGTCCCTCCAGTATATTTAGTTTGTAAGGGATCTTGCAGGCTTAGTGCTTCAAATAAATCCTCCGTAAAATCAACTGGCAACTGAGAAGAATTGGTATAATATGGTTGTGCTCCGTCCTGTCTAACCATCTTATCATTAGCAAAAACAATTTTTGGAAAACGCTTGTAATCTTTCAGGGCTAAACGATAAGAAGTGCCCTCTGCAGGAGTGGCTTCTAAATTGTACAAATTGCCAGTTTCCTCTTGAAATTCCACCATCTTCTCTCGCATATGCAATAAAATTTCTTCAGCAAGTTTCATCCCCTTTTTCGTGGAAGTTTTCTCTCCGTTAAAATTCAACAACGCCTCGTTCATCCCTAAAATTCCAATAGTTGAGAAATGATTAGCCCAATAAGCTCCTCGTCGCTTATAAATTGAGTCCATATAAAAACGCACATAGGGATAAAGATTTTTCAAAGTCATTCCCTCAACTATCTCACGCTTAACCTCTAAACTCTCTTTTGCCAACTCCATCATATGATCTAGGCGCTTGAAAAAATCTTTCTTGTCCTTTGCTAAAAATCCAATTCTTGGGAGATTAATTGTTACCACTCCAACCGAACCAGTCAAAGGAGCTGCACCAAATAAACCGCCCATCTTTTTATGCAATTCTCGATTATCCAAACGTAAACGACAACACATTGAACGAGCATCCTCCGCATTCATGTCAGAATTAACAAAGTTAGCAAAATAAGGAATACCATATTTAGCTGTCATTTCCCAAATTTTGTCTAACCTATCATCCTCCCAATCAAAATCTTTGGTGATATTATAGGTTGGGATCGGAAAAGTAAATACTCGCCCACTAGCATCTCCTTCGCTCATCACCTCTGCAAATGCTGTATTAATCATATTCATCTCTTCTTGAAAATCGCCATATTTTTCTTTCTGTGGCAATCCTCCAATGATTACATTTTGATCAGCATAAGTAGAGGGTGGATTTAGATCCATCGTTAAATTAGTAAAAGGCGTTTGAAAACCAACTCTAGTTGGAACATTAAGATTATAAATAAACTCTTGCATCGCTTGCTTGACTGCTCGATAATCTAGATTGTCATAGCGCACAAACGGTGCTAACAAAGTATCAAAATTAGAAAAAGCTTGTGCCCCTGCTGCTTCTCCCTGTAAAGTAAAAAAGAAATTAACAATTTGACCCAAAGCACTCCGCAGATGTTTTGGTGGACGACAAGAAACTTTTCCAGGCACTCCAGTAAACCCACGAGTTAATAGGTCTTGCAAATCCCAACCACAACAATAGGAAGAGAGCTTATCTAAGTCATGAATATGCATATCTCCCTCTTCATGCGCTCGCTTAATTTGCTTGGAATAGATTCGCTCCATCCAATACTTACTAGAAACAATTGAAGAAATATAATTATTCAAGCCCTGCAAGGAATAGGACATGTTGGAATTTTCCTTAACCTGCCAGTCCATTTCTTTTATATATTGATCAACCAACGCCACCGCCTCTTCTAGTGACTCTTCAGTGTCTCTAATTTTTCTTCTCTTATCTCGATAAAGAATATAGGCTTTGGCTGTTGCTTCAAAATCCAAGATCATCAAAACTCTCTCCACTAAATCCTGCACTTCCTCAATCGTTGGAATGTAACCTGGATAATAATTTTTATTCAATAGCTTAACAACTTTGTCACTCACTGCCTGCGCCTCCTTTCGCCCTCCCTCTCCCGTTTCTTTCAAAGCCTTATAAACCGCTTCGTTGATTTTTGCTTTACTAAAGTTAACTACCGATCCATCTCGCTTAATAATGCGTCTAACTTTATTTCTCCCTGTTAACTTTTTTGTTATTTTTAATTTTTGTTGCTTCTTTTTTTTCATTTTTTTATTACCCCCGAAAAAATAATTAATTTTTAATCTTTATTTTTATTTCTAGTGAAATAATTATTATTCAGAAATTTTATCTACTTCTTTTACAAATCTTTTGCCCGAACCAAATCCCTTAAATACTGACACATAGCGCAAATAAGCTACCTCATCCTTATTCTTCAAAGCTTTCATTATAATTTCGCCAATTTCTCGAGAGGTCACTTTTTCTTTATGATCAGCCCTGATTTGTCCCTCTAACTGCTCCACTAAAACCACAATTTCCTCTTCCTTCAATCTTTTATTAGTCGCTATTCTTACAGATTTAATCATTTTCTGCTTATCATATTCCTCGATAGAGCCGTCTCGCTTCTCAACTGACAAATTCAAGTCCGCTTGTTCATAGGTAGAAAATCGCTTGTGACACTTTTCGCATTCTCGTCGTCGCCTAATAGAACGTCCCTCATCCGCATCTCGTGAATCGATTACTTTAGTATCTTCAAAATTACAATAAAGACATCTCATGAAATTTTTGTTTTAGTAACCATTTTTTTAATATTCTCAGACATTTTTTAAAAATAACAATATTGATTTACCTCTATAAAAGCCTATTCTTAAAGATAAAACACAATATATAGTGGTATTTTTTCTGACTGAGCACAACTCATTTTACTCCTCCCAAATTTATTGTCAAGCGTTGACAAACCAACATTTTAGTTCTCTATTAAATTAGACAACTTGAATTTTAGACAAAAAGCGCTATACTAGCTTTATTCTGAAACTAATTCATTAAATATGCTTAATCTTTCTGCTATTATTCCCCACCCCACTGCTCTAATTCCAGAACTTAAAAATGAACAAATTTCGCAGTTCAAAAAAACTACCAAGTCACTAGCTTTATTAAAAAAAGAGCTCGCAAAAGAAAAACCCAAAACCATTATTCTCATCTCTCCTCACGGTTCCATGCGCTACGATAAGTTCACTATCAACTTAGAAAATCGCCTGCAGGGGAGTTTTTCAGCATTTGGGTCGGAGGCAGAAGAAATGAATTTTTCTGGCAATTCTGAATTAGCAAAACAAATTTTTACTATTTGTCGAAGCTTACATCTTCCCATTGATCTGATTCGTGAGCCTAATTTAGATTATGCCTCATTACTATCTTTATATTATCTACTTGATCAATCAGAAGAAACTCCCGCTATCATTCCAGTCACTTACACCGCCTTTGATTATCAAATGCATTATATTTTTGGCAAGGCGATCGGTAAAGCTATTGCTGGAATCAACGAGCCCGTTGTAATTTTAGCTAGTGGTGACCTCTCTCATCGACTAACTAAAGATGCTCCCGCTGGCTTTTCTCCTTATGGCAAAAAATTTGATGAGACCCTGATTGATTTACTAGAAAATAATCAGGTTGAAAAAATTCTGGGGCTAAATCCTGATTTTGCTGATGAGGCTCAAGAATGCGCTCTGCGCTCAGTTATTATCGCCCTAGGCTCAATGTTTAATCAAAAAAAAATAGCCTTCAGGAAATTGTCCTACGAAGCACCTTTGGGCGTCGGTCATTTAGTCGGTTATTGGAAATTTAATTAATTTTTATCTTTTTAAAATGCAAATCCTTATTGTTGATTTGGGCTCTCAATATTCAGTGATTATTGATCAGGCCCTGAGAGAAATTGGCTACCGCTCTGCAATCTTACCTCCCGAAGAAGCAAAAAAGTGGCTCAAGCTAAATCGCCCCAAAGCAATCATTCTTTCTGGGGGAAATACCAGTGTCTATGAAAAAAATGTACCAACTCCTCCTAAAAATATTCTAAACAAAAAAATTCCCGTCCTTGGAATTTGCTACGGCATGCAATGGATTATCCATTCTATGGGCGGAGAAGTTTCCGCTAAAACTAATAATGAGAAAGAAGAAAAGAAATAGGTAATAATTTGCATAATACGATCTTTAGTTTTCCTTGTCATTTTGTAACTACC
>DUUL01000064.1 GCA_012841575.1 Candidatus Moraniibacteriota bacterium | reverse complement strand
TCACACCTCCCGTTTCTAGTCCGTTTTCACCCGGTGACGGTGCAGACTCGCTCTTAAACGGCAGATCCTTTGCTTCGTCCGGGATGATCTTTTTCTCCGTCATCCTGAGGGCTTTAGCCCGAAGGATCTCGTTTTATCACGGTGCTTTCCGGCTATCCGGCTATCGATCGGGCAGGGAAATCTTCTCAGGTGTTGAATGATTGAAGATATGCTCGTTTCCGGGGAAAGGGTGAGGGGGCAACCATGCTTGAACTGGTGTTTATCTTTACCACGGCGCTCCTGATCGGTTTTTCAGGAGCGCTGATGCCGGGACCGCTGACCGCGATAATGATGGAACATGCCCTCCGCCGGGGCTATCCGGCAGCGCCCCTGATCACCATGGGCCACGGTATTCTTGAGGTGGCCATTATTATTCTGCTGCTTGTTGGCCTGGGTGATTATCTGGCCTTGCCCTATGTGGCCGGGAGCATCGGGCTGGCTGGCGGATTGGTGCTGGCCTGGATGGGGTACGGCATGATCAGCAGCGCCGCCGACGCAGCTCTGCTGCCGGATCACTCCTCCGGGGAAAACCGCCCGGCCGGTTCAACTTTCTGGAGCGGAATGATCGCCACTGCCACCAATCCATACTGGTTTCTCTGGTGGGCCACGATCGGTGCGGGGTATGTTGCTCACTCCAGAAAATACGGTCTGCCGGGGATGCTTTCTTTCTTCGGCGGGCATATTCTGGCTGATTTTCTCTGGCTTTCCGTTCTTGCCCTGGTGGTCATTACGGGTAAAAGATGGCTCACCGATCGGATCTACTGCGGGATCATCTTTGGCCTGGGGATATTTCTGGGCCTGTTTTCACTCTATTTTTTCTGGTCGGGGGTAACAATTATTTCGGGTTGGTAACAGGGTTCACGTCGGTCATTGAGTCAAGGGGACGGACACTTTGACTCACAAATTGAAGTTGATCCCGATAAGGGGGTAGAGCCAGCTGTAGAATGATCGCAGCAGATCCGTCGGGTTGGGCAGCTGGATCCCGCTGGCGATAAGGAGGGCGTAGAGCGCGGCAACGAACCAGACGATACTGAAGCCGGCCAGTTCGGGCCATTTTTTCATGTTGACCAGCGAGGGTACCTGGATAAAGGCGATGGCGATCATGGCCAGGGCAACCCAGAACATCTTTAGCGGTCCTCCTCCACCGATCCCTTGACCATCCCGGAATGCAAGATATCGAATTCGACAGTCAGGTCAATGGTTAGCTGCGGAAAGATCTCCTCATCCCAGCGGGAGCTGATCTTCTGCCATAATTGCGGGTTTTTACGGTAGATCAGGTTGCCGAAGCCGAAGATATCCGCTTTGAGCTCCTGGGAACGGCTCAGCGTTGACTCGATATTGTTGCGTACTGCCTGAGCGGCCCGCCTTTCCAGGGAACGGGTCAGCTCGTTTTCGGTGTCGAGTTTACCCGGACCGTCGAATTCCTGGACATGGCCGTGCAGCTTCACCGTCAGCTCGATCTGCCAGTTATTTTCATCGCCGCGTAGGCGCATTCTAGCGTCATGGCCGAAGGTTTCGATGCTGATATGGTTTTCTTCATCTG
>DUUL01000042.1 GCA_012841575.1 Candidatus Moraniibacteriota bacterium | reverse complement strand
GTTCATATGGAGCGATCTATGATTTGGATGGGTGTATCGATTCCTTTTTTCTTCTGGATCCATCTACTGAGCAAGATGCACGTACATCGGAAGAGTATGTTGATAGTATAAAAAATATAGACTCTGGTACAGTGCAGGAAAGTTTTCTTGCAGATCTTTCGGATAAAACACATTTTCATCCAATATCTCCCAAAAGAGTGTCAATTGTTGAGATGCTGGAAAGAGAGGGTTTTGACAGAATTGAAGTTTATCTGCCAAAATTCACCTAGAATAGTCTAGGTTGTCCCCAGTGGAGCGTTTCCGCTGGGGATTTTTTTTAAATTAAATTTTAAGCTATGCTTGCGTTGTTAGAAAAAATAGCGTAAACTAACTCTTGTTTTATTAATTTTATTTTATGGAAATTAGAAATATTGCGATTGTAGCACATGTAGATCACGGCAAAACTACTCTTACTGACGCGATTATGAAGCAGACTGGAATAGCAGGAACAGAAGCTAGTATGGACAGCAATGCTTTAGAGCAAGAAAGAGGGATAACGATTTATGCTAAAAATACGGCGGTTAAATATAAGAACACTAAAATTAATATTGTTGATACGCCGGGGCATGCCGATTTTGGATCAGAAGTGGAGCGTGTCTTGCGGGCAATTGACAGCGTGATTTTGGTGGTGGATGCACAGGAAGGTCCAATGCCACAAACTCGATTTGTTTTGCGTAAATCTTTGGAATTAGGACATAAGCCGTTAGTGGTAATTAATAAAATTGATAAACCAGCAGCGCGTTTAGGGGAGGTGGAAGAGGAAATTTATGAACTCTTTCTAGACTTAGGTGCTAATGATGAGCAATTAGATTTCCCAGTGATTTATAGCATTGCTAAACAGGGAATTGCCAAGCGAAAGCCAGAGGATGAATCAAGTGATCTTGCGCCTTTGCTGGATATGATTTTGGAGCATGTGGAGTCAGCCGGGGACAAACTAGAGGTGCCGTTTCGATTGCAACCTTTTTCTTTAGGCTACGACAACTTCTTGGGACGTCTGGCAATAGCACGGGTTTATGAAGGTGTGGTGAAGCCAGGCAATGTTTTAGTTAAAAAAGAATCGGGAGCTTTGCGCTCTGGGAAAATTACCAAATTATTTAATTTTGAAGGGACAGAGCGAAGAGAAATTAGTGAAGCCAG
Source organism: Candidatus Moraniibacteriota bacterium (assembly GCA_012841575.1). Taxonomy (GTDB): domain Bacteria; phylum Patescibacteriota; class Minisyncoccia; order Moranbacterales; family DUUL01; genus DUUL01. Next base: position 8,388 of record DUUL01000042.1, on the reverse strand, counting down.
GGCGGGTGAGATTATTATGTTAGCAGGAATTTCTGATATCGATATTGGTGAGACCGTTTGTATTTCAGAGGACTGCAAGCCTTTGCCAGCGATTAAAGTTGATGAGCCGACAATCACCTTAGATTTTTTAGTTAATGACTCTCCTTTTGCAGCACAAGAAGGAAGTTTGGTGACTCGAGAGCAGCTGCGTGAGCGCTTGGAGAAAGAGTTAGAAGCAAATGTAGGGCTAAGAATTGATTTTTCTCAAACGAATTTCAAGGTTAGTGGTCGAGGTGAGTTGCATATTGCTGTGCTTTTAGAAAATATGCGACGAGAAGGTTTTGAAGTACAGGTTTCTCAACCAAAAGTAATTTTTCGAGAAGTAAATGGACAGAAACAAGAACCTTTTGAGGAAGTAACAATAACCGTGGCAGATGAATTATCGGGAACAGTGATTGAAAAATTAGGGAGACGCAAGGGAGTTTTGATTGATATGAAACAAGATGGTGGCTTTAAGCAGATGGTTTTTGAAATTCCTACCCGTGGTTTATTAGGCTATCGGGGTGAATTCATTGTTGACACTAAGGGAGAGGGAATAATCTCTAGTCGCTTTTTAGAGTTTCGAGATTCAGTTGGTTCAATAACTCGTCGTGCAGTTGGTTCAATGATCTCTGGTGATACTGGCAAAGCATTAGGTTATTCTTTAGATAATTTGCAAAAACGTGGCGCTCTTTATGTCGGAGCTGGCGAGGAGGTATACGAAGGTCAAGTGATTGGCAATACAACTAAGGGAGATGAAATGACGGTTAATCCAATCAAGGGAAAGAATTTAACCAACGTCAGAGCTTCCGGTAGCGATGACGCAATTGTTTTAACTCCACCCTTACTATTGGATATTGAAAAAGGATTGGAAATTATGGCAGATGATGAATATTTAGAAATAACACCTAAAAGTGTTCGTTTGCGCAAAAAATATTTAACGGAGGTGGAAAGAGTGCGACAACGTCGTAAGTCAAGTTAGTTAAATTTCAACTTCCACCAAACGCCACCTTTTAGCTAAATCCTTGTGAAACTTTATCTTCGCAGTTGAGAAATAATTTTCAATCTCCTTTTTAATTAAAGTTTTTTGCTCTGGGCTAATTTCACAAAAAAGAGTAATGAGTTGGTTAGAGCCGAGAGTAAAATTTTTGATCTGTTTTAATAATTTGCGATAGTGACTTAACCCGTCTTGACCAGAAAATAAAGCGGTTAAGGGCTCAAAGTTTTTAACAGTAATTGGTGCAGAAGAATAAACTTCCTTTGACAAGTAGGGCAAGTTAGCCAAAATCACAACAGGTGATTTTTGCTTAAATAAGGCTGAGATTTTTTTGTGGCTTAGCAAATCAGACTGCAAAAAGCTAATTTGAGAGCTAATTTTGTTGTTTTTGGCATTTTCACGAGCAACTTTTAATGCGTTTTTTGAAATATCAGTAGCGGTAAAATTTATTGTGGATTTGTTTTTTAATTGATTAGCTAAGCTAATAATAATTGCTCCGCTACCAGTACCAAGATCAATAACAGATAAATTAGGGTTTTCCCCTCTAAGATTGGTAATTTTCCAAAGTGCTTTTTCAACCATTAATTCTGTTTCAGGACGAGGAATAAGTGTATTGAAGTCAACTTTAAATTTCAATCCATAAAAATATTTATAACCGATAAGATAGGCCACCGGCTCGCCCTTTTTTCGTCGATGAATTAATTTTTGATAAGTAGCAACTTGTTTTTTGTTTAGGCTAACCTTTGGATGAGTTAAAAGATATTCTCTGGGTTTTTTTAGAAGGTGAGCCAACAAAATTTCCACATCTAAAAATGCGGTTTCAGAAGACTTACTTAATTCAGTGGCGGCTTGGAGAATCAGCGATTGAATAGTCATTAGTTCGCGCTAGCCTTTTTATCAGCCTCTTCTTTTAAAGTTTCAATAATTTTAGCTAAGTCGCCATTTAAAATTTCTTCAAGATTACTCCAAGATTGTTTAATACGATGGTCAGTGATGCGATCTTGAGGGAAATTGTAAGTACGAATTTTTTCTGATCGATCGCCAGTTCCGATTTGATTGTGACGAGTTTCAGAGCGTTTTTTCTGTTCTTCTTCTTCTCTGAGAGAATAAAGTCGTGCGCGTAAAACTTTCATAGCTTGTTCTCGATTTTGCAGTTGAGATTTTTGATCTTGACAAGAAACAATTGTGTTGGTTGGAACGTGTAGAATGCGAACGGCGCTATTGGTGGTGTTAACACTTTGTCCGCCAGGTCCACTAGAAGCAAAAGTGTCAATGCGTAGATCTTCTGGTTTAATCTCAATTTCTACATCCTCTACTTCTGGCAAAACAGCAACCGTTGCGGTGGAAGTGTGAACGCGTCCCATTTTTTCAGTCTCGGGAACCCGTTGAACACGATGCACTCCTGATTCAAACTTCATTTTCCCGTAAACGTTTTGTCCAGTAATACTAAAAATGATTTCCTTGTAACCGCCAATACCGCTAGTGCTAGAGCTAATCAGGTGAATTTTCCAGCCAAAACTTTCTGCATAATGAGAATACATGCGAAATAAATCTCCAGCAAAAAGACCAGCTTCATCCCCACCAGCTCCAGCACGAATCTCCACAATAACATTTTTCTTATCATTTGGATCTTGAGGAGTTAGGGCGGTTTCCAATTGTTTAGTCAGGCTTTCTTTTTCTTTGGCTAATTGCACGTTTTCTTCAATTGCTAAGGCTGACATTTCTTGATCGGCAGAGTTCATGATTTCAAGATTGCCCTGCATCTCCTGTTCAATTTTCTCTAATCTTGTTACGGAAAAGATGATTTCTTCTAATTCAGATTGGCGCCGTCCAAGCTCTGCTAAGCGTTGAGGATTTTTAGCAATTTCTGGCTGACTTAGTTCAGCTTGTAATTTAGCGTATTCTTCCTTGATTTCCTTGAATTTATTTTGCATAATTTTGAGATAAACAAAAATCGAAGTTATTTTAATTCTAGATAAAACAATGCTCTTTTAATGAGTGTGAGATAAGTTTAACTGACTTTTTTCATTTTGTAAATTATGTGTTACACTGAAAAGGTAAAATATTATTTTAATTAAGCAATGGCATTAAGAATAGCTTTAACTGGCGGAGGAAGCGGGGGACATCTTTTCCCGTTAATTCAAGTAGCAAAAAAAATTAAAGAGCAAGAACCTCAGGCTGAATTTTTGTTTCTCGGACCAAAAACGGATATGGAGCGAGAGATAATTGAAGGAGCAGGGATTAGTCAGAGAAAAGTTTTAAGTGGCAAGCTTTATCGTTATTTTACTTGGGGCTATCTTTTGAATTTTGTTAAAATTCCTTTGGGCCTTATTCAGTCTTTGTGGCACTTGCTTTGGTATATGCCAGATGCAGTTTTTGCTAAAGGCGGCTATGCTTCTGTGCCAGTAGTCATTGCGGCACGAATTTATGCAATACCAGTTTTAGTGCATGAGTCAGATGCGCAACCCGGACTAGCAAATCGTTTTCTAGGTTCAATTGCGACAAAAGTGGCTTTGACTTTTGATCGAGCCAAGATTCATTTTCCACCGACAAAAACAATAGTGACAGGTGGTCCAATTAATCCTAATGTGCTAGGAGGAGATCCAGAGGCAGGGCGCAATTGGTTAAAAATCAAAAAAGATAAGCCAGTATTATTAATTCTAGGGGGCTCTCAGGGTGCTCAAATTATCAACAAAAGAATTATTTCATTTTTGCCTGAATTAATCAAAAGATTTCAGGTTGTTCATCAAACTGGGCGCAATAATTTTGAAGAAATAAAGAATTTAGCACAAAAGCAAGGTTATAAAGTTGGACATAGTGATTACCACCCCGTGTCCTTTTTTGGGGAGGAAATAAAACACATTTTTGCTTTAGCGGATGTTGTGATTTCTCGCAGTGGAGCGACCTCTATTGCTGAAATTGCTGCCAATAAAAAACCAGCGATTTTAGTGCCAATTTTACACAGTGCCAATAATCATCAGCGGATCAATGCTTTTGAAGCATCTAGATTGGGGGCTGCTATTGTGATTGAAGAAACTAATTTTAAAAAGAATCTAGTCTTAACTCAGCTAGATCAGATAACCAACAACACTGAATTGAAAGAGCGGTTAGAAAAAAATATTCAAAAACTGTATTATCCCTTGGCAGCAGACAAACTTGCGGAAAATATACTAGCAATTATCAAATAATCAATTTCGTTAAAAGTGTTTACAAATTGATTATTTACGCTAAACTAAACAGTTAATAAGTGAGTAAAAGAAAAGCTATGAAAAACTCTTTGGAAGCGCTGTTTGGATCAAAAGAAAGATGGCGAATTATTAAAATTTTTTTGTTAAATAGCGAAGCAGCTTTTTTCGTTAATGAAGTAGCTAAAAAAACTCAGGTTAACAACAAGGAAGTTCGTCAAATCTTAAAACAACTAGCATCCATTAGTTTTATTACAGAGAGAAAGCGTAAGGGGCGCCTATCTTATAGCTTAAATACTAAATTTCCCTTGGTAAGCGAGTTGCGTTCTTTAGTAATCAAATCCAATACTTATCCGCAATGCGAGGGATTAAATAAAATTGACAACCTAGGGAGCATTAAGCTAGCAATTGTTACTGGTATATTTATTGATGAGCCAAGATCACGAACGGACTTATTGATTGTGGGGGATGGAATTTCTCAAGCTAAAATTAAAAACCTAATTGCTGGTTTAGAAGCAGAATTGGGACGGGAAGTTAATTACTCGATTATGGAATCAACTGAATTCCGCTATCGAGTAAATATGTTCGATAAGTTTATTATGGAAATTATGGAACTACCTCATCAAATACTAATCAACCGAATCCAGAGTGTGATGCAGCAGTTGTCAACAGCGCAAAAAAGATAGTTTCTTATCTTAAGGGATTAGTTATGAAAAAGAAGCAGTTTTTATTGTTCAAGCAAGGGATTAAGCAGGCTAGCCAAACGGTTTTTAAGGAGGATAAGCAGTTGATTTTTTTGACTTGGGGTGCATTACTTTTTAACTTGGTTGCTTGGCTTGGCTTGTTTTTATTGGTAAGAAGTGTGGGGGAGACAATGCTGATTATCAGTTATAACTCCTTTTTAGGTATTGATCGGATGTTAGATTTAAAAGGAGAAGTCAGCTGGGTTGAGGTTTACATTGTTCCATTAATGGCAACAGGTTTGTTATTTTTTAATTGGCTACTTGCTCTTTTTTTAATTCACCAAACAACTAAAGAGCAATTGGAGAGGAGTGTTACAGCGCGGGTAAATTGGTTGGGGGCACAATTGGTTTTAATGGGTGGCTTAGTGGTTCAGTTGGCAACAGTTATTTTTGTTCTGGCGCTTTGGAAAGTTAATAGTTAATTAATAGGAATTTTATGGAAAAGCAAGAAATGGAAAAAGTAGAAAAAAAGTGGTCCTATCCCAATCCGAAAACTACTGATCCAGAAGAGCGACGCTGGCAAAGAATTTTTGAAATTATTCCTGGAGCATTAACTTGGACAACACTACTTGGAATGGTGCTGTTGTCTTGGTTGTGGCCACTAGCTGCGGCAGTTATTATCATTATTTACGATGTCTATTGGCTTTATCGAGCGGTTTACATTTCTTCCTATTCTTTGATGGGTAGAATTAAAATGAATCAATGGAAGAAGATTAATTGGTTTTATCGATTAAAAAGAATATATGATGGAGAGGAGTTAATCAGAGAATTGAAAATTGAAATTACTGCTCTGGAGAAAAAGTTAAAAAAGAATGACTTTAGAAGAAAAATTCGTTGGGCACTTAAGCAGTCGTTGAAAGAGCGAAGAGATTTTTTGAAAAGAGCCAAGCAAGATTTAGTTAATAGAGATCAGTTTTTGAATTGGGAGGAGGTTTACAATGTGGTTTTATTGCCGACTGCTGTAGAAGGCGCTGAGCACATTGCTCCTGCAATTGAATCAATCAAAAACTCTAATTATCCCAATGACAAGATAATCATTCTTCTGGCAACAGAGGAACGAGAGGATGAAAAAAGTCGAAAAAAGAAAGTGCGGATTCTGACAGAAAAATTTGCGGGAACCTTTTATGATTTTATTGTTACTACGCACAAAGTTTCTGCTGGAGAGATGAAGTGCAAGGCTTCTAATGCAACTTATGCTGCCAAGGAGTTAAAAAAGTATTTAGAAAAAAAGAACATTCCCTTGGAGAATGTAATTTTATCAAATTTCGACTGTGACACTATCATGCATCCGGAATATTTGCCGGCATTAACTTACGCTTTTGCAACGGAACCAAGGCGACATAATCGTGCCTATCAGCCAGTGCCAGTTTTTGATAATAATATTTGGGACGCTATTGCACCCGTGCGGATTTTGATGTTAGGAACATCTTTTTGGCACATGGTTAAAGTGATGCAGCCAGAAACAATGGTAACTTTTTCTTCTCACAGTGAATCATTTAAAACTATTGTTGATATGGATTATTGGCCGGTAAATGTGATTTCTGAAGACTCATTAATTTACTGGAAGGCCTTTTCCTATTTTGATGGTGACTATCAGGTGAAGCCAATTCATCTGCCAGTATCAATGACAGCTGTTGTGGGCAACAATTATCTACATGCTATGCGCAATCAATACAAACAAAAGCATCGCTGGGCCTATGGAATTGAAAATTTTCCTTTATTTGCACGGGCGTTTATGAAGACTAAAAATATTCCTTTAAGAGAGAAGCTTAAGCGCTCGTTAATTTATGTAGAAGGTCATTACAGTTGGGCGGTGACTCCTTTTATTTTGGCTTTCTTGGGTTGGTTGCCTTTGATTTTGGGCGGGGAAGAGTTTAACCAATCTGTTTTAGCACATAATTTGCCCTATATTACAAGAGCTTTAATGACATTGGCATTGATTGGTTTAGCGACTTCTATGACGATGTCCTTTTTCTTATTGCCACCTCGACCAGAAAAATACACTCGTTGGAAATATTTGCCGATGTTGTTTCAGTGGATAATGGCACCATTTATTTTCTTGATTGCGGCGATTCCAGCAGTTCATGCACAAACTAGAATTATGCTAGGGAAATACATGGGTGAGTTTTGGGTAACGGAGAAAATTCAGAAGGATTAATTTTTCACAAGGAGGGGCTAATTTAAAATGAATTTTGTAGCTTATTTTCTTGTCGCTTTTTTGTTAAGCCTATTGATTAATGCTGGCTTTATTTTTTTTCGAGAAAGAAGAGGTAAAAATAAAAGTTGGCGACGCTTGGGAGGGATTGGCATCATTAGCGCTTTTCTTTTTGGCTTGCTATTCAATCCCGAATTAATAATAACTGATCAGATTTTTATTTTGGCTTTTTCGGCAGGATTGATTTTAGTTTTTGGGGTAATGGATGACTTTTTTAATTTTTCTTGGAAGAAGCAGCTTTTTTTTCAATCTTTTTTGGTAGTTCTTCTCATTTTTTTTGGTTATAGTATTAATCAAATTGCTCTACCAGACGGAATTAACTTAATTCGCTTTGATCAATTTGTTTGGAATGGAGTGGCTTGGCTAAGCGTCGTTTTAATTCTAACTTGGGTCTTATTAATGATGAATGCAGTTGGTTGGTCGGACGGAATTGACGGATTAAGTGGAACAATTGCACTACTAGGATCACTAACTTTATTTATTCTCAGCCTAACAAGTGTTGTTAATCAGCCGGCGATGGCAATTTTGGCAGTGATCTTTGGAGGTTCGGTTTTGGGCTTTTTAGTTTTTAATTGGCCCAAAGGAAGGATCGAAGCTGGAACGAGCGGTAGTTATTTTCTAGGCTTTTTTTTAGCAACGACAGCGATTATGGCGGGAACAAAAATTGCTACCATAATCGTTGTTTTAGCAATTCCTTTAGTCGATTTTTTTTGGGTGATAAGCGAGCGTTTTTTAGAGGGAAAATCTATTTTTAAGCGAGATGATAATAAACGACACTTACATTATAAGTTGCGTGCAATTGGCTGGAGCGATCAACGAATTGTTTTAAGTTATTTTATTTTTGTTCTTTTGATTTTATGTGGTTATTTTTTAGCAACTGAGCGTTGGGTAAAGTTAGTAATTTTAGGAGGAGAGATTTTATTAATAACCAGCCTTATTTTGCTTATAACAAACAAAACTCCTCCCCCCTCTTGTCCCTCCTCCAACAATCTGCTACAATCCTAACAGTTTCAAGAACCTAAAACACTAAACCAAAATCATGCAATCCCCGTTTCTAGATTCACCTGAATCTTCAGAAACAGATCAATCTCAGACTAAGGAAGCTAATACTCAAACCAAAACCACACAACCCTTAAAAGGTTCTCTTTTAGTTATCTTAGGCATAACTCTACTAACCCTCTTCTTCTGGTGGCTTTTTTCTTGTTTCCAATTCTCTATTAAAGGAATTGT
>DUUL01000125.1 GCA_012841575.1 Candidatus Moraniibacteriota bacterium | reverse complement strand
GAAAGCATTGCTCCGAAGAAGGTGGACGGCAGAGCCGTATCGGAGTATATGAAAAAAAGAGGCTATGAGATTTAGCTGTGTCACCACAAAAGAGGCGGCATTTTAAGGAGAGCAAGAAATATGCGCGTTAAGAGCTTGATTTCAGTTGTAATATGTATTGCTTATATCGTCATATCCGCAGGGTTTGTTTTGACCGGCGGCGGGGTATCGGCCAATGAGTTTTTAGGCAGAATATTCTGCGACGTTGATTTTGAGAAGCCACATTCACTGGAATTTGTGCCGAAAACAAATTCCATAACCGAGGAGTATGACGAAGACATTGAAACCCATTACGTAAAATTAAGCAAAAGCACGAATGATGACGCATATGTTCAAAACCGGATTTCGCAGGCGAACCATGTTGTTTTTGAAGCCGACATAATGGTTGAAAAGGCCGCAGTCAGCATATATCCCTTTTATTTCCGCACCAATGCGAGCGCAAATTATACCGCCGCAAACATAAGCATAACGCCGTCGTTGGAGGTCATTACCCATGACAATGTTCATATAACAAACATCAGTGCGGGCGATTGGCATAATTTTGCATTGGCGGCGGATTTTTCGGAGATGGAATTTGACTTTTATGTGGACGGAATCAAGGTTTTGTACGAACACCCCATGAAGTCCGTAACACTCGGGAGCACACTTACATGCAGGATGCGCCTGCCTACGGGCGAGGGGGAAACGGTATGGGGATTTGATAATTTTATGATATACGAAGCGTACAGGAAGCTGTCGAGAGAGGAGTTTGACGAGTTGGCAACCTCCATTGACCGCCCCTCCGCGTACCCTTCCGACGATGATGTCAAAGAAGCTCTTTCGGGAAGGGTGGCATTGGACCTTCAATCCAGGCTTATATTCCGCAGCGGCGAAAAGGTGGAGCCCGACGTTCCGGCTCTTGTAAAGAAAGGAACGACTTATGTCCCCGTGCGTGTGGTATCCGAGGGGTTTGACATGGAGGTAAGCTGGGATGTCATAACACAGCAAATTAAACTGGGGGACGACATAACCCTTTGGGTCGGGCGCAGTGCGGCAAAGGTGGGGGATGAAATGGTAAGCCTGCCGGCGGCACCTGAAATAAGGCGCGGCCGTGTTCTGGTTCCCCTTCGTGCCCTTTCCGAACTGATTCTTGGAAAGGAAGTGTTCTGGGACGGCACAAGCCTTATTGTAATAGGCGACGGGGAATATGAAGGCAGCTCCGATGAAGACCTTTTGACCCGCACAAGGGAATTTATGAAATACGTCCGCCCGGACAGGACAAAAATAAGAAATGACTTTATTAATGCAGGCTCTGTGGGGGTACACCCCCGCCTTATGATAAAGCCAGAAGACGTCCAGCGCATGAAAGATCTGATAGACAGCAAAGACCCTTTTATGACGGAAGCTTTGAACCGGCTTAAGAATGTGTGCGCAGGTTATTTGTATGCCGCGCCCGTTGAGTATCAGATGTCCTCGTCAAAGCTTTTGGGGCAGTCACGCCTTCTTTTGGCCCGTGCACATGCTTTGGGGCTTTACTATCTTTTGACCGGGTATGAGGAGTATGCCGAGGCTTTATACAGAAACCTTGAATCGGTTGCGAATTTCCCCGACTGGAACCATCACACACATTTTCTTGACGTTGGCGAAATGGCTGCGGGGTTTGCCATTGGCTATGACAGCATATACAACTACCTGACTCCAGAACGGCGCGATATTTTAAGCGATGCTCTGAAAAGGCACTGTATTATACCCGCACGGGAAGCGCATTATAACAGCGGGCTTAAATACTATAACAACTGGAACTCGGTAGTAAACGGCGGGGTTGCAATGGCCGCACTGATGCTTGCGGACGAGCCCGGCTATGAGGAAATAGCCTTTGACACGGTTGCAAAAAGCATTAGAGCGCTTGAATACATGATGCCGGAATTTGCACCCGACGGCGCGTGGGAGGAAAGCCCCGGCTACAGGAATCTGGCGGTGGCGTATTGCATGAGGATGTTTTCTTCGTTGGAGAGCGCATGCGGTACGAATTACGGGCTTACCCGGGCTACCGGGTTCTCCGGCACCGGTGAGTTTGCGGCGTATGTACATGGCCCGACGGGGCTTTACAATTACCACGACGCGTCTTATTCAAAGCCGGACATTATAGAGCTTTTCTGGCTGGCGAAAACATTAAAAAGGCCGGATTATGCTGCCTTAAGGCTTTATCACCTTGAAACATTCGGCTTATATAAAACACCGTATGACATGATGTTCTACGACCCGTCCTACGAGACCGCGGAAGGGGAAATCCTGCCCCTTGACGGGTATTTCAGGAATACGGAG
>DUUL01000099.1 GCA_012841575.1 Candidatus Moraniibacteriota bacterium | reverse complement strand
TGGCCGCCTTCTATCATCTGGTAGTCCACGCGCTGATGAAGACCTGCCTCTTCCTCTGTGCCGGGGCGATCTATTATCAGACCGGAGAGAAAAAGGTGAACCGGCTGCAAAATATCGGTTTCTCGATGCCGCTGACGGCAGGATGTTTTACCGTGGCTGCGTTTTCCATGGTCGGGCTGCCGCTGACGGGAGGGTTCATCTCCAAGTATCTGCTGGCGGTTGAAAGCATGGGCGCCTCCTATCCCTATTTCATCGCCCTGATCGTGCTCAGCGGACTGCTCAATGCGGCGTACTATTTCCCTATCATCTGGCAGTTCTACTTTGTCAATGTGGAGCAGCCCGCCGGGAAAAGAATTTTTCAAAGAGACAGGATCCCTTTCACCATGCAGCTGCCAATTATCGCTGCTGCGGCCGGAATCATTGTTCTGGGGACTGCGGGAGTGATGGCCTATGATTATCTGCAGCAGATCGTGCTGCATTTTCTGAGTTAGCGAGGGAGGTGTTTTATTGGCCCATCGGCAAAGAGATATCATCGGAGGAGTTCTAATATTCCTGCTGCTGGCCGGTTTCTGGTTGCTGCTGTCGGCGACGCTGCACTGGCAGCACCTCCTGGTGGGGACCGTTCTGGCTCTCCTGTTAACCGCGGCCTGGTCGAAGATCCAGATCGGTGGGGGCCGCCGGACCGCGTTTACCTTCAAGCAGCTCGGTTTCATCATCTTTTACCTGTTATGCCTGATCTGGGAAATATTGAAAGCAAATATCATGGTTGCGCTGATCGTGCTTGATCCCAGGCTGCCGATCTCCCCGGGCATCGTGATCACGCGCCATGAGTTGAAACACGATCTGACGCGTGCACTCTACGCCAACTCGATCACCCTCACTCCGGGGACGATCACGGTTGATCTGGAAAGTGACCGCCTCGTGGTTCATGCGATCACCGCCGAGTCGGGGCGTGGCGTGCTCGACTGGTACCTTTACAAACAGGCCAAAAAACTGGAGGGAGAAGGGGGTTAATATGCCGACTTCCTTTTTGAATGCTCTTGTGATCGGATTGGTTGTCGTGGCTGCTGCAGCGCTCTACCGGGCCTTCTTCGGTCCCTCGACGATCGATCGGGTCCTGTCGATCAACCTGGTCACCTCCGAGGTGGTTGCCCTGATCCTGATCTACACGTACCTGCACCAAAGCCCCCACTATATCGATGTCGCCCTGGTCCTGGTTCTAGGTTCGTTCATCGGCACCATCTGCGTGTTGAAGCTGCTGAGTGAAGGAAAACTGCTCTAGCGGGCCGGTCAAAGGGAGGAGAAGATAGATGATCAAGAATATCATAGCGATGGTTCTGATGGGCAGCGGCTTTTTCTTTCTGGCGGTAAGCGCTATCGGTCTGCTCAGGATGCCCGATGTTTACAACCGGATGCATGCGCTGGGCAAATGCGATACTCTGGGCAATTGGCTGATCATCCTCGGGCTGATCCTGGTGATCGGAGATCTCACCTCGGCGGCCAAAATGGCGTTGATCATCGTTCTGGTGGCAACGATCAACCCGGTGATGACCCACCTGCTGGCCAAAACCTCCTACGGCCTGGGGATGGATCTGGTCAAGGGCAGCTATCTCCTCGATGATTATGCCGGATCGAAAAAAAAGGCTGGAAAGAGGGGTGAGCGGAAGGGATGAACCCTTTAATTGCACTGCTTTTTATGATCCTTCTGGTAAGCGCCCTGGCGATATTCTTCT
>DUUL01000130.1 GCA_012841575.1 Candidatus Moraniibacteriota bacterium | reverse complement strand
CGCTTTAACCTTTCCATAATCATTAAAGCAGACGGCATCCGCTCGGAAAATAGGATAGTATTCTTCTAGTCCGGAAAATTGCTGAAACCAGAAAAAGGAATGATGAATTTAATACATTCTCTGGCAGGGCTTGCTGAACGCACATGGCAAACTTAAATCTCGAAAAGGCGAAACAAAAATGGTTTGGTTTTGAAAGGAGGTTTTTGCAGATGACAACCGTGCTCGCGGTAGAAGAACTGTCCAAGTGCTACGGCCAAAAGAAAGCGGTCGACAATATTAGCTTCAAGGTCCACAGGGGTGAAGTGCTGGGACTTTTGGGCCCGAACGGCGCCGGGAAAACCACCGCCATCCGCATGATCATGGGCATCCTGCCCGTTGATCGCGGTAAAGTTGTTTTTTCTTTTAACGGCTCCTTAAGCCCCATTGAGAAATCAATGGTCGGTTACCTGCCCGAAGAAAGAGGACTTTACGATGATGCCAGGGTGATCGACAATCTCGTCTACCTTTCCGGGTTGAAAAACAAATCACCCCATGAAGCCCGGCGGGAAGGAGAGGCCTGGCTTAAACGGGTCGGCCTGGCCGACTATAAAAACCAAAGGCTGGATAAACTCTCCAAGGGGATGCAGCAGAAGGTTCAGTTTATCGCTTCCATTTTACACAAGCCGCAACTGGTTTTATTAGACGAACCGTTTTCCGGGCTGGATCCCGTCAACCAGGACTTTTTCAAGGAAATCATTCGCGAGCTCCAAGCGGCCGGGGTGACCGTGCTGCTCTCAGCCCACCAGATGAACCTGGTCGAGGAGCTCTGTGATTCGATCTTTTTAATCAACCACGGCCGGGAGGTTCTCTCCGGCAAACTGCAGGATATTAAGCGGAGCTATAAAGAAAGCAGCGTGGAGCTGCATTTTGACCCTTCCGGTGACAGTAGCTTTATCAAAGAGATCCCGGGCATGCGCATATTGAAGCTCGAACCGGGGCAGGCGATCCTGCGTTACAGCGGCGCCTCGATCAACGAACTTTTGCAGCAGATCGGGAGCCGGCTGACTATCGCGGAAATCACGGTCCGGAAACCGCCGCTGCATGAAATATTTATCGAAACGGTCAAGGAAAGAGGTGAAACACATGAATCTGCATAATACTGCCCGGGTTGCCCGCTGGGAATTTTTCAAGAACTTGAAAAGCCCCACTTTCCTAATTTTCACCTTCCTGATCCCGGTAATCATGCTCGCCGGCGGTTTAATCGGCTATTTTGCCGGCAGCAGCGCTGCCAGGGAAGAACAGTCGATCGCTGTCATCGACGAGACCGGGGAGCTGTTCGCGCTTTTGGAAGCCCACCTCGCCCCCACTCCGGTTACCGTAACCGAATTCCCGGTGGAGAAAAGGGAGCAGCTGGCCGCACAGGTCGGGGAAGGCGAATTCGACGGCTACATCCATCTCACCACGGAAGCGGTGGAACAGGGACGCGTAAACTATTATGTGCCGGATAGCCGGAGTCAGAATACCATGGTGCTCGGCGAAGGCGTGCGCACGGTTGTAACCTTATACCGGATGGAAAAGATGGGACTGACAGCAGCGCAAATCAACGCTGCCACAATGCCGGTGACGCTGCAGACCAGAGAGCTAAGCGGCGAAGAGGCTTCCTGGGCTGCGCTGGTGGTCCCCCTGGTTTTCGGCATTCTGCTGGCATTTGCCACCATGTTTACCGGGCAGGTGTTAATGTACGGCGTGATTAAGGAAAAACGCAACCGGATCGTGGAAATTCTACTTTCTTCGGTTTCCGCTTTCGTGTTGCTGATGGGCAAACTGCTCGGCTTCGCCGCCCTGGGCCTGATCCAGATCGCGATCTGGCTGGCTGTGGGGCTTACCGTGGCCGTGCGTTTCCTGGACTTTAGAGAAATACCGCTCGGCTTTGCGGAACTGGCGCCTTCGCTTCTGTTTTTCCTGGGCGGCTACATCCTCTTCTCCGCCATGTTTGCCGCCCTGGG
>DUUL01000123.1 GCA_012841575.1 Candidatus Moraniibacteriota bacterium | reverse complement strand
TTCGACCTGCCTTCTGGCACCATCTTTCCTGAACACCTCGTAATTGATCAGCTTGCCGGAGGCTCCGCTTTTGTAGATCTGGTTGAAGGCCTTGAATGCTTTGCGGTAATTTTCCCGGGTGGTATGCTTGCGGTAATTTACCCCGATCAGCTCTTCCCTGGTATAGCCGTAGATATTGCAGAGGGCTTTATTGGCATAGGTGTAGGTACCGGCTAGATCAACCTCAAAATAGCCGTCCTGAATGCCGTTAACAATAGAACGATATTCTTCCTTACCGAGTTTATCCATTGCTTCCTCCACGGAACACCGTCTGTTGTTAAGACAAGATTTTCTCAGGTTGTATTCGACAGCTTGATGGAGCCCTGCTAGCCAGATGGCCGTTTATATGTAGATGACACTATTCGACATAGATTGTTAATTTCCTGCAAGATTAACGAATTAAATGAAAAATTCATGTTTTCTCTCTCGACGTTCTCTCGCATGCAATCTTACACAACGTTTTACTTCAGCATCTCGAACTTTCTATTGCTGATCAGCTCGGCGGCATGCTCTGGCGAGACCGGTTTTGAAAAATAAAATCCCTGAACCTCATCGCAGAAGGGATCCTGCAAACAGGCCAGCTGCTCCGGGGTCTCCACACCCTCGGCGACAATGGTCATATCGAGCGATTTGCCGATGCCGACGATCGCCTCGGCAACAGCCATATCGATTCTATTCACCGGAATATTGCCGACAATGGAGCGGTCTATCTTCAGTGTATCTACGGGCAGGTGTCTGATCTGGGCCAGGGAGGAATAACCGGATCCAAAGTCGTCCAGAGCCAGCCGCACCCCCAGCTCCTTGAGCTGGTTCAAGACATTGATGATCCGGGGAAAGTAACTCAGAAGCAGATTCTCGGTGATCTCAAGCTCCAGCAGCTCCGGATCCATCCCCGATTCAGCAAGCGCTTCTTTTATATCCTCGATCAGCCGCTCATCCATCAGCTGCCGGTGCGACAGATTCACCGCCATCCCGATCCGGGGAAGGCCCTGGCGCTGCCAGGCCATATTCTTCTTGCAGGCGGTCTTCAGAACCCAGCGGCCGATGGGGACGATCAGCCCTGAACTCTCGGCCGCCGGAATCAACCGCATCGGCATGACCAGGCCGAGAGAGGGATTGTGCCAGCGCAGCAGCGCCTCCACACCGGTGATGGCACCGGTTTTCATATCCAGTTTGGGCTGATATTCAAGAAAAAGTTCGTTGCGCTCCATCGCCCGGGGCAGGCTTTCCTCGAACATGGTCCTCTCGCGAAATTGTGCCTTGATCCCCATGGAAAAGAACTGAAAGTTGTTGTTCCCTTTCTCCTTTGCGGCGTACATCGCCAGATCGGCCGCCTTTGTGAGCGACTGTTTATCCTGGCCATCCTGCGGATAGATGCTCACACCGATACTGGCCGAGAGGGCATGTTCCTTCCCTTTGATTGTGAGCGGCTCCCGGATGGTGGCTAGAACCTTGTTGACCAGGGTGGTCAGGTTCTCGATACTGGTCACATTTTTAACCAGAATGACAAATTCATCTCCGCCCAGGCGGGCAACAAAATCGGAGGCCCTGAGAGCGCTCCGCAGCCTCGTGGCGCACTCTATCAGCACCATATCGCCGGCCTCGTGCCCGAAGGTATCGTTGACTATCTTGAAACCGTCCAGATC
>DUUL01000041.1 GCA_012841575.1 Candidatus Moraniibacteriota bacterium | reverse complement strand
TTTGTTTTCGTTAAAGAGTGTTTAACGGAACAGAGTTGGTGCGCTATAGTATGTTAAATTCTTTTGGCTCTGATTTTATTACTTTTGCTGCAGTGGACAGTGGAGTGCCTATTCAAACAATAGTGTTGATTTTAATTATTCCAGTCATTGTAACAATTATCGCTTTTTTTCGTCAGGTTATTGGAATTAAAGCTTTTGGAATTTACACACCAGCGTTAGTTACCTTCGCTTTTTTAGATATTGGCTCAAAGGCGGAGAGTTTTTGGCGGGGGTTGAAGTATGGGATCTTTCTTTTCATTTTGATTCTGGTGGTGGGAATTATCGCCCGTGCCTTACTCAGAAAACTCAAGATGCTTTATTTACCAAGAATGGCGATTATTATAACCCTCGTAGCAGTGGCAACTTTGTTTTTTTTAATTGTTAGCGGATATAGTCAGCGAACAGGAATGGCTAGTGTTTCAATTTTTCCAATTGTTATAATGATTACTTTAGTTGAAAAATTTGTAGCTACTTATATTGAAAAAGGAGTTAGACAGGCGACAATTCTATCTCTTGAAACTTTGATTATTTCAGTGGCTTGCTATTTTGTTCTCGGCTGGGGAGATTTATTAGTTTTTGTTCAAAAATTTCCTTGGGTGGTTTTATTCACGATTCCAATCAATATCATCTTAGGCAGGTGGACGGGACTGCGTTTGACAGAGTATTTTCGCTTTAAGGATATAATTAAAAATGCTGAAATTCCTTACAAAAAGTAGTGGGATTTTAGGGATGAACGCCCGTAACCTAAACTACATTAGACCCAACAATAAAAAGTCGGCAAAACGTTTGGCGGATGATAAGTTGTTGTGCAAGAAGAAGTTAAAGAAAGCTGGTTTGCCGGTTCCAAAGCTTTTGGGCAAAATTAGAAATCGTGAGGAGTTAGCTAACTTTGATTTCAGTAGTTTGCCTAATAGTTTTGTGCTGAAGCCTAATTTTGGCTTTGGTGGAGAAGGGATTTTAGTGGTGTATGGTCGAATGAGAGGAGAGGATTTAATTTGGGTGAAAGCCGATGGTAGTAAAGTGACAGTAGATGACCTAAAAAGCCAAGTGCAAAATATTTTGGAAGGATCTTTTTCCAGAACGGGAACTCCCGACATTGCTTTTTTTGAAGAGCGGATCAAGTTGATGAAAGATTTTAAGCCTTACTCCTATAAAGGAATGCCAGATGTAAGAATTATTGTCTATAATCGAGTACCGATTATGGCGATGTTACGTTTAGCCACTCCAGAATCAGGTGGGAAAGCAAATTTACAGTTGGGTGGGATTGGTTGCGGCATTGATATTGCAACCGGAGTAACCACTACAGCGATTTATGGTAAGTTTGGTTTAATTGAGTATATTCCTAAAACCAGATTGCTGCTTAGTGGAATTAAAATTCCTTATTGGCGGCAAATTTTAGAAATGGCGGTTAAAGCACAGGATGTTTCAAAATTAGGTTTTTTGGGGGCGGATGTTGCATTGGATCGTGATCGAGGCCCAGTTTTTTTAGAGCTTAATGCTCGTCCAGGTTTATCAATTCAAATTGCAAATCAAGAGGGTCTTTTGAGGCGACTTAAGAGAGTGGAGGGACTAAAAATTAAAGGAGTAAAGCGAGGAGTGGATTTAGCACAAAATCTTTTTGGAGGAGAAATTGAAGAAGAGATTGAGGAGTTGTCTGGAAAGAGAATTATTGGTTCGGTTGAAAAAATTAGAATTAAGTTAAAAAGAAATAGACATCTTGAGGTTGAGGCTAGAGTGGACACAGGAGCCTATTCTACTTCAATTGATCTGAAATTAGCCAAGGAGCTTGGTTTTGAAAAGGTCATTGAGGAATTTTCCAATGTTGATGTTTCTGAGTTTGAGTTAATTCCGGGGAAAGAAAAAGAAATAAAGAGTGAATTTATGAAAAAGTATGGTAGAAAAATCAGCGGACTGGAGGATGTTGGAGTAGTTTTTTCTTCTAGCGGTGCTACCTTGAGACCAGTGGTAAAAATTATTTTTGAGATGGATGAATTAACAGTTGTTTCTAGAGCTAATATTATTGATCGATCGGATTTAAAATATGATATGTTAATTGGCAGAAGAGACTTGAAAAGGTTTTTAATTGAGGTTTAAAAAATGAAGTTTTTAATTGTTGGACCAAAAACAGAAAATACAAAAGATTTGATTCTAGAAATTAAGAAGCGGGGTGCTTTAGTTGATGTAGTTTCTCCTAAAGAATTTGTTTTTTTTGTAGAGCAGGGAGAATTTTCAGTTAAGGTCAGAAAAAAAAATTTATTAGAGTACGACATTTATTTATTGCGTGGATATAATAAGACGCTTACGGAAACTAGAATTTTTGCGGAGTTGTTACTGAGTAAAGGAAAGGTTGTCATTGATGGAACTGTTGCCTTTGACTATATTCCTAGCAAGCTTTATGAAGCCAGCAAGATTTTAAGAGCGGGCTTAAATTACCCCAAAACAGTTTTGGTGACGGATAATAAGAGAGTGGAGGAGGTGGTGAATGAGTTAGAATTTCCGGTTATTGTAAAGCCAATTTATGGACAGCAAGGTCAGGGCATTAATAAATTTAACAATAAAATTGATTTAATAAATTTTCTAGCACAGAAGGACAATTCGGAGAAGTTTTTAATCCAAAAGTTTTTGGAAATAGACGGAGATATCAGAGTTTTTGTGGTTGGGAGAAGGATGGTGTTAGGAGCGATGAAGCGTTTTGTTGTCCCAGGAGATTTTCGTTCTAATGCGTCACTAGGTGCACGAGCGGAATCTTTCCCTGTTGATGAGGAGATAGAAGATATTGCTCTGAGATCTTGTGAAGCAATGAATTATGAAGTGGCAGGAGTTGATTTAGCAAGGTTTGATAAAAAGTGGTATGTGATTGAAGTTAACTCAACACCACAGTGGCAAAAATTTAAAGGGATAACTAACATAAATCCTGCCCAAGAGATTGTTAGTTATGCAATAAAAAAGTATGAAAAAAATAAGCGGTAAAAAGAGAAAATATAAAGTTGGTTTTTTTAAGAAAAAGCAAGGTGTTTTTTCAGAAGAGTTAATCGAACAAATATGTTCAGATTTGGAGGGTGTTCATAATTTTGAAGTTTTGCGCGACCTAGACTATCGAAGGATGTACTTAAAGAACGGTAAAGTTTTTTTTCAGGGAAAAGATTTAAGCGATTTAGATTTGTATTTTTGGCATGATATTATTGAAGTTAATGCTTGGAAGGGGGACAATTATTATCTAAACATTCTAAAAGCACTGGAGTATGATTGTATTGTAGTTAATAATCCAGAGTCAGTGAGGGTGGTTAATGATAAATACTTTTCTCATTTATTTTTGAAAAAAGCTGGTTTACCAGTAGCTGATTTTGCTCTTGTTAATGCTAAAAATAAGGAAGCACTAATTGATTGTTTTGAGTCTTTTGGTGGAGAGGTTTTGATTAAGCCGAGATTTGGTGGTTTTGGAGCTGGTATTGTGAGAATTGATTCTCGCGATCGTTTACTAGAAACAGTGGAGTTGCTTCAGTGCTATTTGCCCATGGGAGAGGAACAATTACTCTTGGAGAGATTTTATAAAAACGATTTGAGTAAATGGGTTTCTGTGGTTGTTTTTGACAATAAAGTTTTATTCGGCTATCGAAAAAAGCTTTTGGGGCAATCCGATTGGAAGATCTATGATCCAGATCGAATTGATGCTAGGGGGCAATTTACGGAATATGTTGAGCCGGATAATAACCTGAAAGAAATAGCTTTAAAAGCTAAAAAGGTTATTAATAAAGACATTATTTGTTTTGATTTTATTTATACTGAAGAGGGGTATAAAATTATCGATGAAAATGGAAGGCCTGGACTATATCAACACTGTCTTGAAGAAGCGGGGGTGGATATTAGGAAAGAGGTGGTTAGTTTGATAGCAAGTAAATTAAGTTAAGTTAAAAAAATGAAAAAAATTCTATTAATTGCGGAGCGTGGTGAAATAGATCGTTATCGGACAAAAAGATTCACAGAAGAGGCTGTAAAAATTGGCTGGTCAATAGACTTAATTTGTAGCAACGACGTGTTAATTTTAGTAGATAGAATTCTGAGTGACGGGTCTGAAATTGAAATTAGTGACTATCAATTAGTTTTTTCCATTGGCAACGGGTACTATCATCACTACCTCCTTTTTTTGGCTGACCGATTGGGTATTTTTACTTGGCCTAGAGTTGAGCATTTCAACTTGAGTGATAAATTTTTTGAGGGAATATTTTTAAATTCAATTAACATCCCGACTCCTAAAACGATTCTCCTTTCATCTAAAGATGAGATAAGGGTGAAAGATTTAGTTGGTGAGGTTGGCGGATTTCCCTGTGTCATAAAAAAAGTAACGGGATCAGAAGGAAGATATGTTGATCTTGTGGGTTCTGTGGAGGAGGTATTTTCTTTTGTAGAGAGTATGCCGCGAGGAATAACTGGCAAGAAAAATATTCTGTTACAGGAATATATTCAAGAGTCAAGAGGGACAGATTTTCGAGTTTATTGTGTTGGGGATAATGTTTTGGGTGCAATTAAGCGAACAGCTTCCGATGATAATTTCAAAGCAAATATTTCTCAGGGAGGAACTGCTAGACAATTTAAATTAACAGAAGAAATGATTGATTATTCCAAGAAAATTATGAAAGAAGGTAGATTGCTATTTGCAGGGATAGACTTTATTAAAAGCAAAAAAGGATATCTAGTTGTTGAAATTAATACCTCTGCAGATTTCAAGGGATTTGAAAGTGCCACTGGCATAAACGTGGCGAAGGAGGTTGTTCAGGTGTTAACTAATAATTATTTAAAAAAATGAGAGAAAATATACCAATAAAACAAGAAATCACAAAGCAAGAAGGGCTTTTTCGTAAAAGATTCTTTGAGACAGTTGCTGAAAATGTCTCCAAAATAAAGGAAGCAGAAAAAACGGAAGTATCCCTGATTGATAAGATTTCCGAAGAAGAAAGACAAGCAGTTTTCGAATTTGAAAAAGGACTTTACGAAAAACTCAAGGCTTTAGAAAAAGGAGGACCAAGGATTAGAAGCTTCCGTCCAACTTTATTGAAAAATTTTGAGAAACTTTCTTCTAAAGCGAAAGATGCTTTGAAGTTTGTGACTGGATTAGAGGAGGGTGAAATATTAACACATCCTGGTTTTACACAGAAAGATTTGGTCGGTCAGAGGAGGTAATGGAAGGAAAGAGTGGAGAGTTTCAAGATGACTTCACTAGAAGCTTTTACTGTTCTAGAGGGGGCGACAGAAGATCTGTTGTTTGAGTATTTGAATGGAGGAGGGGATTTTCATGATGATTTTGCGGTTTCTCTAGTAGAGCGGTTTCGAGTTGTCGAGAATGATGAGCAGGTAATTGAAAGGGAGAGTGGGTTGAGAGGACTAAAAAATGAATTTAAAAAAAGAGTTTCTTCTTTTAGGGGATTCTGATTTTGATAAATTGAAAAAATTAACTCTAAGCATTTATCTAAGAAAGATAAATGAGTTTTTGGCAGGTAACCAGGCGCATGCTCTGAAAATTATTGATCAAGAAAACGGCAAAGAGGTTAGGCGCGAGGATGCGGGACGAAGAATGAGTGCTTATGATAAGTTTTTAACTGGAAGCTCTTCCGAGAAAAATAGCAAGGATGATTATTTGCAGGTGGGAGATTTATTGTCTGAGTTTGCCAATAAAATAGAGGAAGAATATTCACAAAATGAATTAGCCGAAAAAGAGGGGTTGCAAAAAAGAGGTCTTGATCTCGAAAAGATTAGGTCTCTAAAGGTCGACGCAAGTGAGGCGGAGGCACTGGTTAATGAAATGTTGGATTACTTAGGATTGGGCGGTGTCGAAAAAAGTAATGGCTGGAAGGCGAAGGTTTATGAAGGTAGAAAGTCTGCCGGAGTTAATATTTCAAAGAAAGAGGTTTCTTTGGGTGATTCGCCGGTATCCGTTTTGAATCTTGTGCCAACTCTAATGGGGCATGAAGTGGTGCATGTTTGTCAGCACGAGAACAAAGATAGGTTATCTAGTTTGAAAATTTTGGGCGGAATCGGATTGGATAGAATGAATATTTTAATGGAGGCAGGTGCGATGCAATATGAAAATGACATCAGGCAAAAAATATTTGGTTTTAAGAAAATCCCAATACCGTTTTATGTGCGAGCAATGGAGAGGAAACAAATGGGTGGTGACTATCTTGATTGTGTTGAAACTTTCTATTCTTCTTCGTTGAAGATTTTAAAAGAAAAGAAAGAAAAGGGGTTAGTTGATGAAAGTGTTTTTGAAAAGGAGAGGAGGGATCTTCTTAGATTGGCGATTAATAGATCTAAGAGACTTTTTAGACGAAACTACTCCCTAAATGATAGAGGGGAATATTTAACAGAAAGTCTAGCAACTAATTACTTGGAGCAACAAATTGTTTCTGAGAGATTAAAAGAGGCTGGGCTAGAAAAGTATCTTTATATTGGTGGTATAAATTTAGATATTTTACCTCAGTTGATTAAGGCTGGATTTATTAAAGGTGACTCAGAGATTAAGATGCCAGGAGAATTTCCGAAGAAGATCTGGGAAGATCGGCTGAAGAGTCGTTATTTAATAGGATAGTGATTACTGGAAAGGGCTTTCTTTTTGACTATAAGGTGGTATAATTATCTTGCATAAAAAAATATTTGTAGTTTATAGCTAGCGTATGCCAATCTTATTTAAAATAATCATTTTATTTTTAGGAGTAGGTTTTTTGGCCTACTTGGCTTTGGGTGTTTTTGAAAAAAATGGCAAGAAAAGAAAGTCAACTAAGGACAAAAATAATGGGAAATTAGGTGCTTATACATATCATGGCGAGGGAAGTTCAAAAAAGTCAATGGCGAAGAAGAGTGGTCAGGAAAAAAAGAGTAAAACTAAGAAAAAAGGAAAGTATGTTTGGCTAAAAAGACTTATTTGGCTTTTTGTTTTTCTTTTTGCTATAGCAGTTTTGGTGGCAATCAGTTTATTTATTTATTACTCCAAAGACCTGCCTAACCCAGGGAAGATTAACAAGCGAGTGGTGGTTGAGTCAACTAAAATCTACGATCGCACAGGAGAACATCTTTTATATGAATTATACGGTGAGGAGAAGCGCACAGTAGTGCCAGTAGAGAATATTCCAGAAACGGTCAAGAAAGCTACAATTGTTCTTGAGGACAGTATTTTTTACTCTCATCACGGTTTCGATATAGCGGCAATCACCAAGGCTGCTTGTCATGAAGTTTCTTCTAAGATTGGCTTGGGTGATCTGGGTGGATTGTGTCCCAAGCGAGGAGGATCAACCATTACCCAACAATTTATTAAAAACTCTTTACTAACTTCAGAGCGACGCTACTCCAGAAAAATAAAAGAGCTAATTTTGGCCATTGAAATTGAGAATAAGTTTTCCAAGGAGGATATTTTGGGAATGTATCTAAATGAAATTCCTTATGGCTCTAATTCTTATGGAATCGAAGCAGCAGCCAAAACTTTTTTCGGAGTTTCTGTGGGCGATTTGACTTTATCTCAAGCAGCTTTACTAGCTTGCTTGCCCAATGCTCCTTCCTATTATTCTCCCTATGGCTCACATACGGATAGATTGCTAAATCGCTGGGCTTATGCCTTAGATAGAATGTATGATTTGGGCTATATTACAGAAGAACAAAAAGAGGCTGCTAAAAATGAGGATATTTTATCCCAAATAAAACCCTTGAGTAATATTTTGCAGGCGCCCCACTTTGCTTTGTATGTAAAGGAAAAACTAGAAGAGCAGTTTGGGGAGAAGGAGTTGCAATCCAAAGGTTTGAAAGTTTATACTACCCTAGATTGGGATTTACAAAAAAAGGCGGAAAGTGCTGTTTTGGAAGGAGTTAATGCTGAGGGCGAAAAATGGAGATTTTCTAATGCTGCTTTGGTGGCTGCCAATCCTCAAAATGGGCAAGTTTTAGCTATGGCAGGATCTAAGGACTATTGGGACAAAACAATTGACGGAAATGTTAACGTAGCGACTCGTTTGCGGCAGCCAGGTTCTTCTTTTAAGCCCTATGTTTATGCAAGAGCCTTTCAGGAAGGGTATACACCAGAGACAATTCTCTATGATGTACCCACTAACTTTGGTAAAGACGGTAGCGGTAATTATTATCGACCCAATAATTACAGTGGATCTTTCCGTGGACCAACAAAAATGAAGGAAGCACTAGCACGCTCTTTGAATATTCCCGCAGTCAAGGCACTTTATTTAGTTGGAATTAAAGATGCTATTAGTCAGGTGGAATCAATGGGAATCAGCACCTTAAAAAGCCCCAACCTTGGTTTATCATTAGTGCTTGGTGGCGGAGAAGTTAAATTACTAGAGCACGTTGGTGCTTTTGGAGTTTTTGGTGCTGAAGGGATCAAACATGATCAAAAAGTAATTTTAAGAATCGAGGATCATTCTGGCAATGAGGTTGCTAATTATGAGCAATCAGAGGGGAAGCGAGTTTTAGAGCGCAATGCTGCTTTACAGACAACAGAAATTTTATCTGATGATAATTTGCGCAAGCCAACTTTTGGTCCCAATAGTAAGATGAATGTTCCAGGTCACCAAGTGGCGGTTAAAACAGGAACAACTAATGACTTTAAAGATGGTTGGACGATTGGCACCACCCCTTCTTTGACAGTGGGAGTTTGGGCAGGAAATAACAATTCTTCTTCTATGCGAGCAGGAGCAGATGGAATTTATGTAGCTGGTCCAATTTGGAATAAGTTTATGACAGAGGCCCTGGCTAACAAGCAAGATGAAAAATTTGCTGCGCCGGTTAAAGTTGAGACGGGGAAGGATATTTTGGATGGAAAAATTAAAAATGAAGTCAAGGAGGTTAAGGTTTGTAAGGTAAAAAAAGATAAGTATTGTGTTCCTAAAGACGGAGATTGTGGGGACAAAGATGATAAGAAAAGAAAGTTTTTCATTGGACATAGTATCCTTTACTATGTTGATAAAGATGATCCAAGAGGAGATCAACCCAAAAGACCTAAAAATGATCCGCAATTTGAAAAGTGGGAGGAGGGAGTTATTCGTTGGGGAGAAAAACATGCTGATGATAAAGGGAGGGATGCTTTGCCTGAAGACTGTTAATTTTATAACTTTTATTCAAAAAAATGAAATTGATTGTAAATATTCCTGCTTTCAATGAGGAGGAAAAAATTGCTGAGACAATTGAGCGAATCCAAAAAAGCTTTAAAGCTGAATTTTATCGTTCGGGAGCAGGGCGTGTGATTACCAAAAAGCTAATTCAGTTGGTTGATGATGGATCTGATGACAAAACAGTTTATTTTGCCAAAAAGGCCGGAGTTGACTTAATTGTGTCTTACAAGCCTAATCGTCGTTTGGCCTATGCATTTAAGCAGGGTGCAGAAAATGCTTTGCAGGAAGGAGTTGATTTTTTTGTAAACATTGATGCTGATGGTCAATTTGATCCAGAAGAAATTCCTCTTTTACTAGGTCCAGTAATCAACAAGGAGGCTGATATGGTAGTAGCCAATCGCTTTGCTCAATACAAGGCGCAGGGTATACCTTGGATTAAAAGTTTTTTAAATCAATTTGCCGCTAAGGGAATTAGTTTTTTTCTGGGGGTTAAAATTGATGATTTAACCTGTGGTTTTCGAGCTCATAGTCGAGAGGCGTTATTGCGCTTAAATTTAGTCAACCTTCATTTTACCTATACTCAAGAGACAATAATTGATGCTATTGGCAAGCGCTTGAGTATCAAGTGGGTGCCGGTTAACGTTACTTATTTTGCTGATCGACAAGGCAAGATTACAAAATCTTTGTCAAAGTTTATATTGAATGGGTTTAAAATTATTCTAAAAGCGATTCGAGATGTTCAGCCGCTTAAGTTTTTTGGTTGGCCTGCTGCAATATTCTGCTTAGTGGGAGTTGGCGGGTTTTTTCTTTTCTTAGTTCAGTATTTTCAGGAATTCAAGATATCACCTTATTTAAATTTAATTATTTTTTCTGCGTTGTCTTTATTTTTGGGGGTGCAGTTTTTGATCTTTGCTTTAATTGCCGATATGATAAAAGGCAGTCGTCAGTTAACGGAAGAGGTTTTGTATAGACAAAAGAAGGAAAATTACAAAGTGACTAAGTAAAAAATTACTGTTAGTATAAAAAAACTGAGCTCTTTAAAGAGCTCAGTTTTTTAGTATGTTTTTTATTTTCTTTCCTCTTTGATAGTGATGTTACTTTGGTTAGTGGTGGAGAATTTATTTAGTTGAGCGGGGATTAAGAAAATTTCTGCTTGATTAAGTCCAGGATAGTTGGAGAGAAATTCTTTAATTTCTTTTTCATTTTTTCCAACAATGCCGGTTTTGATTTTATCAAGATCTAACTTTGCCCAAGCTACTGATTTTACTTCCAGGTTGATAGTTAAGCTTTTATTGTTAAAGTCAATCAATCCACGCTTATAGTTAATATTTATATTATTATCAAGAGTGTTATTTTCATTAATTTCTTTAACTAACTCAGCTGATGCAATTTTTTTCAAATCTTCTTCATTGAAAGCGATGGTTTTAACGGTTTCTTTGATGGTGTAGGTGAAGGTGTTAACAGTAGTGTTCGCTGGGCTAGAGCTGGTAGCACTCTCAATGGTTTTTTCAGTGGAGTCTAAGAGCAATTTTTCGTTTTCACCAAGCTCTTTTTCGAGCTCTGCTTGGATGCTTTTTTCTAGCTCCTCAATGGTTTTTTCTCGAGCATTCTTTAGGTCATTTTCAGAAATTGCCACCAGTGCATTACCAGAATCAGCAGTTCTTCCTCCGCTAAACTTGGTTTCAGAGGTTGCCTGGAATTTTTCGTATTTAGGGCCGCCCTTAAAACCTTCAATAGTGAAAGTAGCAGGTTCAATGTTATAATCCTCTCCAGGCTTATCCGCAGTTATTTCTGCTTGAATTTTTCCAGGAGAATCTGCTTGCATGCCAGGAACAGTGGTTCCTTTTATTAAACGGAAAAGCTTACCATCGCTAGAGAGAAATCTTGTTGTAGCAACTAATACTTGTGGGGCGGATGAGTAGTTGTTAATAATAGTTATTGTTCCTTTAGCGCGCCCACTTTCTCCTTGATAAGATTCACCAGTAGACTCAAACTCAAGAGTTTTTTCCAAGGAGACTTCAATTACTCTCCCAGGTATTTCTTGTTTTTCAATATCAATCTCCTCATCTAATTTTGAAACGACCTTTAGTTCTCGAGATAGTTCTCTTTTGTTAGGAGAGACAGTGATTTGTATTTTAGGGTAATTTTTAAATAACCATATTCCACCAATGACGATTAAAAGTAGTAGGGCAAAAATTATTTGAAATTTTTTACGAAAGATAAAAGGGCCTTTTTCTTCACTGTCAAATTCAGACTCTTCTTCTAGCCCAATTTTGTTTTTATTACG